>CAYNLM010000102.1:0-14825 GCA_964398045.1 uncultured Nitrospira sp. | reverse complement strand
GCCTGGGCCTCAAACGGCCCCGGACTTTTATCCGCCAACTGATCGGCCGAGGAGCCGTCGAGGGATTCGCCGGCTTGAGCGCGGGCGCCACTGGATCGGAGCCGGTCGATCGCTCGACTGCGGGTGAGCGTGATGAGCCAGGCCACCGGCGTCCCACGACCCACGTCATACCGGGCCACTTTTCTCCAGACTTCGAGATAGACCTCTTGCAGCAGCTCGGCCGCTTCCTCTCGGTGGCCCAGGATGCGAAGAGCCATGGTGTAGAGGAGCATGCTGGATTGATCATAGAGCTGGCTGAAGGCCTGCTGATCCCTTTTGACCACGCGAGCCAGTAATTTCGGATCAATCGTCGATGCGGCTGGTTGCGGCGGATTATCCATACGAGTCAATGGATC
This sequence comes from uncultured Nitrospira sp., assembly GCA_964398045.1. Classification (GTDB taxonomy): domain Bacteria; phylum Nitrospirota; class Nitrospiria; order Nitrospirales; family Nitrospiraceae; genus Nitrospira_D. The sequence continues at coordinate 14,430 of CAYNLM010000102.1, read as the reverse complement.
CTCTGGAGCCCGGAAACCCGCCACAACTATAGCACTCTACGGACGAATCCAGCAAAAGGATGTGTATTTAACTCCGCAATACCTCATAAGAATTGCGAGTGCTGTCTGAGGACAGCCGGTTAGGGGGTATTGCCGGTTTCCGAAATCCGGCGAAGAGACTGAAAGGACGTTTCCAAGCAGAGCGGCACGGCTGCCGGCCGAATCTGTATGGACCAGGGACACAGACTGCAGGTGCCGAGGAGGAAGGGCCCTATGCGAATGGCGAGTCTGACGCGGGCAAGATCGACGTGCGTTGCGGCCAGGTGTTCATGCAACTGTCCGATCCGAGAGAGCCGAACTGTATCCCGCTGCAGCCAACTTGTCAGCGAGCGAAGCGGCGCCTGTTCCAGCACATCTACGGCTACGATGTGCGTGAAGAGCAGGCGAATGCCCTCACCGATGAGGGGCAGGCCCGCACTATATCCGATGAGGCGGCGTAGGAGCGATCCCATCTGTTCCCGGCCCCAATCGGCAACTCGATCCAGCGGCGATTCGGTTACGGCGCCTTGCCGGAGGTGAACGGAGGGCGGCGAAACAGAGAGACGCATATTGCCGCGAAGAACGGCGGGGACTCGACCGACGACGTCGGAGAGGCTGATGGGCTCCGGAGGGCCGTCGCAGGCATCGCCTTTCGTATAAAGGCGCTGATCCTCCATGCGCGCGACGCGATGGCAGATAAGCAGAGAGCCTTGACGGAACACGACCAGGTCGCCGACCTGAAGCCGATCAGCCGGGGCCAGGTCCAGGCGGTCGCCTATGGCGAGCGTCGGTTGCATGCTGGAAGAGATGACTCGCGGACTCACGAGGCCTTGCAACACCGGCTGCTGCACTTCGTCCGGGAGTTCATGAGTGGGGAAAACAGCCGTCGCGGTAGTGAGATTGTGCAGGCGCGTAATCACGAGGTCCCCTTCGCCCCTGTGGCGGCAAGCCGTCGGATCAGACGGACGGACAAAAGAAGACCTGCGTGGACAAGGTGGCAGAGCCGCGCAAGTCTGGTGGTCCAGGGTGCCCGAGCCGCCGCCGGCCCATAGCGATAGGTTAAAAACGTCGCAGAGGGGAACAGGGTCCGAGCAAGCCATGAGCGTTTCATCCCGCGCTTCAGCGTGAGAAACAGCAGGAGATGGCCGAGGTCGGGCAGCGGTTCTGTGGTCACGAGTTTGCGGAAGAGCCAGGCCAACACCTCCTCCCGCGGGTTTTCCGGAGCGAGCTGCGAGAGCACGTGATCTGGAATGCCGACAGCCGGAAAGACGGCGCGGATATGGGTCAGGCCATGGTGCAGGGGGACCCGCAAGTCATAGCGCCGGGCGTGCGCTATAATCGTCGGCCAATCGGGGGATTCCTTTTCGATGAGCAAGCGAAGATCTTGAGAGAAGGCGGCCGACAGCTGTCCTCGATGGACAACTGCATAGGCCGTGAGATGAATCAGTAGATCCTCGGTGGACAGGCAGGTGATCGTAATAGGCGGGAACGGACGCGCAATCGCACGGGACCAGACATCGGCCAGCTGGTATTCGTCGAGATACCACAGCGAGGTAACGAGATCGAGAGAATGGTGTAACTCAGATGAGGCGTAGGACGGATTGCCGTCGATCTGTTGAACAAACCCCAGGCTGGTGAGAAGTCGATCAATGGCGGGTAGATCGACTTCATGGACGAGGAGGTCAATATCAGAAAGAGGCCGTGAACCACGTACGCCATAGAGACGTGAAATCACATCGGCGCCTTTGAGCAAAAGAAACGCGATGTCCTGCTGCCGGAACTGTTGGGCGACCAGCACGAAGCCGTCCAGGACCGTTCGATTGGCGGCGCTGACCTTGCCGTACGCCTCAAGCAGGTCGTCGAGGGTCGAGGAGGGCATGTGCGGCCTCAAGAGCTTGGGCCCATTCTTTGAAATGCGGAAGACAACGGCTCATGTCTCCCGTTTCCAGCCAGGCATCGGCTGGTCCTTGGCGACAGAAGCGATGCACATCGCAGGAGGGGCACTGGTAATGATCGTTCGGCTGAGCCTCATCCACCGTACGCTTGAGAACTTCCCATCCCTGGCGAACCGTCCCGCGGCGCAAATCGTACTTGGGAATGGGAAACGCCACGCAGAGGTTCATTTCTCCATAGGGCGTGATGGCGAACCGATTGTGTCCACAGGCGCAGGTAATCAGGCCGCCACAGGGCTCCACTGTCTCACTCGAATGGAGCCCGACGAACGTTTCGTCAATCCGGCATTTGTCTTCGGGGCCGAGCCGATATCGGAGCGGGCTCACATCACCGTCGGTCTTTGGCATGAGGTCCAAGCAGTACTGGAATTTGAACCCGTGTCGTTCCACGAGTGCTCGACAATCTGCAATCTCATGCCGATTCACGGTCGTCACCGGCATGCGGACGGTGACGGGGAGGCGAAAGTCCGCCAAGCAGCGGAGGCCCTGGAGGAACAGTGCGTAGGAGCCTGAGGTCCCGGTCATGCGTTCGTACGTTGATTCGGTCGCTCCATAGACGGAGACGTTCACCTGTGAGACGCCGACTTCCCGTAAAACCAGCGCGAATGCAGAGGTGATGCGCGTGGCGTTGGTCAGGAGCTGGATGACGAATCCTCGAGAGCGAGCATGGCGCAAGATTGGAACGATGTCGGGACGGATCGATGGTTCACCGCCCGTGAACGCGATGTCGAGAACACCCAGGTCGGCAATCTGATCGAGAATCGAGTACACCTCCGAGGTCGTCAATTCGTGAGGGAGCATCCGGTGAGTCGGGTTATAGCAGTGGACGCAGCGAAGATTGCACCCGTAGGTGAGCTCGAAGGTGACGCCTTCCGGCCGGCGCGAGGCAGCGGCGTGGGTCGTGACGGATTCCCAAAATTGATCGGCGGCCAGGTCCTTCATGGCGCTGCCGGCGACAGGTTTGCAGGTTCATGGTCGAGATAGTCCGCGATATCCGGCTGCTTGAGAAACGCAAGACCTCGACAGGGAACTCGTTGAATCAACCGGCTCAGAAACGCGAGTGTCGAGTCCATCGCCTCACGATCCCAGTGGGGCAGAACACATTGCTGGAGAATAGCCGACATGATCGCACGGGGGGTCATGGTCTCGATCCGGTGAGACCGAGCGCCATGGCGGATACAGTACAGACCGGTCACACGACCGGACGCATTCTGAGCGTATCGGCCGCTGCCGACCCAGGGGGTTCCATAGGCGACCATTCCGCCCGCGCTGCTCCGAACGATCATGCGCTCGTCGCTCAAAACGGAGGCGCCCCCCTCGGCAAGGAGCTGGGACAAGGTCGACTTCCCCGCACCGGACGGGCCCGTGAATATGTATCCGCCTTTCGGGGACAGCACGCCGGCAGAGTGAAGAACAATCCCTCCATCCCGCGCTACTCTGGTAACCAAGCACAGCTCCACAACGGGATTAACGATCTGCATCGGCGCCCATCCGGTAATCCCCTCGACGGTTTGTTGGAGAACAGCGGCGCGCACGGATGAAAAGTCGGGAGCGAGGGTGGCGCGGATTCGCGGGTGCAGCGTCTGTGTGTCGAGGCACTCCAGCATCAGGCCGGCGTCCGATTCGAACAGGGTCCAGAGACCGTGACAAGCGTCGAACCGGACAGGACCTGCGGGGAGCACCGGCAGCGTGGCGACGATCTGCACCTCCACGGTGATAGCCGGTGGAGACTCAGATGGGCCGATAAATCGATCGAACGGTCGCAGGGGCCAGGCGCAGGCAGGATGGTCCGCCGGTTCGTCGATCAGTATCCCGTATCCACCGATGTTCAAGTCAATGCGCATGAGAGGCCGGGTCCTATGATGGCCGCGGGCCGCTGTCGCCGAAATTCGCGCCGCTGTTTTTACAGGGTCTGATTCTCCTTCCCCTCCTTCGGTGACACACGTTCTCCCCGCCGTCGGCAGCCGACGTGGTCATCAAGCTGCAGGCGCTGAGAATGGCCTGCTCCTGGTTCAGCTCGATGCGGAAGAGTTGCGGCGGGCTGTACGGTTTTTTGTCCTTCACCGGAATACTCTCCTTTAGGAAGGCCGAGGGCCGCTGTCGCCGAAATTCACGGATAGTCTTTTGCACGGAACGAACCTCACGTTACACCGGCGAGTCCCGTTATTGAAAGTTGCGGTGGTCATGATGCTGCAGGCGCTGAGAATGGCCTGCTCCTGGTCCAGCTCGATACGGAAGAGTTGCGGCGGGCTGTATGGTTTTTTCTTAGTCATGATAAGCCTGCGCTTCCTTATGGATTCGGCTCAAGGGATGAATCAGCGTCTGATGCAACGCCGATTGCGCCCGCGCAAGAGCGACGTCGCAATCATAGGGAATGGGCGCTTCTGCGTCGCGGCCTTCCCATCGGGCATCGGACGGCTTCTTGTCGCAAAACGTATGGATCTCGCAGGTGCGGCAGGGTGACTCGCTTTGGTAGCGCATTGCCCGTACGCTGCAAAAAAGCGTGTCGATGGCTTCTGACAATGAATGATCTCGGAGTGACACACGCCGCTCGTATTGCAACGTGCAGGTGCCGAGTTCGCCCCAGGCGTTGATGTGGATCGTATTGGTCCCGCAGCCGCAGCGGAAGAGGCGGTCGGTCGGGGGTGGCGCCATTTCGGCTGAGCGAGGACAGGACTCTTTCGCTTCCTCGGATTCTTCTTGCTGATCCAAGGCGATCACATCTTGCGGAGCCAGGCGATAGCCAAGCGGGGCGAGGTCTCCGTTCAGTCGAGGCGACAGCGAGGTCGTACATGCGAATCGCCCGCCATAGGATTCGACGAACCTCCTGATCGCAGGAATTTCGCCTTTGTTCCAGTTCATAGCTTTCGTCTTGAGGGTGAACGGCAGACCGCTGGCCCGCAGCATCTCCAGCCCGCGGATGAAGGCGCGGAACGATCCGGGCACTTGCGTGAACCAGTCAAACGCCTCTTCAGTCACCGAGTGGCAGGAGATATCGATGGTGAAGGGCGGCATCTCTCGGAGCCGTTCAATCGCGGCTTTGGTAAAGAGTGTGCCGTTGGTATAGAGCTGGAGCAGAAACCCTTTTCGGACCGCCGCTTCATAGATCTCGAAAAAGTGCGGGTGCATGAAGATATCGCCGCCCGTCAGATTGAGCCACATGACGCCGATCTGTTGCAGATCCTCAATCAGGCGATGGATTTCATCGACGCGGAGTTCCCGCGGGAGGAATTTTGTGCTGTTGTAGGGATCCGTGTAGCAATGGCGGCAATGAAGATTGCAACGATAGGTCAGTTCCAGCTGCGCCTTGATGACTCGAGCAATGGTGGCTGACCGGTCATGAACTCTCCGGCTGAACTCCCCGTATTCGAGTGTCGCCAGCGCGCGTGCGTCAGCCATGGATCGTCACCGGTTGTCCAGCGAGCGATGCAGGCTGCCCCTTCCATTGGCAGCCGAACGTCGGCAGGTGGCGGTAAAACCCGTCTGCAAACAACCCTTGCCGCAAGTCATAGCTCTGGCGGCGATTGCCGGAACAGAGTTGCAGCTGCCCATAGGCATCGATGTGGAACTTCTGCATGCCGCTTCGGCAAGGCGCGAGATCCGTCTTCTTGCGGCGAGAGGCTTCGTTCCACAGGGCGGCATCTTGTCGGTTCAGCGCCGTCAGTTCCTGCTCGGACAGCGCATAGTGAAACGGCCCGGCGCCGCCATTGAGTTCGGGACGGATCTCTTCGCCCAGTTTGAACGCGACAGGGCCGAGCGAGGCGACGAAATCCTTGATCGCAAGGATCTCATGTCGATTGACGCTCAACGCGGTGGTCTTTAACGCTAGTGGAAGGCGTCGCTTGAGCAGCAAGCGCACGGCGGTCAGACACCGGTCATAAGACCCTCGGCCTTGGGTCACGCGCTCGAACGTCTCGCTGGTCGATCCATGGAGGCTGATTTCAATGCGCTGAGGAGGCATCGCAGCGAAGCGGTCGGCTTCGTCGTCCGTGATGAGGGTGCCATTGGTGAACACTGTCACGAGGAAGCCGCGACGGATTGCCCGTTCATAGATCTGAAAAAAATCGGGACGCGCGAGTGGCTCGCCGCCGGTTAAGCAGAGTTCGAGCGTGCCGGCATCGGCCAGTTCCTCCATGATGCGAAGGATCTCGTGCGTACTGAGCTCGCGGCGGACCAGCTCAGGACGATTGAAGCAGTCCGTATAACACATCACGCAGTGCAGGTTGCAGCGACAGGTAATCTCCCATTGGCAGGTGAGCGGAAAACGGTCGGGGAGGTGGCGAAGCTTATCCTGTGGGACCATCGGCGACAGACACCTCGTCAACAGCATGAATGGAGCGCAGATCTGCCAGCAGTGTCTCGAAATCCCGGTGGAGCTGATCCAGGGCCACGTCGTATTCCTGTACGAATTCCTCGGCGATGGCCTGGACCGATCGTTTTCCGTCGATGCGGTTCCACAGGGCCGCGCCGGTGTCGTTCAGTACATAGATGCTGTTGGATTCGGTGAGGGAACGTCGGATCGGAACTAAGATACATTCCCCGGCAACATCGCGTTGTACATAGTCCGGGTTCTTGGAGTAGACCGCGACAGGATTCATGGAGCAGGAGGATAGCAAATCCTTCTCCACCCTTCCAGGAGTATTTCAAGCCGGAAGACAGCCGGGTTTCCGGCTTGCTGAGAGGCGGGCCGGCGGGCAGCGCACTCTCAGGGGGGAAACCTGACCACGGCAAACCCCCTTCTCCACGCGAGGTCGGTCACCAGGACATCGGCCTCAAGGAACTCCTGCCGGATTTCATCTTCGCTCTGAAACGCATGCAGGAAATGGCCTTGGGCGCAGGTGTCTCCAGGCTGATAGGATTTGTTCGCTCCCGGAAGTGTGACGGCCAAGCGATTGACGGCTTCGACGAGCCGTCGGCTTCTGGTCGGCGGCCACCGATCGACGAGAAAGTTGAGCACAATGCAGCCGCCGTCCTTCAGGTACGCATGGAGCGACTTGAGCCACGCTTGCCGATGGGCACGGCCCGAAATGGAGCTGTACATGATGCCGGAGAGAAGCACGTAGTCGAAGTAGTGCGGCCGTATCGGCAGGGCCAGAAAATCGGCTTGGACGAAGGCGGCGGATACTTTCGTCCGCTGAGCTGCGCAGTCGGCGGTCCGAACGGCTTCCCGATTGATATCCAGGCCGACTACCGAGAGTCCTTGCTGAGCCAGGGCGATCGATTCGCGGCCGACACCGGCGCCCAACACGAGGATATTACCTGAACGGATGCCGTGCCGGAGGAGGACGTCCTCTTCCCAGGCTTCGAGCGTCCATTCGTAGAGGTCGTTTGAAAAGCGCGCATACGTATCGATGTAACTGCGTTCGTAATGAGCGCGGATGAGGTGGGTCAGATCTCGAGGCGGCAAGAGCGCGGGAAGGAATCCGTTCACAATAAAGGCTGCTCGGTCGAAGACACTGCGGATAGCCGCCAGAAGTCTGGCGAGGTATGTTGCGAGGCGACCGACAAGGCGCATCGGGCAGCTCCTTGGCGCAGGTGAGTATTAGTAATAAGAAGTCAACACGGCTGCTGCCTCTATGGCGCCGGTCGGCGGGGCCGGTCGATCTGCCGGGGCGGGCAGGCGAAGAATGCGGCTCAAGGCCGTCTCCCACCGGGCTTCGAAGAAATCCTTCCGTGAGAGTTCCACCGCGCGACCGTGCCGGTGCAGGTAGTCAACGATGGGCTGTTCGTCGGCAAAGTTGTACCGGCGAACATAGACCACCGGCTGTCCAAGCGCCACTGCTTCAACGACGGTGCCATAACCCGGCTTGGTTATGATGACATCGACCGAAGCCAGCAAGGTCTTAAACGAAAAGGGAAGCGAGCCGATCGATACGAATCGCCGGCTGCCTGTCGGAATTGGTCCGTCAAAGAGCAGGCGATAGCCGTCGAGTCGTTCCAATTCGCTAAATGGCAGGGAGGTGAGCGGGATGCCCCCGAATCCTATGAGCACGGTTTTTTCATCAGGCGCGAGGTGCAATGCTTCAGCAAGCCGGTCGCGTGCCGGGTTGACCGGTTCCGCGATCGGTCCGATCTCAACCGTGCGCCGGAAGTGATCCATGTGCGGCGCGGGGGTCATCCTCAAGGCGAGATCCGCTTGCTCGTAGCTCGCGCGGATGGTGGCCATGAGGACGTCGTGCTCAACATCGGGCGGAGCCTGAAACTCCGCTAGAATGGCATCCCATGTAAAGCTCACAAGAGCGACGGATGGAATCGCTGCAGCCCGTCCGGCCGCGAGCGCAAGATAGGGCGTATCGGCCAGGACGAGGTTCGGACGGACGGCCTCCATTGCGGCGGCTTCCTGCTTCACCCGGTCGGTCCAAGTAGAATGAAACCTCCGGTGTTCGCACCAGGTCGCTTCGATGTCGATGGTAAGGGGTCCATCTTGGATACAGCCGACGTCCTGTTGCACCGGGCTGATCTCCCACGGAATCCGAAGGCGGCCGTGAAAAAACGACGGTGGGACGGTCGTTCGCAACAGGGCGCGGAGATCGGGAACGAGTCTCCCAAGCGCATTGAGGACCGGCACGACTTGCGCAGCGTGCCCATATCCATGTGCGGAAATCGCTGCCCAGATCAGCGACAAGGCGAGGTGACTCTCACAGGTTAACTGTTGGAGAAATCCGATTCCATCGGGGGAATGTTGTACAAGAGCTCAAGGTCGAATTCCTCCACGAGTTCATTGAACGCGCCGGCGCCCATATCGGAGCGCACTTCGTTCATCACCAGATCGATGGCCGGTGCCGCATGCTGCCCGTATTGACTGACCGCGGATTCAATGCGCTTTCTGGCATCGTCGAGATTCACGACCCGCCTTTCTCCAGAATTTGCCGAGGCCCCAGAGCCGAAGAAAATTCCTTGGTCACCATTGGCGAAACGCTTGATGTCCATATTGACTGCGCTCCCTTCTCAGAAGGGCACTATAGCATTCCGGGAGCCGGGAGGGCCACAGACGTTGGCGGGGATGAAGATAATCGTTATGGGATCGGGGATGTCGAAATCGGGACGATGGAAAGCGCGGGCGGCGGGGTTAGTGGCTTGCGCGCCTTGACCGTGACGGTACGAGCAGGCAAGTCCGGCAGGGGCGTGCTGCTGGCCACATAGAAATTGGTATCCCTCACGAGCTGGTCCATCAAGTCGTTCAGGCAGGCTTCCGTAACCTGCCCTTTGAGTTCGTCGATCATAATCGGGGTGGCGCCGAACAAATTGTAGTGAGCGGTTCCCGCCGAACGCGCTGCATAGCGTTTCACCTGACCGTCCCACCGTTCCAGTTCCAAGGTGGCCTGCGCGGCGTAGTCGTAGTCCAGCTCGATGGCCGGCGACAGCAGAAACATCGAGGCGCCGATGACGAATCCCTTCCAGGCCGCCTCGCCCGCATGCGGATCGATGGTTTCGTCGAACGTGATCCGCGCCATCACCACTTTTTCGCCGAGCGAGAAGGCGTTGCCTCCAAAGGGCACGAGTGATGAGAAAAGCCGCGTTTCCTGCACCTGGTTCAGGATGCGGCGTTCTATTTCACTCGAAGGATTCTGCGGGGCGCCGTTTTGCACCAGCCGGAAACCGTCCATCACGAGGGGGACCCGCTCATCGTTGGCGATCGATTGCGCGATGGAGTTCTGGGAGTCAAAGGAAGAGGGCATGACATCGATCCATCTGGTGCAGCCCAGTGTCGCCGTCGTCGCCAAACCCACGAGACCTGCGAGTGCGGTGCGGAAGAGATGATGCGCCATGGTAAAAGTCTCCTCAAAAATAGAATGAGAACCCGCCGAAGGGCAGGCTCGCATTGAGTCCCAGGTTCGGGTATTGCGTGCCGGCGTTGGAAATATGGTGAAAGCGATAGCCGACGTTGAGGGCCGTCTGCGGGGTGATGAAATAAGACAGGCCGAATCCCGCCGTCAGGACAAAGTTGAATTGAGACGATTCCTCGGGAATGCGCCCGCCGAGATCGGTCCAGAAGGGCCCGCCGGCGAACTCGACGTAGGGACGGATACGATCGAGGGCGACAAAGGTATATTTGATTTTCGGTGCGAAGCCGACGCCATGCGTCAGGACCGGTTCCTGAAATTGCAGGTAGACCATCTCTGCGCCGATCGAGACCTGCCCACGATACCATCCATCACCCACCGGGTCGGTCAGCGTCATCATCCAGGACGGCATGAAGGCCGGACCCTGCTGCTTGGTCGTGTGGTCGGTCGTCAATCGATGCGGGAGCAGGTAGCCGGCGGTGAGGGAGATTTCCTGGGTGCCGAACGTAATGACCGGCGACACGTCCGACGCCCGTGCAGCGGCGGCGGTCATGATCGACCCTGCAGCCAATATGATGAAGAGCCGAGCAAGGAATGGCATGCGACATCCACGTCATTATCCTGTCGGTTGGGTGAGGGTGAAACTTGACGCAACAGGTGACAGCACAACGGTAGCAGGAAGAAAACCACTGTCCAGAAAATCCATATGTTGTGCGCAGTGAAAATGTTCGAGCGCTGGAACGGCTGGTTTGGATAGAAGAGCTCCGTTGTTGAGGGAGGGGGTTAATTGGAATTGTTCAGCTGGGCAAGGTGCGCGGAGTCTGTTTGAAAATCAGGTAGCTTGTAACGCAGATCGAGCGAAACCACCCGCTCCAGACAGCGACGAGCGGAGATTGTATCCTTTCTGGTTTCATACACTATGGCGAGAAGCCGGAGTACGGCGGCTTCGGCCGGTTCATTGCCGAGCTTGATGTAGTGCTCAGAGGCATTGTTCAGACAGCGCTCGGCTTTGGTGAGATCCCCTTGATCGAGAAAACATTTTCCGAGTTGGCTGTAGGTCACCGCCAATCCTTCTTCGTTGCCCACCACCCGATGATAGTCGAGCGCCAGCTTGAACGAGGTGACGGCTTGCTCCCAGTGGCCCTCACGGGCTTCTTGCAGCGCCAGGTTGTTGTAAAGAATGCCGAGCGCGCGGTCGTCGTTCAGTTCGCGCAGAAGATCCAACGCTTCAAGATAATAGGGGCGGGCTTTCTCCGGATGCTCGGCGCCGATGTGGAGATTACCGAGATTGACCAACGTGTGGGCGATGGCATGTCGGTTACGTTCGGTTCGCTGGATGGCGAGCACCTCGCGATAGCAACGTTCAGCCGTTTCAAAATCGTGCATGAGCGCGCAGGTGTTGCCGAGATTGCCGAGCGAGTCGGAGAGTTCGCGCTGATTGTTCGCCGCGCGATCGTCAGCGACAGCCGCTGCCCAGGCAGTCCGAGCTTGGACGAGATCGCCGCGATGGAGAAAGATCCGCGCGCGATGTTTGTGGTCGTCCGACATTGTTTTGTGAAGCGTGAAGCGCATGATGAACCGGCGTCCGAAACGGGATACGAACGACGCTCCACGAGAGACGCATTCCGCTAGTCTCCGCCTTTCGGCGTGTCCTTTCTGAATTCGACCTCGATCTCATCTTCCTCTTCCAGCCCCAACCCGGCCCGAAACGATTCGTAGAGTTCGGTCACGTAGTCAATGTTCCGCTGGTCTTTGCCATCCAGAGAAGCAAGATACGCTTCCGCCAGCCTCATGCCGGTCCGAAAATGATGAGCGATGGTTTCTTCGGTGACCTGCTGCCAGGTGATGTAAATGCAGAAGGCATGAAAGGAATAAGCCGTGGGATACCGTTGCGCAAGCGCGAGCAGTCCCTCGTACGCCTCCCGTGCCGGTGCTCCGGCGTTGGAAGAAAACGTCTCTTCCAATGCGACGGCTGCGTTCCAGTCCAAGCCAAGTTCGGCTTTAGCTTCTTGAAACGCCGTCTGCGCGGCGAGTGCTGCATCGAATTGCACCGGTGCCTCAAAATAAAGTGAGAGGCCAGGATACGCGGCAAGATAAGTGGTGGTCAATGCGCCCGATTTTCTCTTTCTCAGTTGGTTCTAAGGATTGCAACCGAGCCGCGTTTACTTTCTTTCCCCCCGCTCTGTAGACTGCCGTACCATTACCAATGAGCACCGAGAAGCCGGTTCCGACTACATCCATTGAATCCGTCTCTTCTGATCCCGTCGATCAAGTCATCCGCTATCACGTCCAGAGCAAGCATCATTTCCATCGCTACGCGCGTTCGTTAGGGTTTCTCGATTGGGCGAATCAGCCTGATCCGTTCCGACGGTTCGAGGGTGCCGAAGTGATTCCGCTTCCCCTGCTGAAGCCGGATGAGGACCCGGTATCCCCGGCCTATGACGCCATCTACCAATGCGGGGCGGTTCCTAGTCGGCCTGTGAACGTCCGGAGTCTTTCCAGATTTTTTGAATTGGCTCTTGCTCTGTCGGCCTGGAAGAAAGCAGGGGAGTCGGAGTGGGCGCTGCGGAGTAATCCATCGTCCGGCAATCTGCATCCGACGGAAGGCTATGTGGCGGTGCCGCGGATCGGGGGACTCGATCTTACGCCGGGCCTCTATCACTATGCGCCGAAGGAACATGGGCTGGAGCTGCGTGCGGACTTTAGTTCTGCCTTCATCGCTCGTCTGCTGGCCCCCTTTCCGCCCGGCACATTTCTCTTTGGGCTCACATCGGTTCATTGGCGGGAAGCCTGGAAGTATGGCGAGCGCGCGTTCAGGTATTGCAATCATGATGTGGGGCACGCCATCGGAACCGCACGCATTGCCGTATCGACGCTCGGCTGGAACATGACGCTCTTGGATGGTGTGGCGCAAAACACCGTTGCCGTGCTCTTGGGGACGAATCGGGTTGATGACTTTCTGGATGTGGAGCCGGAGCATCCGGACTGTCTGGCGGTGGTATGGCCGCATGAGAACGTGGAGTGCGAAGCGTCGCCCGCGAGGCGCGATACGGCGGAAATACCGTTGTTTCTCGATGCGGCGCTGGTGAAGGATCTCGCGGATGGACCGTGGCATGGGAAGGCTAATCGATTGAGTCGCGACCACGCGGTGGACTGGGGCGTAATCGATGTGGTGTCAGAGGCCAGCTGGAAGGTTGGTTCTGAGAGGCGGACTGTTCCCCTCTCCCTTCCCCCTCCCCGACGCGGAGAGGGCGCGGGTGAGGGGAGACCATCCGCCGGTCAAATCATCCGCCAGCGACGGAGCGCCGTCTCGTTCGATGGCAAGACCTCGATCTCTGCCTCGACATTCTTTCGCATGATGCAATGTGTGATGCCGGGAGCGGAACGTCCCCAGTTGGAGCGGACGATGCCGTGGGATGTCTGGCCCTATGAGCCGGCCATTCATCTGATGCTGTTCGTGCATCGCGTCGATGGTCTGACACCCGGATTGTATTTCTTAGTCCGCGATCCGAAGAAGCTGGCGTTCATCCAGCAAGCCATGAATCCCGAACTGTCGTGGACGAGGGCGCCCGGATGCTCGGACGATCTGCCTCTCTATTGGTTGCTGGAAGGCGATGCCCGGAGACTGGCTGCACAGGTGAGTTGTCATCAAGATATCGCCGGCGACAGTGCGTTCTCATTCGGCATGCTGGCCGAGTTTGAAGGCCGCTTGCGGGAAGGGGGAGCCTGGTGGTATCCACGTCTCTTCTGGGAGTCGGGTCTGCTTGGACAGGTGCTTTATCTCGAAGCGGAAGCGGCCGGTGTGAGGGCGACCGGGATCGGTTGTTTCTTCGACGACCCGGTGCACGAGGTGGTCGCGATCAAAGGATTGAGTTTGCAGTCACTCTATCACTTTACGATCGGTGGGCCGGTCGAGGACGGTCGGTTGATGACCTTGCCCCCTTATCATCATCTCCATCGCTAATATGACTTGGATGGAAAGAACTCATGTTTAAAATCAGGAAGAAAGCTGAGAAGCCAAAGCCGACGGTTCTCTATAACATCATTGAGGACTATTCTGAGTTCGACGCTCCTGGAAATGTCACGGCTTGCGCCATGACGCTCCCGGAAGATCTTGCGGCCCATGCGAAAGTCTTGTCGGAAAGCTACGATGTCCCGTTGGACACGATGACCACATTGCTGACCGAGGGTGGGGTGTATGTGTACCCGCAGATCGGCGGGTTGCTCACCAGAGGGTTGTTTGCGTGTGCCGTTGATTCGAGCGGTGACGCTCCCAAACAGACGTTTGTGTTGGACCTCATGCAGTTTGCCGAGGCGGAGCAGACCGCGCGCGGACGGTCCTGTTCTTTGCTTGAAGCGGCGGTCGAGGTATTGCGCCGTACACTCCCCGAGGAATTAAAAACGAAACTGCAGCAGAAAAATCTCGGCATCGATTACCGGACGCTCGATCGAGCCGTCGCCAAGGGCGGCGACATCAAGTACATCGATTTTCGCAAAGATTGGTCGCCGCACTTCAAGCGCCTTTGCATCATGCCGGATGGACGGCTGGTTGAAACGGGCGGGATTGAAGAGTTCGCACAGCTGCACGGCATCACGACCGCTCAGGCCAAGACCCTGGTGGAGCAGGGCGGCACGTTGGAGGTGAATGGTGAAGTATTGCGCAGGCAACTTGTGAA
>CAYNLM010000101.1:0-14853 GCA_964398045.1 uncultured Nitrospira sp. | reverse complement strand
GTATTGGAGGACCCATCCAACGGATCGACGAGCAGCAGGTATACAGCCTCCGGCCCGCGTGGTGGAAAGAACGTCGGCTTGTCCATCTCTTCCGAAGCCAGCGCACAGACGTGGGAACTCTGTTCAAACACGCTGAGAAAGATCTCGTTGGACCTCTGATCAAGTTTCTTGACCGCTTCGCCTTGGACGTTCGTTTCGCCCGTGGTTCCCAGAATATCAAGCAAGCCGGCGCGCCGCAGATCCTGCGCCACAAGCTTTCCCACAAAGCCGACGCGAGCAAGAAGATCCGCCATGGAGACCGGCATGGTCCTGGTAAACTGGCTGAATGTAAGGGGAAAACGACCCATGATGAGAAGGAGTATAACGGTTTTAGAAACCTCGGGCAATCAATGTTCTGACTTTCACTTACCTGCCGAACCTTTCGGGAGTCCCTCGATCAAATCAGCGGTAATCGATCCAATAATGACCTTGGCCTTCATTCTCAAAGGAATGCGTCGCTCGTCCGTGGTGAACCACACGCGCAAGTTCCCTTGATTGAGGAAAATGCCCTGAAACGGCATGATGACCAGAACCCGCGCGGCTTCCAGGTTACCCCAAGGCCCCTTCACCATCTCGACTTCCTCGACCCGCACTTCCATCTTATAGTTTTTTTTGTCGTGATGGACGTTCATGGGCAGGGCCGCGCCCTTCTTGAGCGGTAAGGCGCTCCGGACGAAATACAGGCAGGAAATGGCATCTTGAGTCGCAGCTGGAATGGAGAGCACTTCTGAAGAGCCGTCCTTCACGGCCGTGACCGTTCCCTCTTGATGATGAAATGTGTAGTCGAAATCGTTCTTGCGCTTGCCCTCCCGCCGGTGAAACGTCATGTGCTGCGGCAGCAAGGTGTCGAGATCGATGTGCGACTCGACGCGATTGTCGACCGGATAGAATCTGGTGACCATGGGGCTGGATCGAGCCGTCGTCACCACGGTGGCAAGCGAGCGGCGATCAATACCGTCCGGACCCGCCACTTCCATCACCGCCGTGCCGGCGCTGATATTGAGCCAGGAAATATCGTACGTCAGTCGCTCTCCGGCCTGGAATGGACGCGAAACGCTCGGAGGCTGCTCGACGACAGCGGCCGAGACGCTCGGCGAGGCACTCAGACAGACGCTCATGAGAAACGGAAGGAGAACAAGACGCGCCATAGGTATTCTTGGATGCGGGATGGAAGGGCGGAGGAAGGATTACCCTGCGCGCCGGGCGTCGGCCAGTTCGCCTTCAATAATGCCGCGGATCAGCGCCATCTGCTCGTCAGAGACCGCCTCGAAGCGAAGCACGAGGGCCGGCTGCGTATTGGATGCCCGGATCAACCCCCACCCATGCTCAAACACCGCCCGCACCCCGTCGATGGTGACCACCTCACGGAGGACCAACTTCGACGGCCCGAGGCCCTGTTTCGATTTCAGATACTGTTCGAATCGAGTCCGTATTCTTTGGACCACCTCAAACTTCACCTGGTCGGGCATATCCACACGAATTTCCGGTGTCACGATGGTATCAGGCAAATCGGCCACCAAGGCGGATAATGGCTTGCCTTCCTTCGCCAAGATTTCAACCAGGCGGCAGGAGGCATAGATGGCATCGTCATAGCCGAAGTACCGATCGGCGAAAAACATGTGCCCCGACATTTCACCGGCCAGGACGGCGGATTCCGTCTTCATCTTGGCTTTGATGAGCGAATGCCCCGTCTTCCACATGATCGGACGCCCGCCACGCGCGGCAATGTCATCGTACAGACTTTGAGAGGCCTTCACCTCTGAAATGATCGTACTGCCCGGCTTGGCGGCCAAGATGTCGCGCGAGAAAATAACCATCAGGCGGTCGCCCCATAATACGCAGCCCTGCTCATCGACCGTTCCGATGCGATCCGCATCGCCGTCGTACCCGATACCGACATGGGCCTTATGCTCTTTAACGGCCTGCATGAGATCGGACAGATTATCCAAGACGGTCGGATCCGGATGGTGGTGCGGGAACCGTCCGTCCAGCTCACAATACAACCCCGTCACCGTGCAGCCCAACAGCTCCAACGCCTGCTTCGCCACCAGCGCGGCAGCGCCGTTGCCACAGTCGATCACCACGTGAAGATGACGCGCATTGACCCCCGGAAAACTTTTCTGAATATACGCGAGATAGTCCGGAAGGATCGGATGCTCAGAAAGCCGCCCCGCCCCGGACACGAACGAGCCCCGTTCCAGCACCCGGCGGAGTTCTTGGATTTCCTCTCCATGGATGGCTTCTTTTCCGACGCAGACCTTGAATCCATTGTATTCGGCGGCATTGTGGCTGCCGGTGATCATGATGCCGCCGTCCACCGGCAATTGAAACAACGAGAAATACACGAGCGGTGAGGGGCAAATCCCGATGTCGATGACATTCAGCCCGCCGGCCAGCAGGCCGCGGACCAACGCCTTGTGCAGCATGGGAGAACTGAGCCGGCCGTCCCGGCCCACGCTCACGGTTTTCACCCGGCGATCTTTGACGTGCGTACAGTAGGCGCGCCCGACTTGCTCGGCAATGTCCTCCGTCAGTTCGTTCCCGACGATCCCTCGCAGGTCATATTCGCGGAAGAGTCCCATACGCTACACCTCAAGTAAGAAGTACGATTTCGTGATTTGGTGATTTTCTCTCACACCCCACTGCGCCAAATCACGAACTCACCAAATCATACTTTACTGTTTCGCCCATAGTCGTCGTGAAATCTCACGATGTCGTCTTCGCCCAAATACGGCCCGTTCTGCACTTCGATGATGTGCAACGTGTCCTGCCCGGGATTTTCCAAGCGGTGCTTCGTGTTGACCGGAATCGCCGTGCTTTGCCCGACCTGAAGATCGAAGATCTCTTCCCCTCGCGTCACTCGAGCCGTCCCTGCAATAACCACCCAATGTTCGCTCCGTTGATGATGCAGTTGCAGCGAGAGACGGCCTCCCGGATTCACGGTCACGCGCTTCACCTTGAACCCCTGCCCTTCTTCCAAGACCGTGTAGGACCCCCACGGCCGGTGCACGGTCAGATGCTCGAGATGCTCGGGCGCCTTTTGCTGCTTGAGGATCTCGACGATTTTTTTCACATCCTGGGCGCGCGACTTGGGACAGACCAGGGTGGCGTCGGGCGTATCGACCACGACCATGTCCTGAAGCCCGATGGTAGCCACAACGCGCCGATCAGCGTAGACGATGGAATCAGCGCTTTCGAGGTCCACCACGCGCCCGGTCATGACGTTGCCGGCTTTGTCTTTGGACGCCACCTCGTCCAGACTTCCCCAGCTGCCCACGTCGGACCAATGGAACGCCACCGGAACCATGGCGGCCTTGGCGGACTGCTCCATCACCCCATTGTCGATCGAGACCGGCGCGATCATGCGATACACCTCATCAATCGCCTGTTTGGATGCCCCTGAATTCATGAGACCCTGAATCTGTTCGATCGCCTTGCCAAGCGCCGGCTGATGGCGTCGGATTTCTTCCAAGATCGCGGCGGCCCGCCAGACAAACATGCCGCTGTTCCAAAAATAGTCGCCCGCCTTGAGATAGTGCGCAGCCTTCGCCGCATTGGGTTTTTCCACGAACTTCTGAACGCGATATCCCTTCAGCGATCCGCGCTTGCCAATCACCTTGTTGTCGGGCCGGATGTAGCCATAGCCCGTTTCCGGCCTGATCGGTTTGATGCCGAATGTCACGAGATATCCCTCGGCTGCGAGCCGCGAAGCTAATTCAACCGCAGCTTTGAAGTCTCGCTGCCCCGTCACCACGTGATCGGCCGGCACCACAAGCATGATGGCGTCGGGATCGCGTTTCATCACCTCCAGCGCCGCCAAGGCGATAGCGGGCGCGGTATTTCGTCCGTCCGGTTCCAGCACAAAGTTGTGTTGCAACTCATCCTTCCAGTTGGAGAGCTGCCCTTTGATCAATTCGGCCTGAGACCCGTTCGTAGAAATCAAGACGCGTTGCGGCGACGCACAGCCCAGGACCCGTCGCATGGTCTGTTGAATGAGAGTTTCCTCCCCGCCGATTCGCAAGAGCTGTTTGGGGAAAAAATGCCGGCTTAAGGGCCAGAAGCGCGTTCCGCTTCCCCCTGCCATGATGATGGGATATAGATGGTTATTCAGTTCGACGTTCGAGGTTCGAGGTTTCATGCTGTTCACCTTCTTTTCAACGCCGCACGCCGGCCTTGGAACGTCGAACGTCGAACTTCGAACTCCCAACGCCGAACGTCGCCCCTTGGGCTTCCAACATCATCTCAATGATTTCACGAACGGCCCCTTCACCGCCCTTTTTCTCGCAGACGTAATCCACCGCCGCCCTCACGATGGGCATCGCGTCGGCAGGCGCCGCGGAAAATCCCACGGCGTTCAACGCTTCCAGGTCATTCACGTCGTCTCCTATATAGGCGACTTGTTTGAGCGACAATCCGTACCGGTCCGCCATCTCGCGAATGGCCGACAGCTTGTCCATGATGCCTTGATGCAATTCAGGAATGGTGAGCTTTTCCGCGCGGCGGGCGACCAGCTTCGTGCGTTCCTGCGTGACGATCGCGGTGATCACGCCGGCCTTCTGCAGCAACTTGATGCCCATGCCGTCCCGCGTATTGAATTTCTTCAGCTCGTCCCCCGACTCCGAGTAATACATGCCGGCATCGGTCAAGACCCCGTCGACGTCCGTCGCAAAAAGACGGATGGATTTGAGCACCGTGAGAGGAGAGCCCTTGTGTTGGGACCGGATGGTTTTCGATGGTCGTTTCATGACACAGTCTCTCGGGATGACGGAACTATCCTATAAAAGCATTCACAACTTTGGGGGTCAAGGATTTTATCTGGGCAGCGGGATGGAAAAGGGCACTACGAGGCGGCGAGCGGAGCAGATTGCAAAGACATGAAGCGCTTCAAGGCCTGTTTCCAATCAGGAAGAGCCAGGCCCAGGGAGGAGAGGCGATCATAGCTGAGGACGGAATAAGGCGGACGCATGGCCGGGCGGCCGGCTTGGGCGGTGGTGATGGGCAGCACGGGCACCGACAGTCCCATCTCTTGTACGATCGCTTGGGCAAATTCATGCCAGCTGCAGTGGCCGCGATTCGTGACATGCAGTATGCCCTCGACTTCACGATGGAGAAGAAGCGCCACGGTGGCGGCCAAATCTCCAGCATAGGTGGGGCAACCCCGTTGGTCGTGCACGACATTCAACACCGGTTGCTCCTGAGCCGCCCGCATGATGGATTTCACGAAATTTTTGCCCTGCCGCCCATATAACCAAGCCGTCCGAATGACGAGGGCCCTTGCCCCTGACGAGAGCACCGCTTGCTCACCTTGCCACTTGGTCAATCCGTAATGATTGAGCGGGTGGGGTCTGTCCTCTTCCCGATACGGCACAGGCTGAGTGCCGTCAAAGACATAATCTGTAGAGACATAAAACAATCGCGCTCCGGTTCGAGCGGCCGCAGTCGCAACCAGTTCCGTCCCTGTAACATTGACAGCCGTTGCCCGATCCGGCTCCCGTTCGGCTCCGTCCACATCGGTATAGGCGCCCGCATGGATGATCACATCCGGCCTCGCATCCACTATTTGATCTACAATGTCGGAGCGAGTCAGATCGAAGTCCGGCAAATCTTTGGGAATGACCGTGTCCCGAACCAGCACGCGGCAGAGTTCACTGCCCAATTGACCGGAGGCGCCCGTGATTAGGATACGCATCTCGAACTATCTTCCATCCGCGTTTAGAAGACGTTTTCCATACAGCTCTTCATAATAAGCACGGAACTCGCCCGACTTGATCGGACGCCACCAGGATTCATGCTCTTGATACCACCGGACTGTGTCCCGCAGCCCTTCCTCAAAAGGAACCAAGGGGCGCCATCCCAGCCGTTGAAGTTTGCTGCAATCGACCGCATAGCGGCGATCGTGGCCCGGACGATCCGTCACACAGCGAAGCAGGCTTTTCGGCTTTCCAAGATACGAGAGAATCTGCTCGGCCACGGCCACATTCTCTCGTTCGTTCCCACCGCCTATATTATAGACAGCGCCCGGCTCGCCATGCAGAAACGCATGTTCAATCCCGGCGCAATGATCCTCCACCGCCAGCCAATCACGGCAATGACGTCCATCCCCGTAAAGCGGCAACAGCTGATCATCGATTGCGTTGGTGACAAAGAGCGGGATGAACTTTTCCGGATATTGGTTGGGACCGTACGTATTGCTGCCCCGCGTGACCACGACAGGAAATTTATACGTGGTCCAATAACTCAAGACCAGCAGATCGCCGCCGGCCTTGCTCGCCGAATAGGGACTGCGCGGAGCGAGCCGATCTTCCTCGGTCGACATCCCGGTCTCGACGCTTCCGTACACTTCGTCCGTACTGACTTGAAGGAATCGCCGGACGCCGGCCCTGCGCGCCTCTTCGAGCAAAACACCGGTTCCTACGACGTCGGTTTTCGCGAACGTGCCGGGATCAAGGATCGAACGATCGACGTGAGTTTCAGCGGCGCAATTGATGATCCCCTCGATGCGGTGCTCGCGCAGAACCGACTCGACGAGCGGCTGGTGACAGATATCCCCTTCGACGAACCGGTATCGCTCATGCCCTTTGACGCTGTCCAGATTCGCCAAGTTTCCGGAATACCGAAGCGCATCCAGATTCACGACCACATGGTCTGAATTGGCCAAGAGACGGTGGACGAGATGGGATCCAATGAATCCGGCCCCTCCGGTCACCAAAATGCGCATTACAGATTCATCCTATTCGCACCAGTCTGACTGACCATCTGGTTCGCAAGGTGGAGAGATTCAATGGTTCCCGCGTCCGTCCACCAGCCTTCGAGCACGTCCCAGGTGAGGGTGCCGGCCTTGATATAGGCATTGTTGACGTCGGTGATTTCCAATTCGCCCCGCGCGGACGGCTTGAGCGTGCGGATGAACTCGAAGACCTGCGTGTCGTAAAAATAAATTCCCGTCACCGCATAGGGCGACTGCGGGTTGGCGGGCTTCTCTTCGATCTTCGTCACACGATTGCCCTCCAGCACCGGCACGCCGAAGCGTTGTGGATCCTTCACTTCCTTCAGCAAAATCTTCGCGCCTCGCCCTTGCTCGCGGAATTGTTCCGCCGCCTTGGCGACATTCCCTTGAATGATGTTGTCGCCCAGGATCACGCAGATGGGCTCGCCGTCTGCAAAGTGTTCGGCCAGCCGGAGGGCATCGGCAATCCCTCCCTCGCCTTCCTGGTAGGTATAGTTGAGATGCTTCAATCCGAATTCCTTGCCGTTTCCCAACAACTTGAGGAAATCTCCGGCATTGTTCCCGCCTGTGACCAGCATGATCTCCGTCACCCCGGCATTCACCAGGGCCTGAATCGGATAAAAAATCATCGGCTTGTCATAGACCGGCAACAGATGCTTATTCGTCACTTTTGTGAGCGGCAACAGCCGCGTTCCCAGACCGCCGGCCAAGACGACGCCTTTCATATTCCTCCGGAACGTTCGAGGTTCATAGTTCGAGGTTCGAGGTTATCGGTCCCACCCACGACACCGAACAGCCACGCAGGATGCTCAAAAAGGCCGTCCAGCCAGGCCGCAGCGAGCGAAGAGGCGAGGCGTACGCTTCGGTACGTTGAGCCTCTGAGCGATGCGAGAACGCCGCTGGCGGACTTTTTCAGCATCCTGCTAGACTCGTTGAGGCAACACAGGCTGAAAGGTAGGCACGAATCGTTTGAGATCTTGGAGCAACTCTTCTTCGTCGTTTTTGGACAATCTCGCTTGCAACTCACTGATCCATTCTTCGAGGTCCTCCGCTCGAAGGGAAGCGCCGATGGCGCGGTTGATCTTTGGGTGAGCCGTCGGCTGCACCTGCTCGCTGTCCTCGAACAACTCTTCGTACAACTTCTCTCCCGCCCGCAATCCCGTATAGACGATTTCAATATCTTTCCCTGGGACAAGACCGGACAGCACGATCATATTCCTCGCAAGATCCGCGATTTTGATTTGTTCGCCCATGTCCAGAACGAAGACTTCGCCGCCCTGACCCATCACGCTCGCTTGCAGGACCAGTTGAACGGCCTCGGGGATCGTCATGAAAAAGCGCTTGATCTCGGGATCGGTGACGGTGACAGGCCCGCCCTTGCGAATCTGCTCCGAGAACAACGGCACCACGCTGCCATTGCTCCCCAATACGTTGCCGAAGCGGACCACGGTAAATCTTGTCGATCCCTTGTGACCGAACCCTCGAATCACATGCTCGGCGATCCGCTTGGTCGCACCCATGACGCTCGACGGATTCACCGCTTTGTCCGTCGAGATCAGCACGAAGCGATCTACCCGTGCCGCCAATGAGGCTTCGGCGACCACCCGAGTGCCCAACACATTGTTCCTGATCGCCTCCTTCGGGTTCAGCTCCATGAGCGGCACGTGCTTATGCGCGGCCGCATGAAAGACAATGTCGGGGCCCGTCTGCTTGAACACCTCCTCCACCCGCTCGGGGCTGGTGACGTCGCCGACAACGGGCAGCACCCCGACGTGCGGAAATGCCGTTCTCAGTTCCAGCAACAACATATGGAGCGCGTTCTCGTATCGCTCGAACAACACCAGCGACGCCGGTTTGTACTGAGCAATCTGCCGGCACAGCTCCGAGCCAATGGACCCTCCGGCACCCGTCACCAGCACCGTCTTCCCTTCGATGAGCGGATGCAACTCCTGCCGATCGGTCTGGATCGGTTCCCGCTGCAGGAGATCTTCCAAACTCATGGAACGAACCTCGCGCAGAGATACCGGATCGTCGAGCAGCTGTTTCACATTAGGGAGGATCTTGATAGGAATTCGGCATCCTTCGGATGCGGCAAGAATCTTTTGCTTCAGGCTCGTCGTCGCGGATGGGATCGCAACAACCACTTCGTGCGCCTGACAGCGCGTCGCCAGGGCCGCAATCTCGCTCACGGTTCCGATCACCGGCACGCCATGGATCTTTGCCCGACGCTTCACCGGATCGTCATCCACAAATCCAACGGGACGATAGTTGTACCCGTTGTCCGTCAGCATATCGCGGACCAGCAGTTCGCCGGCATTGCCGGCCCCCACGATCAACACACGACGCGCGCCCGATCCGGCAATGCGAATCCATTCCCGGAACCACCGCACCGCCAGCCGGATCCCCGCCAAATAAAGGCCACTGAGCAGACCGGTCAGAATGATGACGGAGCGGGGATAGTGCGTCCATCCGAGAACACCGTGAAGCGCGAGATAAAGTACAAACATCCCTGCCACGGACGCCCACAAGATCCGGCCGAGATCATGCAAGCCCACATAGCGCCACAAGCCGCGCTGAATGCCGAAGACCCACAGAGAAGAGCCGAACACCAGCAGGACGACGGGCAGGGATTTCAGGCCGACTTGGAGATATTCAGGCGGGACCGCTCCATCGAACCGCAAGGCAAACGCCGTCATGTTGGCCAGCGCGATCAACAACCACTGCGCGCCGAACACCAACACCGAGCGGTAGGCGATCAGAACCTTCCCGTACCGTCCGCCGATAGTCTGGAATAATCTGACCGCAAGTACTCTCATCGTCATGTCAGTTCATCGGGCAGTGGCCGGCTGTTTCGGCAAATACAGCATGCCGACGGCCAGAAGACTCCAGAACAAAACCGCCAGGGTGCCCACGAGCATGAGGTCGAACTGAAATCGGATCAATCCTCCAATGACAGCCACTACGATAGCCGCCGACATGCCGTAGGATTGCTGATTCGAGCTCTCTTTTACCCCAATCCACAAAGTTTTGACAGCACGAACCATCAACCAGATAAACAGTACGGCTCCTGGAATTCCCACGTGCAGCGCGTGATACAACACAACATTGTGGGCCCCCGCGTTCTTCACTCGCACATGCCCCGGTTCCACTTCCTCCTGTTCTTCTCCATAGACCAGCAAGAAATTATCTTTTCCGTACCCGATGCCCACGACAGGATGCTTCTGAATCTCACCCAGCATGAACTTCCAAATGTCGAACCGGTGTATGATCGAAGCCACATTCTTATTCATAGGAATTGTGCCGCCGTTCGTGCCAGGCACAGTCACATTCGACAGGCTCGCCAGCCAGAGGGCTCCCATCAGAACTAAGGCGGAGACTGCCGCGAACACCGCATGCTTCCACCGGCGAAACAACCATGCCATCAGAATCAGTTCGAGGGCCAAGGCCACAGCTCCGGCACGCGAGCGCACCAGCACTAAACAGATAATGGCGCTCACAGCGATACCCGCTGCCGCCCAACGCATCCAGGATCGTTCGGCGGCATAAGAAGCCCCGACGCAGAGCGGGATAAGCAGGACAAGATACGTCGTCAGCCACACTTCGGCCGGCATGAACGATGTCATGGCCTGTTGATTGGAGGGGTCGAACTGGCTGATCCCATAAATCGACACCAGACCGGTCGTGCCGACCAGGAGATAGACAAGGTATTTGCGGTGGGCTCCGTCCTGGAAGAAATACAGGACTGCGTAAAAGATCGTGATCCCTTGCAGGAGCTTTCCGAACTCTTTAAGGCTGTAGGCGGGAAACTGAGAGAAAGGAAGCGTGAAGGCAACCCAGCCGATAAAAACCAACAGCGGAATGTCGATTGGAGTCGGCCGCCAGAACCACCGCTTGTGAAACAACGACCAGGCTGACAGCAGCACGAGCAGCAGAAGGAACGCGTGTCGTTCGACAAACAGCAACGGTCGAAACGGCAGTGCCGCCACATAGACCCAGAGAAGCGCGCGAACTGCCGCAGTCAAATAATAGGACGCGGCGTCCGTGGACCGGCCCCGCGCAGCGGTCCCGTCGGCGGAAACTGTGCCGAGAACATTCATGAGCCGACCCTCCGCTCCACGAATTGAACTCCCGCAATGACCCCGCCGTAGACGACGGCCACTGCCAGCAGCACACCGGCCCGCTGCCATTCCGTCCCTCCCTGATACAGAACGGCCAAACCACCGCACAGCAGCATGAGACCGTATTCCACCAGAACCGTCCGTCGGTGCCCCCATCCCGCGAGCACCAGCCGCTGATAATAATGGGTGCGATGGGCCTCCCAGATCCGCTCTCCCCTCCACGTGCGCCGGATCAACGTCATCGTCGCATCGACGACGAAGGGCGAGAATAGCACCAGGGGAACCCAGAGATCGAAACTTCGCTCTCGCATACCGAGCACAGCGAGGGAGCCGCTGAGGAAGCCGATCGGCACGCTGCCCACGTCGCCCATAAAAATCCGCGCGGGGGGAAAGTTATGAAAGAGGAAGCCCGCCGCTCCGGCGGACAACACCAATGCGGTTCCAAAAATAAACGGATTGCCGGACTGCCAGCCGAAGTAAGCCAGCACGGCGAAGCCGAGCACCGTCATGCCGCCCGCGAACCCGTCCATCCCGTCCATGAAGTTATACAAATCCGTCATCCACACCAGAAACAGAACGGTCACAAACCAGCCCGCCCGACCGATTCTGATTTCTCCCACAAATGGAACGGAGATGGCATCCACTACCAGCCCCCCGCCGACAACCACTCCGATTGCTGCGGCAACATGGATGCATAACCGTAGAAGCGGCGGCAGTCCCCATCGATCGTCACAAAAAGAAACAACAGCCAATACAGCCGCCGCGCCTAGCATCCACATGTCAACCGGCTTCAATGTAAGCGCGTAATCTCCTCTATCGGCTAACAAGAACAGTCCAAACCCAAGTCCCGCGCTGAGAAGGACCGCCAGACCGCCGGTTCGTGGAGTCGGCACTTCGTGAAGAGATCGCTCATTAGGATGGTCAAGCAGAAGCAGGACAGAGCCCTCGGCGCAGAGACGCCGTGTCAGCCACCAGGAGAGCACAAACACGATGCAGGAGGCGGTAACGACAGTCACGGCATCTGACCCGTCAGTAAACGGGCCTTGACGGGGCTATACCTATGGAATAGCATATGGCATACATGAGGTGTATGACATGAAACGGACGACCATCTTCGCCGATGAGTCCCTGCTGAAGGCATTGCAGGAGATAGCAAGCAAGGAGCACACGAGTGTGTCGGCAGCCATTCGTGCGGCACTCGAGGAATACGTCGGCCGGCGCCAGCCGGCCCGGATCTTGCCGTCTTTCCTTGGTCTCGGTCGAAGCGGACGAAAGGATATCGCCGGGCACGCGGAGGAATTCCTCTGGACCAGCCCTCATAGAGCCCCAAAGCAGTGAAACCCATCCTCACAGACACCGGTCCCCTCTATGCCATGGCCGACGAGGATGACGAGTGGCATGAGCGTGTCCGCGCGTTCCTCGAAACAGAGCGACGGCAACTCGTGGTCCCCATGACCGTCCTTCCTGAGATCTGCTATTTGATCGGCACATACATAGGCGCCGCTGCAGAGACACGTTTTATGCGATCCGTCCAGCTCGGTGAGCTCCGAATAGAAACATTGAGCCGAGCGGATCTGACCAGAACGGTCGCGGTGATGGAGCAATACCAGGACGCGCGCCTCGGATTTGTGGATGCGTCTCTTGTCGCAGTCGCTGAACGCTTACAGATGCGAGAGATCCTCACGACCGACCGTCGCCATTTCTCACTGGTCCGTCCTCGCCACTGCGCCGCTTTCACGCTGAAGCCCTAGCCCGCGATGGCTCATGCGGATCGGGAGCGTGTTGCCAACTCCGCCGGTCCCTCTACGTTATGGTCGATCCATGAACTCCGGATGGGCGTCTAGCCAATGCAGCAGCGCCGAAAGCACGGTTTCGATGTCGGTCAGCCGAGACGATCGGATATGAAACAGCTCTTGCGCGGTGACTTCGCTGTAGAAATGCACCAAACGGTTCCGATACCCGGCCATGTCGCGCAGAAGACCGGCATCGCGTTCTCCCAATGCGCCGATTTCTCGAAGCTGAAGGGGGATATCCTTATATTCGACGACCGCACGGCCGAAACCTTTCGCGAGAAGATGCCGGCCCAGATCGAGCAGCGCTTCGAGTCCTCTCCGCAGATACGACTCGGCCGCCGCGACGGTGCGTGGGTCGCTGAGAAACGATTCCATGCTGTCGGCAGGGAGAGACTGAAGCCCCTCCACCATCCGCCGGACCCACGAGACCCGATCAGCGACGATGGCTGCGCGCACCTGTGAGTGTGTCACATTGCCATTCCAGCCAGCACATCCCGGACACGTTCCCGTTGAAAGAGCGCCAAATCTCCCGCCCGGCGCAGCACAAACAGTTCATACTCGGCGGAACGATCCGGGTCCGCTTCATACAGCAGTTCGCCTCGAATGATCTCGACGGCCAAAAACGGGGGCGCTTCCGTCAAACTGACGAGATCGACCCGTCCGGCACCGAGGAGATCTTCCAGCTGGGCCATCAAGCGGACTTTCGCGCGCGGATCCACCGAACAGCCCGGCTTGGGCAGAACCCCGATATCGACGTCCGAGGCGGTCGTCTGACTCAGCGGTTGTCCCGATCCGACCAAGGCCGCGATCTCTGGAGCCCGGCTTCCGAAAGCATAGACCGCATCGATCCCATAGCGGCGACATATTGAGCTGAGACCGTCGGCGACATCACGGCTCATGACCGCCTCCTTCCTCGTCTCCGGTGAATCGGAACTCTTGCATTATCTGCGATCGACATCTGACCGTCAACAAACAGAGGCTCCAGGCTGACCGAGAATCGCCTATTCATGCCCCAAGAGGTTCGGCCGCCTGCCGATTCATAAACCACGCGGCAGTCTCCTCAATCCCTCGATCGACCGACCAGGGTGGAGACCACCCCAATTCGCGGCGTAGCTTTGAAGCATCGAGCTGCAAGCTGGCCGTCAGCCGTTCGACCATATCGTCTCGCTTCACGACATGTCCCAAGAAACGGAGCAGAGAGACCGGGACCGGCCACAGGCGAACGGGCAAGGCCATCGCGCGACCGAACCGTCGAATTAAGTCGGGCGTGGACAGATCTTCCCCGTCGCTGACCAGATAGGTCTGCCCGGAGGCACGAGGGTCGCGCACACAAGCCGCCACAGCATCCGCCAGATTGCCCAGAAAAACGAAGCTGCGCTTGTTGGTCACACTACCAAGCGGAAGTGGAATGCCGCGGCGAATGAGCTTCAGGAGGGAAAGAAAATTTCCTCCTACTCCGGGTCCGTACACGAGCGGCGAACGGAGAATCACCGTCTCGATCCCTGTCTGCGAGGAGACGCCGGTCACGATCTGCTCGGCTTCCCACTTCGAGATGCCATACGAGTCTTCGGGACGCGGCGCATCCGCTTCCGTAAAGGGCGCCGTGGTCCGCTCGCCGTTCACTTTGACGGAACTCATGTAGACAAACCGCCGGACCCCTTCTGCCGCTGCCGCCTTCAGCAAGCGCTCGGTCCAGAAGCCGTTTACGCGACGGAATTCCTGAAGCGGATCGGCGGCCGTATCTCTCATCACATGGACCCGCGCCGCCAAATGAACCATCGACTGCACAGCCCGCAGAACTTGCTTTGTCTCATCTTCTGTCGATCGATCGTGAAGAACCACCCATTCCACGTCATTGGATTCTGACGCTCCACTCAATGGCAGTTGTGCCCGATCGCGCACAGATCCGACGACGACGCACCCTGCATCCTTAAGCTGACGGCAGAGCGCCGAGCCGACAAACCCGTTTGCCCCTGTAACCAAGACTCGATCGGCCACAGCCCGCCCGATGGTACTTACTTATGCCACCCGAGACGATTCACGTGATCCGTGTAGATCAGGATAATGAGCACGACTTTTTGGTTACATCATGCCCCGCTAGATTCTCAAATAACTCGCCAACCGTGGCTACCAAAAAATACCCAAGCACATTTCACAAACATTGCAACGAGATTTA
>CAYNLM010000100.1:0-15110 GCA_964398045.1 uncultured Nitrospira sp. | reverse complement strand
GATCATAATCGACGCCGGAGCCGCGTAAGGTCGGTCCGCTTAATCCGAAGTTCACGGCGTCTTCAGCCGAGATCACGGCGACGCCCTTCGTGCGCGCCAGCCAGATCCGATTTTTCTCCAAGAACACGATGTACTCGTCGATCTTGGGC
This sequence comes from uncultured Nitrospira sp., assembly GCA_964398045.1. Lineage (GTDB taxonomy): Bacteria > Nitrospirota > Nitrospiria > Nitrospirales > Nitrospiraceae > Nitrospira_D. Next base: position 14,961 of record CAYNLM010000100.1, on the reverse strand, counting down.
GGAAAGTAATCGAGAAACTGCTTCAGCTTCTCGATCAACGACGGCGTAAGGTCTCGTTCCACGCCGCCGATCCGATACCAACTGGTCGTCAGCCGCGCCCCGCACAATTCGTCGAACCAATCGAGCAAGATTTCTCGATCGCGGAAACAATAAAAGAAGACCGTCATGGCTCCGATATCCAGCGCCTGCGTGCCCAACCAGAACTGATGGCCGATAATACGCTGCACCTCGGCCACGATGGTCCGAAGATATTCAGCCCGCTCAGGCACTTGCAGATTCATCAACTTCTCAACCGCGCGGCAATAGGCGAAATTGTTGTACATCGCACAGACGTAGTCGAGGCGGTCGGTATGAGGAATAAATTGATGGTAGGTGCCGTCTTCGGCCAGCTTTTCTACGCCGCGATGCAGGAACCCCATCACCGGCGTGGATTTGACCAGCCGTTCCCCTTCCAACTCCAGAATCACCTTGAGCACGCCGTGCGTGCTGGGGTGTTGCGGACCCATGTTGAGCAGCAGCTCTTCCGTGCGCAGGGTCGGAAGAGTCTCGCTCTCCGGGTGTTCCGGGTCGACCTTATAGACCGTCGTTCGTTGATCTTCGAATGCCATGGTTTGTTTGTTGCGTTATCGAGGCGCTTCGTCGAGAAAGTCGAACGTATCGCGCCAGCCCTTGCCTCGGAGCGGAAAGTCTTTTCGCAAGGGATACCCTTCCGTGTAGTCGTCCGGCATCAGGATGCGGCGCAGGTCCGGATGGTTCCGGAACCGGATGCCCATCATGTCGTAGACTTCCCGCTCCATGAAGTCCGCGCCTTTCCAGATATCGGTGAGAGAATCCACCACACAATCCGATTCGGGCACGCGTGTTTTCAGCCGGATGCGGTGGCGTTTCCGCATCGAATAGAACTCCCAGACCACTTCAAAGCGCTCCTCGTCATCAGGCCAATCGACCGAGCTCACGTGCACGATATAATCGAAATCCATGCCGGGATCGTCGTGCAGAAATTGCGCAATGTCGTGCAGTTTGTCCCGCGTCACGGTCACCGCGACATCGCCGCGCCATTCCGCCGCATTCACGAAGCCGCTCGAAAACGTTTCCTGAACTCGTTTGACCAATTGATGCATGGGACGCTTACACTTTGAGGCTCGTTTTGACCTGGTCGGGCTGTTTGACGAACACCCGTTTTTGCATGATGCGTTCCTGCAGCTTTAAGATTCCGTCGAACAAGGCTTCCGGTGTTGGCGGGCAGCCCGGCACATAGATATCGACCGGCACAAAACGATCGACTCCCTGCACGACGCTGTAGCTGTCATAAATGTTGCCGGATGTTGCGCAGGACCCCATGGCGATGACGTACTTCGGTTCCGGCATCTGATCGTAGATCTTCCGAATGACCGGCGCCATTCGGCGGCAGACGGTGCCCGCCACAATCATTAAATCCGATTGCCGAGGCGACGCGCGAAACACACCGGCTCCGTATCGATCCATGTCGTAACGCGAAGACACGGCTGCGATCATTTCAATGGCGCAGCAGGCCAGCCCGAACGTCATCGGCCACAACGAACCTTTCCTGGCCCAGTTCACCGCCTTTTCCACGGTGGTGGTAATGACATCAGGGGCTCCGTCTTTGTCATGCCGCCCTAACTGGATCAGTCCCATTCCAACGCCCCTTTTCGCCAGGCATACACATAGGCTACGAGAAACAAGGCGATGAAAATCATCATCTCAACGAGCCCAATCACGCCGAGTTTATTAAACACCACGGCCCAGGGATAGAGGAAGATCACCTCGATGTCAAAAATGACGAACAGCATGGCAAAAATGTAGTACCGAACGGGAAAAGGCATGCGCGCATCGGAAAACGGCTCCGAGCCGCATTCATAGGCGGATAACTTTTCCGGTTCCGGATATTTTGGTTGAACAAAATAGCTGAGGACCAACGTCACAACCCCAAACGCGAGGGCGATGAAGATAAACAAGAGAATGGGAAAGTACCTGGTCAAATACTCAAGGAGGAGATCCAAGCCGCTCATCGTTTGTGTCTCACAACGTGTTGACGAGCAAAGAAGAGTTGAGATCTTAGTGCCGGCGTCTCGGGGATAGCAAGCGGACAAAGGACCTAATGAGAAACGGACCCGAAAGCCCTAGGGGCTGATTCATCGGACAAGTTTTAGGAAGCCGACGAGCAGGATATCAGCTCTGTTTTTTCCGATCGGGGAGTGATTGCGGCGCGCGCGACATCCGCAATGTGGCAGGCGGCAAAGGCTGCGAACTATCCCATTCGGCTTCTAAGGGAGAGAGCGCCTTTGCTTTCCGACGCCGATGGATCTGTGTCTCAATCCGGATTTTTTGACCGGGCTTGATGAGTCTATCCGGGCGTTGAGTATCCATGTTTCATTCTCGAGGAAGGCTCACCATAGCACCTTATGAAAATCTGCGTCAAACCGCACAGGAACATCCCAAATTCTTGACATTACAACATGATTTGTTATGGTTTGCGAAGCGCAACTTGCCTCAAACAAGGAACACATCATATGAAAAATCTGACCAAACTTGTCCTTGCGCTAGCGCTTGGCGTCAACTTCTCCCTCCAACCGGTCATGGTCCATGCGCAAGACGCCGGCTCGGTGCGTTTTGGCGAGGCCGCCATCGCCTTTGCGGCCGGCTCTATTCAGAAGTCCATCCCCCGTGACGGGATCGTCAACCTGATTACAGGGGACAATCAGACAACAGGCGATCGGATGATCTTGGGGAAGCACGATCAGTTTTACCTGAAGCTCGATCATTCAGCCGATGTGGCAGTCGGAGATCTTTTTACTGTCTACCGCAGAGTTCGTAAAGTGTTCCATCCCAGCACGAGGGAGTATCTCGGATTTGTCACCATTCGCCTGGCAGTCGTGAAAGTCATACAAGTAGATCCGGGTCTGATCACTGTCGAGGCTATCAGGAGTTACGGGGCGGTATCGCCCGGCGATCCCGTGATGCGGTTTTCCCCTCCGACTGTGCCGGAGGAACCCATTCCGGCAGGTGATACGGCCGATGTCTCCGGCATGATCGTCGAGCTGCAGGCCGATAAGACCATGACGTTTGTCTCGCAGTCGGACGTGGTGTACCTGGATCGAGGTCGAAGAGACGGGCTGAAGGCGGGCGATCTTACGGACGTCTTTCGTAAAAGCCCGGGACTTCCTTCCCGAAAAATCGGCCAACTCAAAATATTGTCCACCGAGGACGGTACTTCGACGGCCAAGATCCAGAAAGCCAATACCCGTTTCATGAAAGGCGATAAGTACAGACTCACGGGCTACTCCGCTCCATTGGTCCAGCCTCTGGAACCAGCGCCGGCTCTGCAGTCTTCTCAAGCAATTCAGGCGAAGGCAGAATCTGTTGCGACGCCTGTTCCAGCTGATTTAGTGGCCAACAAACTGAAAGTGCAGGATGCGGCCGGAGAAAGCCGCATCAACTTGGGGGAACTGACCAATTCCCTTCGCTATGATTCCGGGGAAGCGGTCATCAAGCCGGAGAGTTACAAAGTGCTCGATCAGTTGATCGAGTATCTGCACACCAGCGGTGATGAGCGGTTGATTCGGGTCGAGGGGCATGCCGACAATGTTGAAATTGGTCCATCATTGAAATCGCGCTATCCGAGCAATTGGGAATTATCGAAGGCTCGGGCGAGCGGCGTAGTCCGCTATCTCGTCGAAAAAGGCGGAGTGGATTCCGCCCGCCTCAGCTCGGTGGGTTACGGCGACAGCCGGCCGGCGGCGACGAATGCGAACGAAGAAGGTCGGACCAAGAATCGCCGTGTCGAAATTTTGTTGCATGCGCCTCAGACAGAGCCACAGGCCTCAAAGGAACCGCCCAGGCAAGCGCAGCAGCCGGACAGCGCTTCTTCCAATCTGAGCGCGCGGGACCGCAGCACCCAGCCGGCCGTGCAGAGTGATGCGGATGCAGCCGCTGCGGGCACTCTTTCCGTGAGAGATCCGGGACAAATTCCCGCCGGGGATGGGCCGGGAACATTGAGCCTGCCTGACGCCGGCGGAACGGCGTTGCCGGATTCCAGTGTGAATCAAGACCCCGCACCTTCAGGGGCATCACCACTGCGGTAACATATTCCGGATGGTGGGGGACAATCATCCCCCGCCATCATCGCTTCAATCACCTCCGCGCTCCTCTCCGTTCGTTGTCCTCCCTTTTGACGCGCTGCTACAATGGCCCCATGCAGTCCGACGACGCGTCGAGTCTTCTCAGTGACCCTGCTCCCCTGTATGCCGATGTCCTTGTTCCACGCCATATTGCCAAGTCCTTCACATATCTCATTCCTCCGGCCTTGAGGCACGCCATCGGCATAGGACAGCGTGTCCTCGTGCCGTTTGGACGAGCGACATTGGAAGCAGCGGTCATTGCCCTGGGCCATCGACATCCCGCCGGCGTCAACCCCGCCCGTCTGAAGGAGATTCATTCTCTGGCCGATGGGGTGGAGGACGCCAAACTTTCTTCCACTCTGTTTGAAGTATCTCGCAGGATTTCGGAAGAATATATTGCTCCCTGGGGACAGTGTCTTCGCCTCATCTTTCCGCCCATGCCAACACGGAAGGACGTTGGGCCTCGGTACGTCGCGACTGATCAAGGCCGACAAGTGCTCAAGGACGGGCGTTGCCCTGAGCCCCTTCAGCCTCTCCTTGCGCGCATCGCTCGACGATCCAGAGGGATTTTATCGTCCACTCTGCTCAGCTCCCGACATCAACAGAATCGAAAGAGCATCAAAGCTCTCCAAGCAAATTCCTGGATTGCCATCGCCGCACCACGAGCCAAAGAGACGAGCGCTCCCGTCCTAAAAGAACCGATCCAGACAGACTCTACAGACATGCGGTTACCCGTCGGCGTGGAACACATTCCTCTCCCGGACACGACGTGGGCTGCTCGTCTTGCGGAAGGTGTTGGTGGGAAGCACACAGGAAAGATCCTGGTCCATGCTCCTTGGCAATACCGCATGAGCCTGCTCGCCGAAGCGGTTTGCCGCACGCACGCCCTGAAGAAGTCGGCCGTCATTCTCTGCGGCGAGGCGGCCAAAGCAGCGTGGTTGGGACAACTCTTGTGCAGGCTCACCAAGCTGCCGATCAGGTTCCTTCATCGGGATCCGGAGACTCCCGCTTTATCGATGCCGTCTGACCCGCACAATGAAACTCCTTCCATTGTGGTCGGTACTCGTTCAGCAATCTTTGCGCCGCTTCCATCGATCGGGCTGATCTGGGTGGATGGGGAAGAGGATCCAGCTTTCAAGGAACTGCAGGAGCCTCGGTATCACGCCCGCGATGTCGCCTGTATGAGGGCTGAGATCGAAGGGTCGCTCCTTGTGCTCGCCTCCGCACACCCCTCGCTGGAATCGAAAAGCGATTCTGTTGCGGTGGACTGTACGTTCCAAGAGCATCCCATCAACCGACCAGCGATCGAGCTTGTAGATCTCCGCCGTGAACCGCCAGGCGCCCTCTTGAGCCAAGCGCTCATCACGGCGATGCAGGACGCGATCGCCACGAAGGCGGGGGTACTGCTCTTTTTGAATCGCAAGGGATATGCGGGGGCGCTGGTCTGTCGGGACTGCGGCTGGGTGCCGCGCTGCGCATCCTGTGCGGTCGCGCTCACGTACTATCGGGAAACTGCCAAACTCGCTTGTCGGTATTGCGGAAAGACGCTGGCCTTGCCCGAGTCCTGTCCCACCTGCGGGGCCGCCCGTCTGAATCCGGTCGGAGAAGGGACCGAGCGGGTGGAACTGGAAGCCCGGCGGCTGTTTCCCCATGCCAAGATCGCCCGTCTTGACGGCGATACGCTGCGCCGTCCTGCTGAGGCGCACCGATTGTGGCAACAGGTGTACACCGGAGCCTGTGATGTGATCGTCGGCACGCAAGCCTTGTTTCAACGGGAGCCGCTCCCTCCGGTGGGACTCGTCGGCATCGTGCAAGCCGATTCCGGATTGCACGTCCCCGACTTTCGCGCCGCCGAGCGGACGTATCAGTTGTTGGTCGATGCCGTGGCGGTTGCGCGATCTGCCTCGGGCGGAGGGAGGGTGGTGGTACAGACGTTGTTGCCCGACCACCATGCGATCGCGTCGGTGGTTTCGGGTGAGCCGAGCCGATTTTACAATGAGGAGATGGCGGCGCGCCGGTTGCTGGGGTATCCGCCAGCCCAGCATCTCGTCAGCCTCTCGGTGTCCGGCAAACACATGCGGCTGGTCGAGACCGCCGCACAGCAGTGGCGAACGCGGCTTGAGCAGACGATTGACCGGGAAGCGACCGTGATGATTCTAGGCCCGGTTCCGGCGTTGGGAGGCCGCCCCCGTGGCCATCATCGGCGCCAGATGCTGGTGAAGGGAGCCGACCGCCCGAGCCTGTGCCGTGTAATCCGTGATTCGGTCGAGCGCATGGAGCGTGAGTATAAGAAGGGTCAGATCAAGTTTGTCGTCGACGTGGATCCGGTTGACATGGGCTAGCGCGTCTTCTTCGCGTTGGTCGGTTGAGACGCACGCTGGAACTTCGGCGACACTGCTGTCTGAAAACCGGACTCCGTTCCCCCTGCACGCTTGAAAAGGCCGTAGGAAAAGGAAATCCAAAACACCGACGAAAACAAGCCCGGCACGACGGCCGAGAGCACTGTTCCCATCTCGTCTTCGGAGGGAGCCCCGGCGGCGGATTTCAATTGAATCATTAACACGGCCGGCCAGGCGAAGCTTTCCACCCCCAACAGCAGGGTCGACCAGGCCCACAGTTCCGTCACCGTCTTCGCCTTCCACCAGAGAAATCCTCCCACAGCGAAGGTCCAGGCGATCACTGTGGCCGAAGCCACGGTTCCCCAGAGCAGCCAAAAGCCGACGGCCACCACCGCAGTGCCGAGCAGCACATTCAAGAGCATCATGATGAAAAAGGCCCGTGCCTGAGGACGAGTCTGACGGCTGACTACCCGGATGTCAACGCCCCTCGACAGGTGTACGGCAGGGGAGTCTTAGGCGTTCAATTCAGCTGCGGCGGCATCGAGGAGGGTTTTCATTTCAAACGGCTTCTGAAGCGTCCGGCGGGCACCCAGCATTTTGGCCACATCCAAGAAGTTCAGGATGCCGATCATGTCGCTGCCTCCCGTAATGGCGATCACCCGGGAGGCGGGAAACTCCCGGCGCAGCGTCATGATGCTTTCCAGCCCGTCCTGATCAGGCATCAGGATGTCCATAATGACCAGGTCGGCAGGTTTTGCGCGGTATCGTTCCAAGCCCTCCTTCCCGTCACGGGCTTCCTGAACTTCATAGCCCGCTTGTTCCAGAGTTTCGCGGACGAGTTGGCGGATCAGATCTTCATCGTCAACGACGAGTACTGAGGGCATCGTGTTCCTCTGTGGTCTCCAACGAGGGCAAGGCCCGTGGTACGGCGGAAGATTCGGCGGCGGGTGGAGCATCCAATATCCGCCGAATGGTATGGGCCAAATCATGCAGCAAGAGCGGTTTCAACACATACTCGGTCACGCCATGCGCGCGGCCTTCCTCGGCGGACAGTGTCTGATCGGAGCCGGTACAGAGGATGACGGGAAGATCCGGCCGTAGCCGCTGACATTCTCGCGCGAGCATCTCGCCGCTCATCCCGGGCATGGTCTGGTCGGTGATCAAGAGATGGAATTGTTGAGGAGCGACCTTGAATGCCTGCCAGGCTTCCATTGCGTTCATGCGCACCACCGGATAATAGCCCAGCGACTCTAGCATCTCGCCGCCGAAGCGGGCAAGGGCTTCCTCATCGTCGACGAACAAGACGCATTCATGTCCATGAGGGAGCGGTTCCTCCGCTCTCGGAACGGATACAGCCCGAGGCGGCAACGCGGGGAGATACACGGATACCGTGGTGCCGAGGCCGGGCCGGCTCTCGACCAGGACCGTCCCTCCATGAGCCGTGACAATCCCGTGCACCACAGACAGGCCCATTCCTCGCCCCTCGCCTAGAGGTTTGGTGGTGAAAAACGGATCGAAGATGCGGCTGGCCACCTCCGGCTCCATCCCCTCGCCGGAATCTTGCACGGTCAAGCAGGCGTAGCATCCGGCCGCGAGTCGCCCGGAAGGGGTCACCTGATCGGCGGCGAGTTCCTTGTCTTGCAGCCGGAGTTCGAGGACTCCCCCGCTCTTGCGCATCGCGTGAAAGGCATTTTCCACCAAGTTGAGGATCATCTGATGCATTTGAGCCGTATCAGCCGAGATGGGGCGCGTTGAACTGGCAACCCGTTCCCGCAGCTCAATCCATGAGGGGATCGAGGGGCGCAGCAACTTCAGCGACTCCTTGACGAGCGAGTGGAGCGAGAGGGGGCGTCGGATGGGCCCGCTTTGCTGGCTGAACGTCAGCAACTGATGGACCAGTTCACGGGACTTGCGGCCGGCGGTCACCACTTGTTGAATGTGACGATGGGCCTTGCTGTCGGCGGGAATCAATGGAAGCGCCAACTCGCTGAATCCAAGCACGGCGGTCAAACTGTTGTTGAACTCGTGCGCGATGCCTCCGGCGAGCGTGCCGATCGCTTCCATCTTCGAGGCGTCGCGCTGGTACAGCTCGGCGCGCTTTCGGTCGGTGATGTCGACGACGGTTCCAATGGTGCGGACCGGCGTTCGCGCCGCTCCCTCTCCTTCGAATAACGTCTGGGCATGCACCGCGACATGCCGGATCTCGCCGCTCGCCCTCTCAATGCGATGTTCGACCTGGAACATGCCGTGTCCCGCCGGATCATGGGCTGTTTGAATCGCGGCGATGATGGTATCCCGTTCTTCACGCGGGATCAGTTCGATATATCGCTGGAGAGAGACCGGTTCCTCAGCTCCTATACCGTACAGGTCCCGAAGCGTCGGCGACCAGTAGAGGGTATCTGCCCTGTGGTGATGCTCGAAAATACCGACTCGGGCCGCGCGCACGGTCAGCTCAAATCGTTCCTGGCTTTCCCGCAGGGCCTCTTCGGCTTGGCGGCGGTCCGTAATATCAATGACGGTCGCAAGGATGGACATGCCGGAAGACAGATGAATCGGGTTCAGGCCGATATCGACGGGGAACTGCGAACCGTCCTTGCGGCGACCGAAGAAATCCTTGCCGGTTCCCATAGGGCGCAGAACGGGTGAGGACGCAAACTCGACGCGCTGCACGATGTGTTGCTGGCGGAGATGCTCGGGCAGCAAGAGTTCCACGGGACGCCCGAGCAGTTCTTCCCGGGAATAGCCGAACATCTGTTCGATCTGGGCATTCACCAGCGAAATGGTGCCGTCCTGGCGGACCATCAACATGCCGTTGGGAGCCGATTCGACCACGAGCTTGAATTGGATATCGCGCTCCTTCGCCACTTCTTCGATGAGTTTGTACTCGGTGAAGTCTTGGATCGTTCCCGACATCCGCAGCGGCCGCCCCCCGACGTCGTGCGTGACGGCTCCTCGATAGTGGACGAACCGTATATCCCCTTCCGGCCGGACAATCCGGCACTCCACGTCGAACGGCGCATCAGAAGCCAGGGCATCATGGATGGCGGCCAGCACTCGCTCCCGATCGTCAGGATGGAGCGCGGACGATACCGTGTCGGCGGAGGGCACGATCGCCCCGGGTTCATAGCCGAGGACGCGATATTGTTCATGTGACCAGGTTTCCACACCGGTGCTCATGTCGCGTTCCCATGTTCCCAGATGCGCCGCGGCTTCAGCCGACTGCAGATGCGCCTGTGCTCGGTCCGTAGGGGACTGGGTCGCGGGTCCAGCGGGCCCACACGATACAGTCCATAGATAAGAGGCCTTGCCCTGCCAGAGGATGGGCGCCGCCGACAGCTCGATGTCGATTGAATGTCCGTCAATCTGGACCAATCGGCCGCCGGTTCGCGTCATGCGGTCAGCCGGATGGCGAAGCTCCAGCTGTTGTCGCACCATGGGGAAGGAATCGGGATGAAGAAAAGCCGTCAGCTGTTTGCCGATGACCTGATCAGGCGTGTCGGCGCCCAAGATCCTGAGGCCCGTTGCATTCACGTACTCGATGGCGGATTCGCTCGTCACGATGAGCCCCTCCGATATCAGATCGGCCAGCACGCGGGAAGGGTCATGGGAATCCTTGAGTGCGGTCTCCGCCTGGTGGCGTGGCGTCGCGTCACTCATCACCCAGATGTATTCGGTGACCTCGCCGGCGCGATTCTTCACGGGGGACAGGGTGACTTCATTCCAAAACGGCGTGCCGCTCTTGCGATAATGGCGCACCAATACGCGGCAGGCTCGTCCATCCTGGAGGGCCATGGCCAATTTCTCAATCACGCCGCGATCGGTCTGCGGGCCATTCAAGAGGGACAGTGATTGACCAAGCACATCATCATCGGCATATCCGGTCAGCAACCGGAACGCGGGGTTCACGTAGATGACGGGATGGCGCGGAACCGTGGCATCCGTGACCACGACGCTACAACTGGTGGCCGCGATGACTTTGCTCTTGAGGAAGCCATCCCGCCGTTGCTGCATCAGATGCCAGAGGGATAGCCCCACCAGCAGAAGAGAGCCGATCACGAGGCCGACCATCAGTTCCACCAAGTGTGACGGCCTCCTGAGATGTGGTGACGGGTGGCTATCATGCGAAGCGAAGGAACGGATCCGAAGAGGAGGAAAAGCAGGAGAGAAGAAAGAGCCCTACAGAGAAACAAGAGATCGCGACAGGCGGACGACATGAATTCCTTTCCGGACCCTGTTGCCACCCGGGGACGGCAATGCAGAAGTCCCCCCACCAGCTGCCATCTTGATGACGCAACCTACTGAAAGGTAGAAAAAATATCTAGATATGGAAGGATAATAGCAGCATTAATTTCGCCCCTACGACACTAGAGCCGAATGTCTCGAGCTATGCCTGCCGTTTCACAAAGAAGGCGGCCGCTTGCGCGCGCCGCGTGATGCGGAGTTTTTGGAACACGTTGGCCAGGTAGTTTTTCACGGTTTTATCGCTCAGCCCCAATGCTCCAGCGATTTCCTTGTTGGTTTTACCTTCGGCGACCAGCGCCAACACCCGCTCTTCCTGCGCCGAGAGCTGTTCGATGCCGGGCAGCTGCGGTCCGTTGCCGAGCCCCCGCAACCAGCGGAGCGCGCGCTCGGTGACCATCGGATCAAGAATGGATTGGCCTTCGGCGACGAGATGGATGGCGCGAATCAACGCGGCCGAATCGATCTCCTTTAGGACATAGCCATGGGCGCCGGCCAGCACCGCCGCGAGCACGGAATCGTCGTCGGCGTAGGAAGTAAGAAAGATCACTCGAGTCGCCGAGCAGGCGGCCAGAATGTCTCGACAGGCGTCTATGCCCGTTCCGTCCGGCAGACGGACGTCCATGAGCACGACATCGGGCTTGAGCCGAAGGGCGTCCTGTACCGCCGTGGTCATCGTGGCGGCTTCGCCGACGACGGATAACCTACTTTGCTGGGACAACACCGTCCTGAGGCCGACCCGCACGACCTCGTGATCGTCAACGAGTAACAGACGAATGGGCTTCGCCTTAACGATAGGCATAGACCTCCTCCTTCGGTAGATCCAAAATAATGGTCGTCCCCTCTCCCGGGGCCGAATGCAGTTCGAATTCCGTGCCGATTTTCTTCGCCCGAGCCGCCATATTGAGCAGGCCATGCCCGGTGCCGGTGGCGGCCTTGAAGTCAAAGCCGACTCCGTTATCGTGAATGCGGAGGCGGATGGTTCGTCTGAGCCGTCGAATCGAGACGGAGATACGGGAAGCCTGGGCATGCCGGACGATGTTGCTTAAGGCCTCGCGCAAGATATTGAGCAATTGGAGGGCCCGGTCCATGGGAATATATGGGAGCGCCTCCTGTTCGATGTGGAGGCGGCGGTCAAGGGGGTACGACTGCGTCACCGTGTTGATCACCGTACGCACCGCCGTTTCAAAATTTCCTCCCTGCAGCACTTCTGATTCCAGGCCGGCGATAAAGTTCCTGACTTCCGCCATGACCTGATTCAACTGGCCGATGGCCTGCCCGACCGTCGCAAACGCGTCGTTGTGTTTGCGCTGCGTGATCAGCGGCTTGCACGATTCCAATCCCAGCCCGACGGCGTACAGGGACTGCAAAATGCCGTCGTGCAAATCCTGGCTGATGCGCTCGCGTTCTTCAATGGCCTGGCGAAGGTCCTGCTCGCGATGTCGCAAGGCTTCCTCCGCTCGTTTTTGTTCGGTGATGTCCTGAACCGTGCCGAGCGAGCGTATCGGGCGGTCCTCCTGGTCGTACGTCGTTTCGCACTGTTCGCGGACGAACTTGATCCGTCCGTCGGGCATGAGCAGTCGATGCACCACGTTATAGGCCTGCCGGATTGCCAGGGATTGCTGATACGCCCGGTGGACGAGGTCGCGATCGTGAGGATGCACCAGAGCCAGAAACGCCTCATAGGAAGCGCCGAATCGTTGCGGATCGATTTCGAAAATCCGATAAATTTCATCGGACCAGGTCAGGCGGTTTTCGGTGAGATCTAATTCCCAGCTTCCGATATGCGCGATGCGCTGCGCTTCCCTGAGCCGTGCTTCGCTGTTCCGGAGGGCTTCTTCGGCCTGCTTGCGCTCGGTGATGTCGCGCGAGACCCCGATGATGCCGATAATCGCCCCGGCTGCGTCACGGTAGGGAGCTTTCGTCGTCAAGTAGACGGTACGCTTTCCGCCCAGCGTACTGACTTCTTCAACGGTCACCGTGTCTCCCGTCAACAGCACCCGTTGATCAGCCGCGCGGCAGGAGGCGGCCAGATCTGACGGCCAGACCGCGTAATCACTCCAGCCGACCACCTCCTCCACCGGCATGCCGAGTGCCCGGGCTCCGGCCGGATTCATGTGGAGATAGCGGCCCTCACGATCTTTCACAAAAATGATATCCGTGGCGGCATTCATGATGGCCGTGAGCAGCCCATGGTGTTGCCGCAAGGCCTCCTCGGCGGCTACGCGCTCCGTAATATCCTCGTTGAGCACGATGGCGCCGAGAATGGTACCTTCATCGCTGCGGACCGGCACGGCGGAATTGCGGACGGTCGTCCGTGTCCCGCCGTTCGTCTCCAATTCGATCGTCTCATTGAGGATGGCTTGACCGTGGCTCATCACGGTTCCGATCGCCCAGCGATGAGGCAATTCCGTTCCCCCGAGCGTTTCCCACCACAGTTTTCCCGAGTGTTGCTCGGGAAGACCGACGCGAGCTGCACGCGACCAGATCCGGCGCCCGATCGGGTTGCCATACAGCACCTGACCCTGGGCATCGGTAAACCACACTCCGACTGGCAGCGCGTCGAGGACGGCCCGCAACTGTCGCTCGCTGCGCTGAAGCGCCTCCTCCGCCCGTTTGCGCTCGGTGATGTCGATGGCAATGCCTCCCAGTGAAATCGCGCCCTGTTTTCCGTGATGAATGGGAAACTTGTTCACGAGCCAGTCATGCACGCCATCGTCATGGAAAATCTCTTCCACAATTTGGATCGGGCGGTCCTCCCTTAAGGCTAGCCGGTCGTTCTCTGAGAAGCATGCGGCGACATCAGGAGGAAACAGGTCTTGGTTCGTCCGGAGGTACCAGCTGTCGCGGGTCAAACCAAAGAGCCGTTCAAAAGTTTGATTGACGTAAGTGTGTCGTCCGTCCGCGTCCTTTATAAACGCCACGCCGGGGAGATGGCGCATGAACTCACTAAAACGCTGCTCGCTTTCCCGCAACGCTTCCTCCGCCTGCATGCGGGCCGTGATGACTTCCGTGAATATGACGATCCCGCCGATTTGGCCGCTCTCGTCGTGCCATGGGCGCACCTCCCAGCGCAACCAATCCACCCTGCCGTCTTGTCGAAGGAAAGGATCCTTATCTCGTCGTTCGACCGCACCGTGCAAACAGCGGCGATGGATCTCTTGCCACTCGTTCATGTCCCTGATTTCCGGGAAGACATCGTAATGGGACCGTCCCAGAATGCACTCATTGCCGAGTCGGTAATCTTCAAGCCAGCGACGGCTTACGGCAACATACCGAAGCTCCTTGTCCAGCATCGCCACCGCGGCCGGCGTGTGCTCGATGAAAGAGTTCAAGAGGTCGCGGCTTCGAACCAAGGCCTGCTCTGCCCGTTTGCGCTCGGTGATGTCGGTTTCCGAACCGGCCATCCTGGCCGGTTTTCCATCGGGGTCCCACAGCGCGGTCCCGCGATCGAGGATCCACATGTACGAGCCGTCTTTGCGTTGCACCCGGTATTCTTCGCAGAAGTCCGGCCGTTGTTTGGCGAGGTAGGCGTCAACGGCGCCGAGCACGCGATCCATATCGTCCGGATGGATGCGGCTTCTCCACTCATCCAGAGAATCGGCGAGTTCATCGTCTATATATCCACGCATGGCTTTCCAGCGGGTGGAAAAGAAAATGTCGCCGGTCCTGATATTCCAATCCCAAATGCCGTCATGGCTCCCTTGCACGGCGAGATGCCAGCGCTCCTCGCTGGCGCGGAGCGCTTCTTCCGCCTGCTTCTGCTCGGTGATGTCGAGAACCGTCCCATCCATCTTCATCGGATGTCCGGTCGCATCCCGATGGATTTCAGCGCGGCCATGGATGATGCGTACTTCGCCGGTCGGACGGACAATGCGATATTCGACGTCAAACGGTTTCCGACCGAGAAGCGCCTCGTTCACCGAGCACAGGACGCGATCGTGGTCGTCGGGATGGAGTGCGGTCAGGAACGTATCGTACGTGATATGGATCGCTCCGGGCGCATAGCCGAAAATTCGATACTGCTCGTCCGACCAGGTCACGTCTCCGGAATCGAGATCCCAATCCCAGCTGCCCACGTGGGCGATGGCTTGGGCCGTTACCAGGTGGCGTCCTTGCTCGGCGAGAGCCTCCTCGGCCCGTTTGCGGTCGGTGATATCCGTGGCAATGCCGCCGACGGCGTAGAGGTGACCGGACGCATCCCGTAAAGGAAATTTGACGACGATGCTGGTATGCGCGCCGTC
>CAYNLM010000099.1:0-15194 GCA_964398045.1 uncultured Nitrospira sp. | reverse complement strand
CGGCACCGGTCTGGTCTGGGGCCATCCACGCGCATGGCCGATGGCCGACGCGATCATTCCCACATTCAACAGCGAAGCCTATGACATGTGGATGAAGCTCACCCCGCCCAAGGCGCTTCCGCAATCCGTCTACATGACTCCCGGAGGATTTCACTCCTTTGAACATCGTTGGGCGTTGGATGAAGCCTTCAAATTTCACCAAGCCATCGGCAAGTCTCGGGTGACCCAGCGCATCTACGATTTAAATCAGCAACTCAAGCAGGGCTTGGCGGCAATGAAACATGTCACGCTCCATACGCCGCTGTCGCAAGAACTCTCCGCCGGGATCACCTGTTTTGAGGTCGCGGGCCTGACGCCTCGCTTGGTGGTGGAAAAACTGCGGCCGCGCGGCGTTGTCGGGAGCGTGACTCCGTATGCCACTCAGTACGCGCGATTGGCGCCGGGTCTGCTGAATTCAGTGGAAGAGATCGACAAGACGCTGGCCATTGTCCGCGACCTTCATTCTTAGCGGGAGAAACGCAGAGGCCGCGCGGCTGTTCAAATTTGTCATATCAGACCCCCTTCCTTTGGGGCATTGTCGGGCAGACCGCGATTCGGCGATAAGTAGGCCTCGCAACGCGTTGGAAAAGACCACGATGCCTCAGATCCTCAACTTCAGCCAACATGCCAACGACGATGAGGTCCAGTACCTCACCACCCTCCTGTTCTACCATTTGGTCGAACGCTGCGGTGGACAACTCCAGTTCAGCGCGCAAGACGTCTACCACATCCGCGAGAGCCTCTCGACCAAGATGGTGCAGATCCAACTGGGCGACGACGTGAAGCTCCGCATCATTGATCGCGTGCCGGAGCTGCAGTAGACTTCCACTTGTCGTTAGAAGACTGTTCTAGCGCCTGCGTGAAAAGACATAGCTCCATTTGTCGTGCTTATGCTGCAGATCTCCTCACACGTTTTCATCCCGGACTCCGAGATCGATATCCATGCAGTGCGGTCGCAGGGAGCTGGGGGGCAGAACGTCAACAAGGTCGCGACGGCCGTCCATCTCCAATTCGATATCCGCGCGTCCTCGTTGCCTCTGTTCTACAAAGAAGAGCTGCTGAAGCTGAAGGATCACCGCATTTCGGCCGACGGCATCATCACCATCAAGGCGCAGCAGCATCGAACGCAGGAGCGGAATCGGGAGGATGCCCTTGATCGATTGCGTACGTTAATCCAAAGCGTGGCGATCCCACGCAAGACTCGCAGACCCACCAAGCCGACGAAGAGTTCGCAGAAGAGGCGATTAGAAGGAAAGACGAAGCGAGGACAATTGAAGGCCCTCAGGCGCACGCTCGAGTAGTCAGCATTCCGGGAGAGCACAGCCTCCTATCGGTTCAGTCCATCGAAACCAGCGATCCCAGGATGTGGTAGCCGCCGTCGACGTAAATCACTTCTCCGGTAATACCCCTTCCCAGCGGGCTCAATAAGAATAATGCGGTATCGCCGACCTCGCCTTGTTCGGTCGCGCGGCGCAGCGGGGCGAACTCTTTGTGGTGATCCACCATCTTGCTGATGCCTGAGACTCCGCGTGCGGCCAACGTCTTGATCGGCCCGGCTGAGATGGCGTTGACCCGGATGTTCTGCGGCCCGAGATTGTGGGCGAGATAGCGGACGGAGGCTTCCAAAGCCGCTTTGGCGACGCCCATCACATTGTAATGCTGTACCACCCGCTCGGCGCCGAGGTAGGTCAGTGTGACGATTGATCCTCCGTCGGTCATGAGTGGCAGCGCGGCTTTCGTGACGGCGATGAGAGAATAGGCGCTCACATCCAGCGCGATCGCAAACCCCTGGCGGGTCGTATTGACGAATTGACCGGTGAGTTCCTCCCTTGGCGCGAAGGCGACGGAGTGAACGAGAAAGTCGAGCCGCCCGAATTCCTTCTGCGCATGCTGCATCAGCGCAGCGATCTCGGCATCGTTCCCCACGTCGCAAGGGAAGGCTTTGGCGCCCGGCATGGTGGCGACGAGTTCCTCGACGTTCTCCCGCAAGCGCTCATTCTGATAATTGAAGAGGAGCTGAGCCCCCTGGTTCGAGACGGATTGCGCGATGGCCCAGGCGATGCTGTGTTTGTTCGCTACGCCGATGATTAAGCCTTTCTTTCCATCCAGCAACATGGACTCTTTTCTCCTAGTGAATACTGAGCGCTTCCTTAAAGGCATGAAGCGTCGTTCGTCTTCCGTATCTCGCACGAGATTCGCTTCATGAGCGATGATGCACCGCTTCCGCTGGGCGCTGAAGATAGCACGATTTGCGGGCTGGTTCTAGAAGGGGTGCGGGAAGAACACGAGTTGACGTTGTGGGCTCCGGCTCCAGTGTTGATGAGAGGGGTCGGAGGTCTCGACGTGCCGTTTAACGAGGAGAACGAGTACGGGACGAAGCTTGCGCCGCCGCCAGGCGGAGATCCCGAAAAGCTGCCAACATGCGGTCATAGGAATAATGCGCGTTGCGTCCGCTTGGATTGGGCAAAAGAAACACTGGAACGTCGGCCAGCCGCACTCGGGTTAATCCCAGTTCCCAGCAGTCCTCTTCCGGGAAAATCATGCGGAAGATGGTCACACCTAGAAAGGCCACGAGACGGGGCCGGTAGAGTCTGATCTTGCGTGCGAGCGACGCCGTCCCTCGTCGATACTCAGCCGGTTCCAGAACATCGCTCCCGCCACTGCAGCGGCCGATGATATTCGTCAAACCGAGGTGCCACTCGGGCAGCCGCCAATCTTCGCGGTACGTCAGAGGTTCCGTGATCAATCCAGATTCGTACAAGAGTTTCCAAAAGCGATTCGAATAGCCGGCGAAATGGTGGCCGGTTTGGGCGGAGCGCAGACCAGGGTTGATGCCGACGAAGAGTACACGTACTCCCGGCCTGATGTGATCGTGCAGAGGCTTGAAGGGCTTCTTCGATGGCCCCATACGCTTGAGGCAGTTTAGTGGGAGACTTCACCATTCTGCCACAGGAATTAGAGGGGGAGTGCCTTCCACCGGGAGAACGGATGGTTACACAAGATGTTGATAATACGGCCTTGCGTGGCTGACGGGCCATTCGGCACTAAGCTTGCTCAACACCAGGTCAGCGCCGAATGGTCGGCGTGAATTCTAAACCTTAAAGGAGGTGACTCATTATGAAGCGCATGCTTATGGCTATCATGGCGGTGGCGGTGGCAGTGTCGTTCAGTGCGCCTTCCTTCGCCGGTGAAGAGAAGAAGAAGGAAGAGAAGAAGGGCGGCAAGTTCGTCGAGATGCTTAACGCTGACGAGAAGAAGGACAAGAAGGACAAGAAGGACGAGAAGAAGGGCGGCCATGCCGACACCTTCGGTGAAAAGAAGGATGAGAAGAAGAAGGACGAGAAGGGCAAGTAACTTCCGTCCCTTGGCGAGGCTTAGCTGGCTTGAGAGGTTCCCCGCATCGCGTGGGGGACCTCTTGGGCGGTTCCCCTACCGAGCGTTCCCCCGAATATAGACCGCCTGCAGTCCCACAATGGTTTTCGCATCCCGGATCGTCCCATCGTCGATTTTTTTCACCGCGTCGGCTATCGACATTTCGACGACTTCCAGCACTTCATCGCGGTCGAGTTGTTGCCGCCCTGTAGTCAGGCCGGTCGCCTTGTACACGTGGATGACTTCGTCTGCGAATCCCGGCGCCGTGAAAATGCTGGACAGCAGCTCAAACGACGCCGCCCGATAGCCGATCTCTTCTTCCAGTTCCCGCGAGGCACAGTCCAGCGGATCTTCGCCGGGGTTCAGCTTGCCGGCCGGTATTTCATAAATGAATCCTCCGGCGGCATGGCGGAACTGCCGGATCAACACCACCGTGCCGTCGTCCTTCATAGGGACCACGGCCGCGGCGCCCGGGTGGCGAATCGTTTCCAGATCGACGGTCATGCCGTTGGGAAGTGTCACCGTCTCGACGTTCAGCGTGACGACTTTCCCAGTGTAGATATTCTTGGTCATGACGAGCTTACGGTTTTGTGGCGTATACCGTATGGCACGAGCGAAGTCCCGGTCGTCCGATTTGTGCTGTCAGCCTACGCCATCAGCTCTTTGGTTTCTTATAGAACGGCGTCTTGACGATTTGAGCCGGCACGATCTTCCCGCGGATCTCGATGGAGACGGGTGTGCCTGGTTCCGCATAGCGGATGGGCACATAGCCGAGAGCGATTCCTTTTTGGAGGAGCGGAGAGAGATTGCCGCTGGTGATTTCTCCAATCGGCTCTGATGGGAATTGTGCCGAGTGGATCTTGAACCCATGCCGCGGGACGGCTTTTTCCAGAAGCTCAAGCCCGACGAATCGCCGGGTGAGTCCCCGATCTTTCTGCGCTTGAAGAGCCGCACGACCGATGAATTCACCTTTCTGCAAACTGACTGTCCAGTCGACTCCCGCTTCCAAGGGGGTCGTATCTTCGTCGATGTCGTTCCCGTACAGCAAATAGCCCATCTCCAAGCGCAGCAGGTCTCGGGCTCCGAGACCCGCTGGCTTGAGTCCGCTGGCACGGCCTTGTTCCATGAGCCGCCCCCAGAGGGAGCCGATGCGATCGGCGGCGACATAGAGTTCGAAGCCGAGCTCCCCCGTGTATCCGGTCCTGGCGATCAGCGCAGGGATAGAAGTGAGCGTTCCTTCGCAGGCATGATGCAGTTTGAGTCCCGTCACCCCCCTGCCTCCAAGTGACGCAAGAATGTCGCGGGACAACGGACCCTGGACGGCAATCTGCGCAAGTGCGGCTGATCGGTCTTCCAGCAACACCGTGCCGTCTCGATGATGGTCGCGCAGCCACGCAAAGATCTTTTCACGATTGGAGGCATTGACGCAGAGCAGATACTCGTCGGACTTGAGGCGATAGACGAAGATGTCGTCTTTGATCCCCCCCTGCTCGTTGCAGACCATGGAGTACTGCGCCTGTCCGACGGCGAGTTTCCCCACGTCGTTGGTCGTCATCTGTTGGAGAAAGGCGGCGGCGCCGGAGCCTGAAACGAACAAGCGCCCCATGTGGCTCACATCGAACAGGCCGGCTTTGCTCCGGACAGTGTGGTATTCATCCAGTACGCCGGTATATTGGATGGGCATTTCCCATCCGGCGAAGTTGACGAGCTTGCCGCCCGCAGAACGATGTTGGTGGATGAGGGGGGTCTGCTGCATTAAGGTTTCCGCTTACAGGCGCGCAAAGGAGAAGGCTGACAAAAGTGTCAGAGGTGAACTTGTCCGCATGTCAGCTTGACTCTTGTCCGCTCATTCACCGTACGCCCAGCAGTTCGACGTCAAAGATCAACGTGGCGTTCGGCGGGATCGCGCCCCCCGCGCCGCGGGAGCCGTAGCCCAATTCTGAAGGAATGGTCAATTTGCGTTTGCCGCCCACTTTCATTCCTTGCACGCCTTCGTCCCAACCCTTAATGACGCGCCCGGCTCCGAGGGGAAAAGAAAACGGTTGGCCTCGATCTACCGAGCTGTCGAATTTCTGGCCGTTGGTGAGCCAGCCGGTGTAATGCACCGTCGTCGTTTTGCCCGCGACGGCAACGTCGCCGGTACCGACCACCTGATCGATATATTTGAGTCCTGAGGGAGTGGTTACCTCATTTCCGCCCGGGCTCTTCTCAGTCGCTGCCATGTTCCCTCCCCATCCGGATGCCGGCATGATCACCAGCATCAAAGTGATGAATGTCGCAGATGCACGTGTCATGGATGCTCCTTGTGACGCCCAGTCTCCGTCGGACATGCAAGCAGCAGCGATCTTCCGCCTAGTCGCCGGTCCGACGGTTAGCAAATATGGCCAGGCTCGCCGTATAGCCATGCAGGAAATTGCGCCCTCCGACGGGTCCGATCTCGCCCTGCGCGAAAAACCCCGCCACAGGAATGGAACCAAGCCGGGCCGTGACCGTCTCCGAGTCGTGGTTCAGCCGGCCAAATAATCCTTGGCCTCGTCCGCAGCAGCTGAAGACCAAAGCTCCAAGCGGCGCATTGCCATGATGCGCGCGATCGGCCGCGAGCAACAAATTGAGATCTTCGCCGGCCGATTGGGCGTCACGTAAATGAAATTGCACGGTCTGGCCTTCCTGCACCACATCGCCGATGGCGACGGCACCGGTCGCCTGATCGGCGCCGACCAGATTGCGTACGAGAAAATCACCTCGCTCGAAGCGGTTCCGATGTTCGTCGATGACGATGCCGATGTGCAGGGCTCGGTGCGCGCGGCGGCGGTCTTCGTCGCCCAACGATTCAAACACCGCTTGCAGACGCTGCAACGCCGGTGTGCCGCCCAACTCATGAATGAGATTATGTTCCGCCTTCGTGACCACATAGCGATCCCCGATGGGACGGCAGCCTTGCGAAATGATCGGCCGAACCTCCACAGGACCGGAGAGGCGTACGCCGACCACCCCGTTCTCAAAGACCTCATCCTGCACGATGAGGCGGTTTTCTCCCGCCTCCTGGCCGCCGCCGGCCAGCCCTCCGATAGCTGCCGTGCCGGGATAGCGGTCCTCCAGCAGGGCGAGCACTTCTTGCATCGGCGTGGTGAAGGGATCGGCCAGTAGAAGAAAGGTGGAATCAGTCACGTCGGGGTCCGGCCATCCCGACAAATTGAATTGATCCTGTGTCGGAGAAAAAGTGAGTCGAACCGGTTCAATGGTGACGTGCGGGAGAGAAGCGGTCCACAGGGTCACCGCCGGCGCCGTTTCCAGTTCCTCAGCGCCGGCGATAATGCCTTCTCCGCTGCACCCGATCATCAGGCGTGGGTGAAGGGTATCCGCCAGCGCCTTCGCCAACAAATCGGCGCGTGGTATGTGATGGGAGGAAAAAAATAGGCAGGCCAGATCGACGGATGCGGAACCGAGCTTGGTGTGAATGTCGTCGGCCAGGTCGCGAGCCGCCGCTTCGGTGTCGGCCTTCCGTGACAGAGACGCAGCAAAGTGAAAGCTGGTGGCCTGCCGAGCTGATGTGGAGGAAAGACTGGGCATGCGCAATTATGTCGTCTGAACGGGAGCCTTACACGCCCGGGTCCATCCGCTCGGAGCGGGCCTGGGCCAATTTTTTATAATAGCGCCACATGTAGGAATAATAGTCGTCCAGTTGTGCGAGGAGGTAATGGAGTTCCGTCGGATCTTCGGTTTCAAGGGCCCGGACCATGCGGGTCTTGAGAAAGTCGGCAAAGGCGTCGGTTTTTTCCACCGCGGTCAGCAGACGTAATCCACCGCCGATCTGGTATTCGTTCATCGCCGACCCCCAGCCTTCCCGACCCGCAGGGAGAATAACGAGGCACGAGAGGAAAATGCAAGTCGGGTGTCTCCCTCAATCGGAGACCTTCTATGCAAAGGAGTCATCAGCGGCGCGCGCCGGTGACCAGAGACTTGAGTCGATCGAGGGCAATCGCTTCGACTCGGTGCCCATCGCGTCCCACGACGGTGGTGGCCATGGTCAGGGCGTTCAAGATGGCTTCTTCTGTCGCCTCAACCGTCGCGGAGATGAGGGGATTCAGATGGGTGTCGGCCAGATGCGTCAGGTTGTACGTCGGCTCTTTGGGATAATGTGGAATCACATGGGCGGTAGAAAAGGCCAGGATAAAGTCGCCGCTGCCATGTCTGGCTGTCGAGCCGGTGCGGGCCAACCCCAGCGCAGCGCGCTTGGCCAGTCTCGTCAGTTGGCGTCCGTCCAGCGGCGCATCAGTGCCCACGATGATGATAATCGAGCCTTCACTGAGTCCCGGCTGAACGGCTTGAGCTATCGGCGTGTCTGGGTCATAGAGTTTGCCGACGGGAACGCCGGCCACGACCAACTCAGGCCGTCGTCCTTGGTTGGCATTGACCAGCACGCCGATGGTGTACCTTCCCTCTTTCTCAGGAAGCCGTCGCGACGCGGTGCCGATGCCGCCTTTGAATCCATAGGACACCATGCCTGTTCCAGCGCCAACCGTTCCTTCCGCCACGGGCCCGCCGGAGGCGCCGTTCAAGGCCTTCGCGACGTCCTGCTCGGAGACGTGCCTGCCTTGAATGTCGTTGAGGCGCCCGTCGTCACATTCCGCGACGACCGGCGTAAGGGTGTCGTCGGAGATGCCGATGTCCGGATAGCGTGAGATCATCCAACTGATCACCCCGTTCGCCACGCGAGGAACGTTCAACGTGTTGGTGAGAGCGATCGGATATTCCAAGAATCCTGATTCGGCGATCCAGGATAAGCCCGTCATTTCGCCGGTTCCATTCAAGACGAAGGCGCCTGCCGCCACCTTCTTATGCCACACATCGTCGCGTGGAATGACCACCGTGACGCCGGTTCTCACCGGTCCTTCACCTGGTTTGAGTGCACCATCTCCGCGGATCAGCGTCGCGTGACCGACTTTGATCCCCTCGACATCGGTAATGGCGTTGAGCGGCCCTGGCTGATATTGCCCGACGGTGATGCCTAATTCACGGACCCGTTGGCGGGCCTCGGGGGAATCAGCCGCCGCATGAGAGAGGCATCCGAGGAGGATCAGGATGGAGGGAATAAGGAGAGCGACGCGAGAAACTCCCTTATGGAGGCCGGACGTGCCGACAGGCTCAAATCTCATGGGTACTGCCTCGGTGGGGAATCTGGATGTCGATCGTCGGATGTTCAACTTGAATCGCGGCTCCGAGCGAGAGCGCCTGTTTCTCTTCTCCATGGACGATGAAAATAGTGCCGGGCAGCGGATCAATGGCCCGGACATAGGCCAGCAGATCGTTGCGATCGGCGTGAGCGGAAAGTCCGTTGAACTTCATGATCTGCGCCCGCCGGGGTGTGGGAACACCGAAGATGGGGACCACGTCCCAGCCTTCGACGAGTTTGCGCCCGAGCGTGTGTTCGGCTTGAAACCCCACAAACACAATGACGTTGGCTTCCTCCTGAATGGCATGTTTGAGATGGTGGAGAATCCGCCCGCCCTCACACATGCCGGACGAAGAAATAATCATGCACGGCCCCTTCATCGTGTTCAGCCGCTTACTATCCTCGGACGTTGAGATAAAGTGAATGTACCGGGAGGCGAAGGGGTCTCCTTCTGTAGAAAACGCCTTGTACATTTCTTCGTCATAGCACTCCGGATGTTTCCGGAAGACTTCGGTGACTTTGGCCGCTAAGGGTGAATCGATATAGATGGGAATGGGGTCGATGCGGTGCTGGGTCACGAGTGCCTTCATGCGCATGATCAACTCTTGGGTGCGGCCTACGGCAAAGGCGGGCACAATAATTTTGCTCTTATGCGCTCTGGCATGGGCGATCAGATCCTGTACCTTTTGCGTCATCTCTTCGGCGGCCTGTTCATGCAGCCGGTCTCCATACGTCGATTCGAGAATCAGGACATCGCACGACGGCGGCGGGTCCGGGTCGCGGAGAATCGGCATCTTGGCGCGTCCGAGATCGCCGCTGAACAAGATCGTCGTCGTACTGCCCCGCGCCGTGTACTTGACGCGGATGGCGGCCGAACCCAGGATATGGCCGGCGTCGTGAAAGGAGGCGGTGACGCGGGAATGCAGGTTCACGACATCGTGATAGCGGGCGCCGATAAACCGACGGGTAATGGCTTCGACATCGTCGGAATCGAAAAAGGGCCGGATGCATTGTGTCCCGCGGCGTCGCTCCTTCTTATTGACGTAGGAACAATCGCTCTCCTGAATGTGAGCTGCGTCTTGCAACATGATCGCCGCCAGGTCTGCGGTGGCTCTTGTGAGGTGTACTTTGCCGGAAAACCCCTGTTTCGCCAATACGGGCAAGGCTCCGGAATGATCGATGTGCGCGTGAGAGAGTAAGACGGCCGACAGGGATTTGGAATCGAAACCCAGATCGCGATTTTGGCGAGCGGCTTCGTCTCGCCGACCCTGGAATAGGCCGCAATCCAACAGGAGGCGGCACGCGGAGGTTTCGATCAGATGCCGACTCCCGGTCACCGAGCGTGCCGCGCCATGGAACGACAGTTTCATGCCTGCGGTCTCGCGCGGTGCTGATCCAGGATGAGGTCCCACGCCTCTTGGGCCGTTTCGGCAAAATGAAACAGATTCAAATCGAGGGGACTGATGAGGCCTTCGTCAACCAACAACTGCCAATTGACGAGCCGCTCCCAAAACGACCGTCCCACTAAAACAACGGATAGTCCTGTGGCTTTGCCGCTCTGGAGGAGCGTGAGCGTTTCGAACAATTCATCCATGGTGCCGAAGCCGCCGGGAAACGCAACCAGCGCCTTGGCGCGGATGAGGAAATGCATTTTGCGAAGCGCAAAGTACCGGAACTGAAAGCACAGTTCCGGGGTGATGTAGGCATTCGGGCGTTGTTCGTGCGGCAAGGTGATATTCAGCCCTATGGACTTGGCGTTAGCGTCGGCGGCTCCCCGATTGGCGGCTTCCATGATCCCGGGCCCTCCGCCGGTGACGATGACATAGTCGCATCGACCATCGAGCTGGCAAGTCGTCGAAACCAGGCGGCCAAACTCGCGGGCGATGTCATAGTATTTCGACAGGTCCAGTTGTTTACGGGCGACGGACACCCGGTGTTTTCTGAGCGGATCATGCGGCGCCTTCGCCAGATCTTCTTCCGCGAGGCGCAACGATTCACGGGCCTCCGGCGGCTCCCGCAACCGAGCGCTGCCGAAGACCACGATGGTGGATTGAATCCCCTGCTCTTTTTGAATCAACTCCGGTTTGAGCAGCTCGAGCCCCAGACGGAGCGGGCGGAGTTCTTCGCGTTGCAGAAAGTCGGTATCGCGATCGGCCGGGATATAGGAGGGCGAAGCGAAAATCGAATCGTGGGAGGCCGGGTCCTCATGGGGAGGGACAGACATGGGACGGCATTATAGCCAGATGGGTGCACGGCGGCAATTCGCCGTGCGGTGGCTCTTTACGGGGTCTGTTCGCTGAACGGCCACAACCGAAACTCAGAAGAGTTTGCATGCCAGGCAAAGGCATGGTCCCGGACAACCCACTGCGGGTCGCAGGTGACTTGAAAAATATCCGTCCCAAAGCCCCCGCCGCCCAGCACGAGATCCGGTGTGAGGAAGGGAAGGACAAAGCGCAGGCCCCAGCCGTAGTCTGCCCTGAAGTACCTGCCGTCGGAAAAATGATAGCGCGCCACGACGGAGTCGCCGACGGCGCGTATTTCATCCGGGGAACCAAGCCGATTCACGACCTCGGTGAGACGTGTTGTTCCGTCGACAATGAAGGCGACATCATCGCCGGAGATAGGCTGGTTTAAGGCCAGACGTTGCCACGTGAGAGGGCCGCGCGCACAACCGGCATGCCCGAACAAAAGGCCACACAACACCAGCGTGAGTCCGAGGCGGATCGTCATGTCCGATTACGAATGGAAAGGCCAGTCAAACGGCCAGAACTGGAACTCGAGAGGCGGCTTCTTCTTGCCCAAGAGAATCTCTTCCACGATTCCTGCTTGGTCGAAAATGACAAAGACGTCTTCGCTTTTGATATTTGTTCTGGAAAAGAACAAGATAAAACCAGACTTGACGTCAAATCGATAGTAGTGGTGAATTTCGTGCCCGTTCGCCTCGACGATGCGATCGGGTGCGCCGAGAATGCCGGCGACGTCCGTTCGTGTGCTGACTCCTGCTTTGATCGCGGTCACGTCTCCCTGATGCACCTCTTCTCCATAGGTCCCGCGGACGAACGCACAGCCTTGCAAGAAACCCACGATGAGTGCGAGACCGACCAATGCCTTCACCAATGGCATACGCCCTCCTGCTATGCTTCGTCTGGACAATCTTGTAATGGTGTTCGATGGGGGTACAGAAAGTCTTTTTCAAAAACGGCGTAGGATGAAGGCACCAAGCCGACCCGCCGGTACGCAGCCTGCGCGATATGGTTGGCTGCATCAACATAGAGACGGACTCCGCACACATCCGGACGGCTCCTGGCGGCGGTCAGCACCGATTCATGCATGCGGCGAAAGACGCCTTGTCGGCGCCAGGCCGGATCGACATACACGCTTTGAATCCACCAAAAGACGCCGTTGCGCCAATCGCTCCATTCATACGTCACCATCAGTTGTGCAATGAGCTTGGCGCCTCGTTCACCGGCCACCTCTGCGACCTGAAAGAATCCGTAGGCCGGCGAAGTGAGGAGGGACAACGTTCCTCGCCGCAGCCGGTCCAGCTCCAATTGGCGGCCCTCTGTTTCCAATGCCATTGCGGCACTGAACGCAGCGATCGTGTCGACGTCTTCCATGCGGGCAGGTCTGACGATTATGGTGGGTGATGCTTTCATGATCGATGCTCAACGAGGCGACGCCAGCCAACCTCGCTCGGGTTTGAAGAGACCGGCGGAGAATTCCATTTTCATTGCGTCTTCCGGCAACAGATTAAGGCGATGAACTTGGCCTTCAGGCACGAACGCGAGATACCCGGTGAACGGATGAATGGCAGTTGGGACGAAGACCATGAGCAATCGGTCCACGGCGGCGACTTTGAGCGCCGAGGGAGCGGTTCCCATCACAAACCCAAGGGCCCAGAGGCCGTTTCTGGGGAAGGGAAATGCGACGACCGTGCTGCGCCCGAAACGTGACCGAAAATTGAACAGGTCGGTCATGCCTTTGAGGGTCAAGTAGATGCTTTGCACGAGTGGAATCTGCTCCAGCCGGCGTTCGAAATGTGTCATGAGGCGTTGGCCGAGCACATGGGTCGATACGGCACCCACCACCAGCACGATGAGCAATAGCAGCAGCAGGCCTAGGCCGGGAATCGGATTCGGTATATGTTCTCCGACGAGGTTGTCTAGCGTCCGAAAGAGGGTCACAAGGATGAGCAGCGTGGCCCATGCAGGAACCAAGAGAAGCAGGCCGGCGAAAAAAATTCTCCCAAACGTCGTGACCATACAGCCATCTTTGCCATGTACGGGGAAAACGCTGACAGTGTAGCAGAATTGTGCAGCCTATGGGGAGGACCACTCCTTCGAAATTTCCTTTTGAGTGGTTCGTTTTTCGGCATCAGTCGTTGCGGCGCGCCCGCGCTCTTGTCCTTGCTTTCATCGTGTTCTATGCTAACGTGTGGTTAATCTAATCCAGGGAGGGCGATCAATGAGCCTTGATAAGGATCTTCTAGCTATTTTGTGTTGCCCGGAAACAAAGCAGCCGGTCAGTCTAGCGGATGCGGCACTGGTCAAGAAATTGAATGAGGCAGCAACACGAGGGAGCCTGAAGAATAAGGGGAACAAACCCGTGACAGAGCCGCTTGACGGTGGGCTGATCCGCGCAGATCAAAAGATCCTGTATCCGATCAGAGAGAACATTCCGGTGATGCTCATCGACGAAGGTATCCCTCTCGAGCAAGTCAGGTAACGATCCTCGGCAACCTTAATCGGTTATCCGTCTCGAGATCGGTACAGATAGGCCATCGCACCGGTGCATGTCGGTGCCTCTAGATGGGATTACGAGCCTAGTGTTGTAATAGGGCCTTGCGGCCCTTCGGTTTTTGAGCCAGTGGAGGTGCCACATTGCATGCAGAGGTATTCATAAAGGTTACCGGTCGGGAGGACCAATAGCAGCCGCTCTCTGGTCGGGGTCGCGACTCGGCAGCGAGGACAATAGAGCAGGGAGGCATTGAGCGATCCAAACTGATCCTGCTGACCCTTCTTCGCAGCCGAGGCTCGCATGCCTGAACGAAGGGCGGTACCAGGCGGCCATGTTGATGTGGGTTTTCGCGGAGGCTGTGGCATGAACATATTCTATGCAGGATGGGAATTTCCGGTCAATGTAACCGTCATGGGCGTACCTAGACGTCCGCTAGCCAGAATTGGTGAGATCTTTTCTTCTCCTCGACTGCCAGACCCAGCGAGTGATCTGAACCGAAGCATAAACCGCGAGTCCACTTAACAGCCCGTAGAAACCCGCCCGACTCCAAGGCCAAAGGTCCGGAGCATGGAGGACGAAGGCCAACGCAATATGGCCACCCACTCCAAGGCACAGAGCGAAAATAATCCACTCTCGGATCAACGCCATTGGTGGTCCTGTGCGATCGGGCGTAGGTATGACCTGAGAGCAAGGTGGCGGCTACACCGAGGTCTTGGCGGATTCGATCTCTGTCGCTGTAATGAGGCTGGAAAGGTAATCTGCGACAAAGTTCAAGGCTTCTTCTCGACCATCCGCCCGCCGGCCCTTCTCGCGTCGCTGGACCGAGAGTTCGTGATCGAGATCCGATTTCACTTCCCCCAAGATCCGTTGCAGGGAGGACGGCGTGAGGTTGGCATCCATGTCTTCGAGTTCCTGACACCGATCAAGCACCCAGTTCAGACCTTCGATCCGTCCAGCATAATGCTCTTGCTCGGCCGTATCAATGCGCGCCATAGCGGTCGCGAACGTTTGGGCTTCGTAAATTAAATTGTAAAAACTCGTGACGGCTCGCTGCAAAGATGGATTCATTTAGGCTCCTTCTCTCGTAAGTGAACCTCTCAATTATACATGAGATTGCGGGTGCGACAAGGGAAATTTTCTAGAAACTTATGTGAAGAGGAGAGAATGGAACTCGTTCATGAAGCCGTAATAGAGAGGAGCGAAGTCTTTCAGGCTTTCCGGGCTGGTTTCCTTAAGCCGCTTAAAGAAAAAAACCTGTGCGCGGGGGTCGAGCTGTTCAAGAAGATGGCTGAGTTGAGCCATCGTATAACTACCTGTCGGCACACTGAGTACGTAGTGGACCAGGCGTTCCACGAATTGTTGGGCGATATACTCGCTGGTGAGGTAGCCTTCAGGAAGCTTTCCCGAAGCTAAAAATTCATTGAACGGTATGGCTTGCGCAGCAAATGGAAGTGATTGCTGCTGATGAGGCGTCACGCTTAAGGGCCCTCTGTGCTGAAAAAATGGCTTGTGGAGGACAACTCTACTGGACACCCTATGGGCCGTCAAGTGTGCAGAAGGAGGAGGAGCGTCTGAGTCGAAAGACCATATCGGCTGGTAGCCATTGAGGATCTTATCGCGAGGGTTTTCCCCTCCTAGGGAAGCAGCTAGATATGGGCCCCATTCTGACCCAATAGAGCTGTCTCGTAGAGCTGTCT
Organism: uncultured Nitrospira sp.; assembly: GCA_964398045.1. Classification (GTDB taxonomy): domain Bacteria; phylum Nitrospirota; class Nitrospiria; order Nitrospirales; family Nitrospiraceae; genus Nitrospira_D. The sequence goes on along the minus strand of CAYNLM010000099.1, from coordinate 176 downwards.
CGATCGACTTGAGCAGTGGAAACAGAAAGGGCAGAGTCCCTTTCGGAACTCTGCCCTTCCGTGAAGCGATGACCTAGCTAGGACTTAGAGCCAGGTGACCCGTTCCGCGGGTCTGATATAAATCGGCTCTTCGACCTGAATGCGCGCCACTTCCTTGCCCGACTTGTTGAAGCCCA
>CAYNLM010000098.1:0-15617 GCA_964398045.1 uncultured Nitrospira sp. | reverse complement strand
GGGGCGAGCCTGCCAAAGGCTCGTCGCAGCAGCGAATCCGCGATTGCAGCAGAAGCGTTCATGAATAATGCGGGTTAGGGATTGCCTGACAGACGGTACGCCTCGGCGAAATGATCCAGCGATTGGGCGAGGGCTTGATGGGCCGTGGTGGTCGCTCGCTCCAGTGGCCCGCGGAATTCTTGAATGCCTCCTGACCAGACTTCCACTTCTTGACGATCCCCGGTCTCCAGCACAGTCGCCACCCGTTCGATGCCGGTGACCAAGAGGCCGTTGTATCCCTGTGTCGGACCGGCGGACAGATCGTGCAACACCAGGAGTAGACGGAATCGGTTGCCGCACTGGTGCGAGATGGAGAGCAGGGGAAGGGCGGCTTTCAAGGTATTGGACGCGGTGTTCCGGATTTCCTCTTCCGTCAGGCGGATGTGGGACTGAACGACCGGGTCCTGCTCCACGTCCGCCTGTATGTGTACGCAACGGAGATTCTTGAGACCCGCGTCGAGCTCCATGGCGGTCCCTGGACGCGGGGTGAGGCACAGAGTCAGGACCGCACAGGCTGCCATCCATCGGGTCCGATGCAGGTTGTGTGTCATGGTCCTCCTGAAGTTGCGAGGGGCCGCCATACATTTCAAGGCGGCTCTTTGTAGCACAGGCCTGCGATGGGTGAAGGCGGGATGAGTAAAGGAAAGGCAAAAACTTTGTAAGGGCGAGTCGTTTTTGCGGATGGCCCGCCATTCCAACCGGTGAACCGTTCACGTTACACTCATAGCGGAGAAAAGAGTCGCTGTGAAACCAGGCTGTCGGACGACGCCGTCAATGGAGGTGAACCATGGCTGAAATTGTAGACTTCGACAAAGTCACCACGGTACTTCTGCAGCATGGCGCATGGTATGAGGTCGATCCGGGGACGTTCACCTCGATTCCTGCCGCCGATTTCTTGTCCGGCCATCCGGGAATCAATGCCTTTGCCTGGAAGAGCCACGGTGCCAGTCTCGCCTGTCCCTGCCGCGCGCTGGTCCTCGTCCGCTATTCAACGTGAAGAGAAGGCGACGGGATTCGGTTCGCTGGACAACTCTCCACGCACTACGCAGCCAAGCGCAAACGCAGGGACCGTCCTCGCCTGCTTCGCCAAGCGGGACTTTCTTTGGACTGGCTGAACCGGACGATCGCGAACGCTGTCTTGCCGCCGGGATGGACGACTCCCTCACCAAGCCGCTGGAATTCAGCCGGCTCGACCAATTACTGCGCCGATGGGTCAAGCGGCCGACCGACGACGACCGTTGACGCGAGGCAGATATTCTTGCAGTCTCACAGTCATGCACTTCAGGACATCGGCCGGTCGCTGAATCCGGGAATGCGGAGCGGGGAGCGCCGTTTGACGAGTTCGTCCAAGCAGCAGCTGAGGATTTCGGATTCATCCGCGCATCGGTCAATTGCCGAAAGACTGTTCGGGAAATTCGATCTGTCCCCGATCTGCATTCCCGTCGTCGTCGCCGTACCACGTCTCAGGCCGGGGATCAGGCACCTTCTCCAACAACTCACCGGCGCACATTCGAATGATGATCGACTCATCGTCGGTCAAACGGTCGCCTTGCGCCAGAGCGCTTTGAATTTTTTCATTCACGGTAATCAAGTCCCGGACATCCTTCCTTATCGTGTTCATGGGACCTTTTCCATCCTTCGTTCCGATAGCTAATCAGTCCATCTGTCCCGGTCAAGATCCGTACGGGCTGTCGCCCGGTATGTCTCCCGGTCCAAGACCGCCCCGAAAAGAAAAGGTGTGTATTGTGGCCAAAAGGATTTAGTAGAGTGTCTCTATCTCTGTATTCATCGGGAGGCACGAATGGCGAGATCGCGACGACCAGAGCTTGAGAAAGATAATCCGGTGGCACCGCAGATGTATGTCCGACGACGGAAGAGGACTTCACCGAGTCGAGGCGCGTCCCCGTCAGGTTCGCATGATGACGCCCCACTTGGTGAAGCGCTGCAGACACTCGCGGAGGCCGCCGAACGTTTCGTCAACGCGGTGCCGAGTTGGAAGCGTGTGGATGCCGATCGTCAGGCGTTGCTCGATGCGATCACGCGCGCGGAATTACTCCTTTCAGCCGTTCAAGTCCCCGCTGGTCTCCACGGAAATGAGCGTGCGGCCGTTGACGTCCGAGGCGACCGCCCGTTCGACCAGCAGCTTATCCCCGAACAGGGTGGGCACCTTCACCTCCTGATGGAAGAGCCGTTCCTGCATCTGCTGGTTGAGTACGGCATAGGGCACCGGCACGGTGAGGAGGATCTTGTACGGCTGTCCATCCTGGGCGGCCGGGGAGGTGAGGCAGGCGGAAGTGATCATCAACCGCCAATTGATTTCGCGCTCGACGGTCGCCCGGACAGTCATCTGAACCGGACCTGCTGGGGGTGCTGTCGAAGCCAGTGCGGAACGGGCCATCGCAATCTCTCTTGACGGCGAGATAGTTCATCCACTGTCCCAGATGGACATGAGCCGTTTCAAGAGTGATGAGGGTCAAGCTCGTCTGCGACCGTATCGAGCGTCCTTGTCCCTGTGTTAGATTCGTGAGGTTATTGAATGGAACATCGGGATTCTCAAGAAGAGGCGTTTTGAAACAAGGCTATCGGCTGATCCTGAGGTGACGCAATGGCGAACGAGCGGATGGGATCACTGGACCGCATGTATGGGCATCTTCTGGCTCTCTGGACCTCCGGGGTGCGGGATTATCACAGCATGCTGTCCGATTACCTGACGGCCAACTCCATCTTCGTTGCCGTTCTGGGGTTGCTCGTCTCGCGGGAGCCGCTGCCCTTGCCCCTCATGGTCCTGATCGTCCTGCTCTGTATTATGGGTCTGCTCCTCTGTCTGCAGATGGCGATCGTCCTGGGACGATTCTCCGGGCAGAACGCGCTCTGGGAGTGGCAGTTGCGGGGGATCGAGCAAAGTCCGGAATGGACCGACGAGAAAATCCTCACGACCCTCTATCGGCTCCACTATCACCTCCGTGAAACCCAGGAGTCGCTTGAGAACCCGCGCAACGAGCCGACGGTGTTCGAGCCGAATTGGGCGTTTCGCCGCCACCGCCGATGGTGGGCTCATCGCGCCGTCAGCTTTCCGGTGTTTTTCGGTTGCGTGTATGGGCTGTTTTTCTTTTGGGCCGCGATGCAACTGTTGCGGCAGATCATCAACAGCGCCTTCTGAGGCCGACGCCCTCAGAAATGAGATCGCAAAATTTACTCGACGATGAGCGTCCCGGTCATGTTGGCGTGGCTTTTGCGCCGGCAGATGTAGAGATAGGTGCCCGGCGGAGGAGCCATGGCGATCTGTAAGGATTGTCCTGGCCGAAGGAGAATACCGGCGGCACCGGCTTCCTTCGTTTCCTTCGGCAGCGATGACTCGGCGGCGTATACGAGGATCGGGCTGTCGAACTCGTGCGCCTCCCGGCCGGCATTGTAGACCGAAAGCGTGAGCGGCGATGACGCCTTGACCTGCACGAAGTCGGGGACGAAGCGAAAATCCTCGGCGGTGAGGGACACCGTTTGCCTGCCGTCGCAGGCCAGGAGAAGTCCCAGACAGAAGAGGGGACCCACGAGGTCCAGAGTGACCCGATTCGATCGGGGTGGTCTCATGGATGGCGTAACCCTTTCAGGGGTCGTTCTTGGCGGATGATTCCTCGACGTGAGGGTGACGGGCCTGATCTTTCCAGGTATGATAGCGCCATGAAGCCTTCTCTTCCCAGCCTCAGCGGTTCACGACGTCCGAGTCTACTGAGTGAAAGGCTCGCGCAGCACAAGATTGACGACGCCCGTAAACTGACCCCTGCACAGCGGCTGTTGATTGCGCTGCAACTGTCGGATGCAGCCGCCGCTCTCCATCGCGCGTGTTCCAAGAAGCCTTAGCCGACATTCTTGCCTGTCTTGAAACGGCCCGCGACCGCGGCCTGCTGCGCGACTATGCGTTGATCGGCGGGTTTGCCGTGTCTGCCTGGGGAGTGCCGCGCGCAACTCGGGATTTCGATTTCGCCGTGGCGATCGGGTCCGTAGATCCGCAGGCTCTTGCCGTATTTCTCGGCGGACGATATGAGAGGGGAGATGATGACGATCCCTTGCGGGGAGTGATCCATGCTTCTCTCGAAATCGGGTCAGAGGTGATCTCCCTTCAATTGATCATGCTGCCCCCGGCGTGGACTGAAGTTACTTTCCGCCATGTAGAAACCATATTGATCATGGATCGGGCCGTTCCGATTGTATCTTGGGAAGTGTTGGTTCTCCTCAAGGTATATGCAGGAGGTCCTCAAGATCAGCTCGATGCCCGGCAGATTCTGGAGGTCAGGCGGCCGCGCCCCGGAGATCTGCAGCGGATCGCGGAGATCGCCGAGTCGGTGGGAATTCTAGAGGAATGGACCGCGTTCTTGAGCCTTTATCAAAAGGGCCGTTGACCCTCACCGGCGCATTCATCCTCGTAATTTTCCAGGAATTTAGGCATACGGCGGCGCGTTGCCCGGTTTCCATTTGATGCTGCAGCCGATGCTGGGCTTCTGGTTGCTGTCGACCGGTTTCCCGGCGAGTACGGCATCGGCGGCGGCGCGAAGATCGCGGCCGGTGACCGGCTTGTTGTTCCCGGGTCGGCCGTCGTCCAATTGCCCGCGATAGACTAACCGGCGCCGGCCGTCAAACAGATAGAAGTCCGGGGTGCAGGCGGCTTTGTACGCTTTCGCGGCCTCTTGAGTTTCATCGAAGCAGAACGGAAATCGAAACCCGAGGCGTCGGGCCATGTCCTTGAGCCGCTCCGGCGCGTCGTCGGGATAACTCACCGGATCGTTGCTGCTGATGCCGATGATGCCGAGACCGGTGTCCGCATAGTCCCGTCCGATCTTCGCGATCTCGTTCTGGACGTGCTGCACATAGGGACAATGCCGGCAGAGGAACATGACCAGCAAGGCGGACTTGCCGGCGAACGAGTCCAACGAAACCATCTTGTCGGTGACGACGTCACGGAGTTGAAACGCCGGAGCCTCTGTGCCGAGCGGGAGCATGACGGATGCCATGGCCATGGTGCTGCCTCCTCGATGTTTCTCGTTGTCGAAGATGACGCACCGTCAATTAAACGTCAAGAGGATGACCGAGGGAAGTGAGGTGATGGGCTAGGCCGTCTGCGAATCCTCGACAAACTTCCTGCTGCGATACTCGATCATCAGGCGGCTGTGATGATTGCCGGTGAGTTCGATGGTGATGATACCCTCGGGCGTCTCCCACATCGCGGCATAGCGCAAATGGCCGATCTGCACGGCTACGCCCCAGTAGTCGGGGAGCGGCTGATAGAGATCGTTGTCCCAGATCGTCCTGTCCTTCACGGGCGGCCCATGCAAGGCGGTGAGCGATTGTTTCACGGCGTCATAGTAGTCGATGAATTCGTTCAGCCCGTTGACCGGCCGTTGCAGAAAGACATACTGGCCGCGCACGAGCGATCCCCCGCGGAAATCGTATCCTTCCACCACGCTATGATCGGCGAGCGTGCGGGTATAGATGAGCGCGCCGCCGTCCTCCCGTTCCAATGTCCCGGTCACGCTGGTGCGAATGACCTCCTGGCTTGCTCCCCAGTGCGTATCCAGCGTTTCCAAGAACGTTGCGATTTGTTGCCTGACTGCTGCCTGGGTCACGGCTGGATCCACATCATCAAACGGAATGTCGAACGTCGGAGCGGGCAGGATACCGGAGTCTGCCATGAGGGAGTCGGGCATCAGCGGCAGACACATTCCGAAGAGCAGTGCGAGGGTGTCACGCATGGGTGTCACGATAGAAGCAAGCGCCCTGCGGGGTCTACCCTACGAAGGATGGGAAAAGTGTTTGTCTGGTTTATCTGGTCAGAAGCCGGCGCAGTCACACTCCGTGGAACCAGAAAAACCAAACAAACCAGACCAACCAAACTAACCAGTTGTTTTTTTCGCTTTGGCCGTCGGCGGGGCGGTGAGAGGATCTTCCGGCCAGTGATGTTTCGGATAGCGGCCGCGCAGTTCCTTGCGGACTTCCTGATAGGCATTGGCCCAGAAGCTGGCTAAGTCTTTCGTCACCTGCACCGGTCGCTTCGCCGGTGAGAGCAGATGCAGCATGACCGGAATCCTCCCGCCTGCAACACGAGGCGTTTCCTTGCAGCCGAACAGTTCTTGCAGCCGCACGGCCAGAACCGGGAAGTCGGGCGTCTCATAGTCCACGCGGATGTTCGATCCGCTCGGAACGGTGAGGTGCGTGGGAGCCAGTTGATCGAGCCGCCGTTGTTGCTCCCAGCTCAACAGCGCGTGCAGCGGTTGTGCGAGATCCATCCGTGTCACCCGGTCAAGCGTGGTGACGCCGTGTACATAGGGACCGAGCCACTCATCCAGTGTCCGCAGCAGCGCCTCATCGGACAGATCAGGCCAGGTGGAGTCCGCGCCTTCGACCCGTCTGAGAAACTCCACCCGTGCGCGCCATTGCCGCAGCTCTTGGGTCCAAGCCAATGCGGCCAGGCCTGTCCGACGCACGCCTTCCATCAAAGCATGAACGATCAGCGCCGGCTCCGGTTTCGACAGGGCGTCCTCCGACAGGACCAGCGAGCCGAGCCGTCGTAGGCGCGAGGCGCGGACAGCGCGCGTCGTATCGTCCCAGGCCACGGCCTCGGTCTGGGTGATTGCATCGGCATACAGCAATTCAATATCGTTGCGCGAAATCGGCGCGGCCAGATCGATTCTGGCCCATTGCGTCCCCGCATCGAGATCGGCGATGACGAGGTAGGGTTCTGATGCGAGCGGGTCCGGATTGGCAAACAATGCGCCACGGCCGTTCGCCAGCAGGTAGCGAGCGTCATGGCCTGGTTGCCGTTGCGCGATACGATCGGGATAGGCAAGGGCTAGCAGCCGACCGACGGCATGGGAGTCCTCGTGTTCGTCGGCCTGCCTCCCGGCTGCCTGCCGCGCCAGTTGCTGCCGCCAGAGGGCTGCGGTCCGCTTCACCCGTTGACAGGCGCCGCGGTCGACCGTGGCGCCTGCCGAGTGATCCAGTTGCCCGTGCAAGACATCGAGCCTCAATCGAAGATCGGCGTTCCGCCAACCGGCAGGCCCGCGCAGGATGTCGCGCTCACTCAGCAGAGCGGCGATCTCACAGGCAAGGCTGGTCGACTTGAGCGGGTCGGCCTTGATCAGCATGTGAGCGAGACGCGGATGGAGCGGCAGCCCGGCCATCTCTGTTCCGTGGGGAGTGATGTGGCCGGTTGCCGACAAGGCGCCCAGCCGTGTCAGCAATTCCTTGGCTTGGGCGACGGCTCCCGCCGGCGGCGGAGTCAGCCAGGACAATTCCGACGGATCCTGCGTTCCCCACAGGGCCAGTTCCAGCATCAGGGGAGCCAGATCGGCCTCCAACATCTCCGGCGGCCGGCGCGCCGTCAGGGTCGCCTGTTCTTTTTCCGTCCAGAGGCGGTAACAGATTCCCGGCTCAACGCGCCCCGCTCTGCCGCGGCGCTGCTTCGCTGAATCTTGCGTGACTCGAATCGTGTCCAGTCGGGTCAACCCCGAGCGCGGATCGAACCGCGGTACGCGCAATTGTCCCGCATCGATCACCACGCGCACGCCCTCGATCGTCAGACTGGTTTCGGCAATCGACGTGGCCAGCACGATTTTTCTCATGCCCGGCGCAGCCGGCGTGATCGCGGCATCTTGCGCTTCTTGCGGCAGGTCGCCGTGCAAGGGCGCGACGTGAATGGTTGATCCTAAATCGGCGTCGAGCAGTTTCCGTTCGACGCGGCGGATCTCCGCCATTCCGGGCAGGAAGACGAGCAGGCTGCCGTGATCCTGCGCCACCGATCGCCGGACGATCTGTGTGACGGCGACATCGAGATGCGCGGAGAGCGGCTGATCGAGATAGCGTGTCTCCACCGGGAACACGCGGCCTTCGCAGACAATCACCGGCGCTTGGCCCAAGAGTTCACTGACGGGCCCGCAATCCAAGGTGGCCGACATGACCAGCAGGCGAAGATCGGGACGAAAGAGCCGCTGTGTTTCGAGACTGAGCGCCAGGCCTGTATCCGCCTGCAGACTGCGTTCATGGAATTCGTCGAAGAGAACCGCTGCGTATCCGCTCAGCGCCGGATCGTGCTGAAGCAGCCTGGTAAGAATGCCCTCGGTGACCACTTCGATGCGCGTGTGGGGGCCGACTTTCGTATCGAGCCGCATGCGATACCCGACGGTCGCCCCGACCGGCTCATGGAGCGTGGAGGCCATGCGATGCGCGGCCGCGCGCGCGGCGAGGCGCCGCGGTTCCAGCATGAGCAGCTTCTTGCCTTGCCGCCATCGGGCATCGAGCAGTGCCAAGGGCACGCGCGTCGTTTTGCCGGCGCCGGGCGGAGCCGTGAGCAGGACGTTGTGCTGTGCATTCAGGGCATCGCGAAGAGCGGGAAGGACATCTTCTATTGGCAATCGGGACATGCTACGTTCACAGTCGTTCCATGGGGACAGACTCTAGCAGACCCCGCGGGCATTAACGAGAGGATCTCCAGGCATGGCTGAGTTGAGATGGACGGAGGAGAAACCGACGGCGTCCGGCTGGTACTGGTTCCGCGGGCAAGCCCATGAAGCGGACCCGTTTATCGTTCAAGTCGATGAGGCGGGCCAGTTTCAGTGGCCGGATGGCGGGTATCAGGAAGTGAAGTTGGCAAAAGGGGAATGGGCAGGACCGATTGAGGAGCCGAGTGAAGGGTGAGCAGGTCCTGTCGCCGACCAGCCCACTCGTCCTCGCTCCACCCATCCCCCGGTGGGTCCCTTCCGCTGCGGGCGAATGGGCGCCCAGATCGGCGCCACCCGCTTGAACGTGTCCTCAATCGTCGGTGAGAGAGGAAGACGCGAGCAAGCTTGGAAGGAGCATGATACACGGGTCCTGTCGCCAACCAGCCCAGCCGGCTTCGCACCCCGCCCGGTGTGGGGCCCCGCTGCAGGCGGCTGGGCTCCCAGGTTGGCGCCACCCGCTGGAGCGTGTCCTCGATCGTCGGTGAGGAGAAGAAATGAGCAAGCTTGGAAGGAGCATTGATACGCGGGTCCCGAACAGCCATGCGCGCAGGTGGAGAGCAACGGGACACGAATTAATATGGGCGGAAATCTTTACAAGGAGGCATATTTATAATGGGGCGTTTGGGTGGGGATCCGATCCAGCGGTTGATGAGTTTGATGTTCAAGGCGCATCCGTGGCATGGGGTGTCGATCGGGGAGAAGGCGCCGGAGGTCGTGACGGCCTATATCGAGATTGTGCCGACCGATACGGTGAAGTATGAGGTGGACAAGGATAGCGGCTTTCTCAAAGTGGACCGTCCGCAGCGGTTCTCCAATTTCTGCCCCGTCTATTACGGCCTGGTGCCGCAAACCTATTGCGGAGAAAAAGTGGCGGCGCTCTTTTCAAAGCGCGCCAAACGAAAAGGCATGGTGGGCGACGGCGATCCCATCGATATTTGTGTCTTGACGGAAAAGACGATTCCCCACAGCGACATTCTTTTGACGGCGATTCCCATCGGGGGGTTCAGCCTGGCGGACGGCGGCGAGGCCGATGATAAGATCATCGCGGTGATGAAGGATGACGCCGCCTACGGGGACTTCAAAGATATCGGGGACGTGCCGATTACGCTGATCGATCGCCTGCAACATTATTTCCTCACCTACAAGCAGGCGCCGGGGGCCCTGCAGCACAAAGTGGAAATCACCAGCGTCTATGGCCGCGAGGAAGCCTTGAAAGTAATCAGAGCAAGTCACGCCGATTATCGGGCGAAGTTTCCCGAGTTGGAATCGCTCTGGCCCGTCGGCATGTCGCGGTAGCCGATGGTTTATGGCAGATCTGTAAAGGACCTCCGCCATAACAGGACATGAACAAGACTCATCGGCTTCTGTCGCGTGCAGCGCTCGTCGCAATTGCCTCCGTCACTTTCACGGTCGTGGCTTGCAGCCAGTTCGAGCCGCGCGACAAGCGGTTCTACTACCGGGCGTTGTGGAATTTCGCGCTGCGCGAAGATCTGGCCGAGCTCGACAGCGAGTTCAACGGCGTCGATTTCGGCCATTCCAATCTCTACGAACATCTCTTGCTCACCGGAGGCAAGGATATTCCGGCCATCGAAGACAAGGCGCGCGCAGAAACACTCGCCTTCATCGCGACGAAGCCGCGGTTGAATCCGAACGAAGAGGCCATCGCGCCGAATTACATGAAGCTCGCCTGGCGGGCGCAGAACACGTTCGACGAAGCGCATGCCCTGCACCGCGCCACCTACGACATCATGGTGTCGGACGAGCGTGATAAAGACCGCGCGATCCGGAACGTGCTGGCCTATTATCAGGAGAGTCGCTATGCGATCACAGCGAAGCGGCTGGACCATCACCGGCTTGATCAGTTTCCTTATTCAAAAACCTTCCGCAACAGGTTTCCGCTCTTCAACGCGACGATCTGGGCGTACCACTATTTGCAAGTGGCCGTCTACGATCCGTTGCAAGCCGCGCCTGATCTGGACGCGAAGACGCAGGCCGTGCGCCCGATCCTGACCACCTATCGCGGCTATCTGGCGAAGCCGCCGGTTGAATGGACCTTCATGCCGCTCACGGCCGAATTGAGTCCTGACTTCGCTGCGCGCTATCCGGAGGTCGCCAATATTTTCGACAATCTCCACATGCTGCACGACAACATCAGCGATGTTCTCGCGAGCGAGCAACTGCCGACGTGGGAGGCGAAGCGGGCGGAGATCTATCGCGTCCTGGACCACTACTATCTGGCGAGTGCGGACGCGACCAACCCGATGATCGTTGCGAATCAAGAGGAGCATCGCCATTGAAGAGGGGATTCGGGCCGCTCATTGCGCCGCTTGGCGTGCTGCTGGGTGTGCTATGGCCGGCGGTCTGCTGGTCGCTGGACCACGACAATCTGGATCCGAACCGGCCGATCGGGATGGAAGATGCCTACGCGATTCCCAAAGGGGAAATCGGGCTGGAAGGCGGCGTGCGCTTCAACGATCGGCATGAAGGCCGCACCCGCGTGACGTTTCAACCGCAGATCATCTACGGCGCATTCGACAACACCCAGATCGAAATTCAGGGCGATCTCCTGACGGAGCCCAACACGATCGTCGGGGCCAACAAATCAGGCGACCTGCATTTGGGGCTGCTCTACAACTTCAACACCGAAACGATCAGCCTGCCGGCCCTGGCCCTGCGGGTCGAGGCGGATCTGCCTACCGGCGTGAATTCCAGAGGAGTCGATACGCAGATGACCGGCATCCTCACCCGTTCCTTCGGACGGCTGCGCGCTCACCTCAATGCGGGATACACCGTCCTCGGCTCGCCGCAAGGGCAAGAGCGGCCGGGCGCCTATCGCGCCGTGGCGGCGGTGAGCTATCCGCTCGGCTATCCGACGAGTTTTCGCGATACGCTCATCGCGAGCCTCTACACTCGGCAATCGGACCTGCGCGGCCAACGCAACAACACCGGCATCGAAGTCGGCATCCGCCACCAATTGTCTTCCCGCATCGTGCTTGACGGCGGCCTCGGCACGGAATTCGTCGGGCCTGCCGATCGGGCGGCGTTGCTGGGAACGGTGGGGGTGTCGGTCGGGTTTTAGGCCGGGAAGCGGGGCGCCGTCTCAGGCTTCTTTTTCAGACAGTTCGAGCGGGACGTCTGCCTCCAGTGCGAACCGGCCGCGTCCACGCTGAACGAGTCTGACGTCGGGGCATTTCTGTTCCAGCCGCTTCCGCAACAAGATCAGCCGGCTCTCCAGGTTGTCTTTGAATTCCGGAAGGCCGAGCCAGGAGTCCATCCGAAGCTCGCGATTGGTAAATTCCGAACGGCCCTCATGACGGTGCTTGTTGAGCAGACGCCATAAAATGCGGCCCGGCACGTTGCGAATCAGGTTACGGAGCATGATCGAAGCCGAGCCGGATTATCAGGTGATAGCCGAGGCCGCCTTATTCGGACCGGCCCCCTCTTTCCGCGTTCGGCTCCCGCCGAGACCGTGTTTGGAACCCCAGCGGCCGTTGCCGGACATCGTCCGTCATAAGTAGGAATCACCGATGACTGCGGCTTAAGGCAAGGCCGGCAGAGGACTACTCTCCAAACCCTGTAACGCAATGGCGGTGGCATGACCATCGGATGTGACCGTCGCTTCAATCTTATCGCCGGCCTTGAGTCTCCCGGCCACGCCCGCGATCTTGGTCTCGCCGTTCACATGCACGCGGCTTTCTCGGCCGGAGACTTCCTTCACTACGAGGTATTCGCCTTCGACGTAAAGAATATAGCCTTTGATGACCGTCGCCGCCGCCGATGTCGGATCCTGCGCAATGGGATTCGTTTGAGCCATGGCGGGCACGAGCGCGACGAAAAGAAGGAAAAAGATGGGCAGAAGGATTGGCATGGGGCACCTCCTCAATACCACATTATGAAGAGATATGGATCTCTGTCAATCGCACCGCCGACCGGCTCTGGTGTGGCGCCATCAGCCACACGCTATCATCCGTCGATTCTTTTTTCAGAACAGCTAGGGGCCGGCATGATTGACAGGCCCGCAGGAGGGTCATAGCGTAGGCGCATACTCACCATCGACTCTACGACGAACGGAGGAGGAATCCCATGACACGTCACACGCCGGTACGGGACATTTGGTCCACACCCCTCGACCGGCGCCAACTGTTGAAGACGCTCGGACTCGTGGGATCGGCATTCGTCTTGAGCGGTCCGAGCGGGCTGGCGCAAGCCATGACGCAACGGCAAGCTCGCTACGAGACGATGCGGGAGCCGCTGCCTGCCGGGTTGAGCCGCGCGACCGGCGACGTTCCGAAGCGCGCCTTGGGCAAAACCGGGGTGCAGGTGTCGGCGATCTGTTTCGGGGGCGCACATTGGGGACGCATGGAGGACGATGCCGAGGCCATCCGCGTTTTGCACGAAGCCATCGACGCCGGCGTAACCTTCCTCGACAATGCCTGGGAGTATAACCAGGGCCGCTCCGAAGTGTTGATGGGGAGGGCGCTGCGTAAACGACGACACGACGTGTTCCTGATGACGAAGGTCTGTTCGCACGGACGCGACAAAAAGGTGGCCATGCAACAACTGGAAGAATCGCTGCGCCGCCTGAAGACCGACTATCTCGATCTGTGGCAGATTCACGAAGTGATCTATGATGACGATCCCGATCGGCACTTCGCGCCGGGGGGCGCGGCCGAGGCGCTCCTCGACGCCAAGGAGCAAGGCAAGGTGCGGTTCATCGGATTCACCGGGCACAAAGATCCGAAGATTCATCTCAAGATGCTGGCGCACGACTTCCCGTTCGACACCTGTCAAATGCCGTTGAACGTGTTCGACGGCACCTATCGCAGTTTTGAACAGGAGGTCTTGCCCGTCGTGACCGAGCGGGGGATCGCGCCGCTGGGCATGAAAAGTCTCAGCGGCAATGCCGAGCCCATCACGCACGGCGTCGTCACGCCGGAGGAAGCGCTGTGCTATGTGTTGAGTCTGCCGGTCGCCTCCGTGGTCAGCGGCATCGATTCCCGCGAGGTACTCCGCCAGAATCTCGACATCGTGCGCCGCTTTACGCCGATGACCGCAGCCGACATGCAGGCGCTGCGGAACCGACTCGCGCCTTATGCGAAAGAGGGACGGTTCGAGCTGTTCAAATCCTCCACCCGGTACGACGGCCGCATCGGCCGCGAGCAGCACGGGCTGTCGTGACGGTTGGTCGCGTGATCGGTCGTTTGTGAAGTGCGAAGCGCCATCTGTTCTTGACTCCGAGCGACACGCCATGGGGTCGAATGTAACGCTCCGGCTAGGGCCGAATGAGTCTGTCTCCTGCCGACGAAGAACACCTACAATGCACGCCCATGCCCGGTCGGAAATCATTCCAGCTCAGAGGCGGTCGGACCACGTATGGATTGTGTCTGGTGCTCTGTGCCGGTCCGTTCTTTTTCGACGCCGCCACCCGTGACGATGGTCCGCGTTTACGTCAGCGTCAACAGCTGCCAGGCAGAGCCTCGCTGTGAAACGTTATGGCGTACAGCCAGGTGTGACGGCCGCAGTGAGGCACATCCAGAGAGGAGACAGAATGGCAGGGTTCATCTTCCGGAGGAATCAACGGTTCAAGGACTCGGTGCCGGTGCGGTACCGGGGCCCTGGACTAGTCGGCGAAGGCATCGTCAAGGACCTCTCGCTGAGCGGAGGCCACATCAGAGGGAACATGCCGGTGATGGAAGGGATGGTGCTCGAATTACAGATCACCTTTCCGGGCGACCCGGCGCTGTTGCTGATCGATCGCGCCACCGTGCAGTGGATCAAAGGTCTGGATTTCGGGGTGGAAGTCACGCCGCAGCGCCAGGTGGCGGAACGCATCACGAAAATCATCGCAGAGTTGGTTGCAAAGCAGCATGGATTCAGGAAAACCCTATGACGACGTCAGCGCTGTTCGCATCGAATCCTGATGAAAAGTGTTGCGTCGGTCCGTGCGAGCGGACTATTCAGAACCGGTACGAGAGGCCGAAGAGGTAGTGCTGCGTCGTGTGTGTCCTGTCGAGCCGACCCTGGTTCCCTACGCCGAAGTATCCGTTCTCGCGCAAGCCCACCCGGTCCTGCGAGAGCCGCCACTCGCGAGGCGCAAAGCCGCACCGGAAGCCGCTTCGACGACATCTCAGAGCGTCATGAAACGAGTCATACGGCCCTCACGCCGGCCGAGGCAGCGCCACGCGCTGTAACGCGGTCATGGGACCGTGCGCTCGCAGCGTCGCCGACTGGGCGGCGTCTTTCACCAGCAACGCCCCGGCGAAACCCAGCGCATTGATGGAGATGCCCTCGAAACATTCCTGCGACCGCGGCACCAGCAACAGCCACTGCCGGGTCGCCAGTAAATTATACGGAGCGGTGGTCGCGTGACTGCCGACTGCCGCGTCAACCGGCAGGCCCACGGCTCTCAGCAGCTTATGATAGCAAGCGAGCAACGACGCGCTGCTGTCC
Source organism: uncultured Nitrospira sp. (assembly GCA_964398045.1). Taxonomy (GTDB): domain Bacteria; phylum Nitrospirota; class Nitrospiria; order Nitrospirales; family Nitrospiraceae; genus Nitrospira_D. The sequence goes on along the minus strand of CAYNLM010000098.1, from coordinate 639 downwards.
TTTTGCGGATTAATCCAGTCCGGATCCATCGGCGCATAGGCATGCAGGAACGGCAAGCCTGGCACGGTTCCGGTGGCGCCGGCCATCTGCACGAAGCGCAACAGCGGCTCGATGGGCAGCCGGGGCGCGGTCGAGTCCGTCAACGGAATCAATTGCAGATGTTTGTGCGGCTGACTGGCCCCGGCCACCGTTCCGGCGTTGTAGAACGCCAGTCCGTCGATCTCCGTGAGGGCGATGAGCAGGGCGTCGCAATCCTTGTGCGTGAGCTGCACCTGTTGATCCTCGAACGCGCGCGTGACGATCAGGAGATGATGCTCGACCACGTAAAACTTGTTCAGCAACGCGACGTGGGTGGGGGAGATGGGCGCGACGAAGAGATCGGGATCGTAGGGCAGAAAGGGGTCGGCGTTCGGCTGCGCGGCCTTCGCGTTCTCTTTCTTCGCCGGCGCCGTGACGATGCGCACCTGAAATTCGACGCCGCTCTGCTCGATCACCTCCGACGCCGTGGGGATGGAGTCGATCGCGCCGCAGCGGCGGGCATGGGCCGTGCGTTCCAATAGAGACGTCAGCAGGGTGCCGGGTTTCAGGCGAAGATCATCCTCTTCCATACGAAGGAAAAGAGTACGGGAAGTGGAGGAG
>CAYNLM010000097.1:0-15784 GCA_964398045.1 uncultured Nitrospira sp. | reverse complement strand
GCGTTGGTATTTCTCTGCCCCCCGCATCCGCCCCATCGCCTGCCACAAGTAGTAGTTTGTACTCAGGAAGAGGATGCCGATCATCGTCGCCTGGATAATGAAGAGCCAGGCAAGGAGACCGCCCATGAGGGTAATCCCCATCTGCTGACGATAGGCGTAGACCTCGCGCATGAGCCAGTAGCCCGCGAAGGGCAGCGGAATCAAGAATGCGACTCCAAGCGCCATGGCGATGTAGCCCATCCAATCGTAGTGGGCCCGGTCCTCGTCAGTCTTCGAGGCCAAGAACTTGTACGCGGCGTATGCGGCCACGACGCCACCGCCGAACGCCATGTTGCCAAGGATGCGATGGAGGTTCAATGGATTCCAGAGCGCCGTATGAATGACGTGCCAAATGTTCCCAAGGAACCGGCCTTGCTCATCGACCCCCGCCGGCGACATCATGAAGCCGATCCAGCTGTTCGCCAAGAACATGAGCACGGTGCCGATCACGTTTAGGATGACGGACATGCTCAAGTGGATCCACTTGAGGAAGCCCTCCTTCATTTTGTCCCAGCCGTAATAATAGATATAGAGCGTTCCGCTCTCCGCCACAAACATCAATGCATAGATATGCATGACAGGACGGAAGATACTGGAGAGATATCCGAAGAAGGCGGGGTACAGAGTCAGGAAGGTGAAGATGAGAATACCACCGAGAATCGCGGTCAACGAATAGGCCGTGAGGCTGATCTTAATGAAGTCATACGCCAGCTGGTCATACCGTTTCGCGAGCGCTTTATCCTTTGTCACCACCCCCATGAACTCGATGACCATGCAGAAGATCGGGACGGCGAGGACGAAGCTGCCGTAGTAGAGGTGCTGCTGGTTGGCAAACCAGAGCAATACGCGGCTCTCAAAATTGTACCTTGGATAATCCTTCGGCCCGTCAACGGTCTTCGGGGCAGGAGCACCGGATACAATCCCTTCCGTCTTATAGTAGACGTCTCTGCTCTTCTCAACCTTGGCCTCTCCATCCTTCTTCACTGCGCCAGCGGCCTCCTCACCGGCAGCCGGTGCAGGCAGCGACATGACGATAGGAAGCAGGAGGAGGCCGACCATCGCGCACAGCGCCATGATCGACATCATCTTCTTACGGGTTACAAGACCCATGGCAAACCTCCTTGATGCATTCCGGAAAAAATCGACCTCGTGTATCTCAAAGCCGAGCGGCAGTCTTACTTCCTAAACATGTACAAGTAATCCAATCCCTGCATGTCCATGAGGTAGTAATCCACGGCGAAAAAGTACGCCACGCAAATGACCGTCGAAATCAAGATGTACCCAATTGTCTGACCCATCGCTGCTTGCCTCCCTCAATCAAAGTAGGTCTAATACGCTATTCAATCAGCAGGGGCACTGAATGCCGGCAAACCAATAGAAAAACCACAATCCCACGGCGCAAGTGATGTAGAAAATCATCTTGCCGATCTTAACCTTCAACTCGCTGTCAGCTGTTGCCGTCGCCATCGTGCCTCCCCTTCCCTAGGTCGAAAATTAATTGAATCCCTTGAAATCCTTGACACACTAAAAACCGGTATGTTATTGAAATTTCCTCACCAGCGGCACTTAAACGTAGGAAAAACCATGACTAAAAACTCAAAATTGTTCGACATTATAGTTTTGGCCGGTATGGTTGTCAACATCATTTTGGCCGTGTTTCTGATTCTCTACTACTTTGATTTCCTATAGCTTTCCCGCCTTCTGTGGCACTTCCGGCGCAGCGTTTTTTATCGTACTGGCGCAGCGAAAACCAATCGTTTCATCACGAAAATCGGGTACCATTTTGCTCCGACTAGTGATCCGGAGATCGCTGCCGGTCGTCGTGTATCCGCCTCCTCGCAACACACGATAGACCCCATGTTCGGGACTGGGCGGATTCCTCTCAGGGGATTCCCGGTAATACCCCTCTGCGTACCAATCCTCGGCCCATTCCATCACATTGCCGGCACCGTCCATGACACCATACGGACTCGCGTCGCCCTTGAATGTGCCGACCGGCGCCGTCGCCTCGTATCCATCGTTGACGCGCGCCCAGTTGGCCGCATGTGGTTGCTCGACCATTCCCCAAGGCCACAAGCGACCGTCGGTTCCCCGCATGGCTTTTTCCCATTCAGCCTCCGTCGGAAGACGCTTGCCCTTCCATCGACAGTACTCTTGCGCATCGTCCCACGAGACATAGACCACCGGCTGATTGGGCCCACGCATCTTCCCTACGTTCTTTGCGTATCGTGAAGGCGGGCCAGCCTTGCGATGGCCGGTGGCCGCGGCAAATTGTCCGTATTGATGATTCGTCACTTCATATTTGTCGATCTCGAACGCATCCAGGAAAATTTCGCGCGGAGGCCGCTCATCAAATCCTCCGAGGTCGGTTCCCCGAATAAACGTTCCGGCGGGAATGCTGACCATCTCTTCGTTTACAGGTGCTTCATTGGAGAGGGACAACGATTCTGACGAGGCCGGTTCAATCGAATCAGAGGGAGGCTCTTCAAAGGGTGTGGTGGTGGTCCCTCGCAAAATCCCCATAATCGGCAGCGCCGCGAGGGCGAGGACGGCGAGGAGGAAGGCCACCTTGAACTTCGTTTCCAACATGGCGATACTCAGTTGGCCGATCCGCCTCCCGTATCGACATCACCCGCGCAGCGGATACCGATCGTGATATCGGTTCTCCAGTATTTCGCGGCGAATCGCTTGGAGAGCCTCACATTCTGTGCAGTTTCCCTCCACGATCCTCCGCGCACAACCTTGAGTTGGCCGTCGTCGGGTCCTTTCGGATCCCGGTAGATCGCTTTCTTGTAGATGTTTTCCTCGTAAGAATCTTCAACCCACTCCGCCACGTTCCCCGTCATGTCATACAGGCCGTAAGGACTTCTCCCCGCTTCGAACGAGCCGGGCGGAGCCAAGTATTTGTAGCCGTCTTCGGCGCCATCGACGTTGGTTGTGCCGGGAATGAACTTGTCGCCCCAGGGATATTTGCGCTTACCTTCACCGCGCCCTGCCTTTTCCCACTCCGCCTCGGTCGGCAAGCGCTTCCCGGCCCATTTACAATAGGCTTTGGCGTCCTCCCACGATACACTCATGGCGACCAACTCAGGCTTGAGCACTTTTGACTGATCGTCCTCGAACACTTCAATCTTAGGCATCGGACGCTTCGTCATCTTGGCAAAACGGGCATATTCCTCCTGATTCACCTCTTTGAGATCGATGAAAAACGCCTTCAGAAATACTTGATGTTCTGGAGCCTCGTCGGGGTCGCCGTCGTTACTGCCCATCGTGAACGGTCCAGCCGGGATCTGCACCATCTCCCGCCCTTCGTCCCCCACTTTGGTCTTGTACATCGAGTAGTCTTGCGGAGCGACTTTCCCTGCCGGCGGTTGGGTTTCCGACTTGATGCTCATCGCCAATTGCCGCATCTGCTTCGCCTTATAGGATTCGTACACGAGTCCGACGATCATCAGAATGAACGACGCAAAGACAAATACGATGGAACCGATCAGCACGCCTCTATTTTCCATATTACTCCGTTCGTCTCATCCCGCGTTACACGCCACGTTCAAGTCCCAGGCGGTATTCCTTCAGCAGATGCTTCCGTCGATTCCGCATCGGCCTTTCGAGCCGCGCGCATATCCAGCAGCATGGAAATCTGCACGCCGAGAAACCCGCCCATCGCCGCGCCCGCACCGGCACCGACCGATATACGTTCTTCACCTGCCACCAGCCACGCCAATGCGCCGCCGAGCACCGTGCCGATCAAGATACTGATAAGAAAGCGGCGCCCGCCAAGAAAGCCAACCACCGCCCCCATCACCGATCCCAGACCGATTGCGAGCGGCATAGTCCCGCCACCCATGATCAATCCGATGAGCGTCCCGACCGTGCCCATCACGGCGACCCCCAACACCATGTCGACTATTTTTCGGATCGCCATCGTATGTGGTGTGAAGGCATTCACGGATACTTACTTCGCCTGGGTGGCGACCAACGGGCCGAAATCAATCTCGACACCTGGGCCGGCAATGATGGAGATGCCCCAGGCTTTCGGAGCCGGCTCATGCTGGTGAATCCGCTTAAAGTCCTCGTAGACGTTCACGCGCTCCTCAAACCATTGTCCCACTTCCTTGATCCCACTTTGCACGACAATTTCCGACCCACTGAACATACCGCCTTCCGTCAACGTGCCCTCCGGCTTGGTCGCGCTCCAAATGTACTTGGTAAAGACCGGAATAAAGAGCAGATCGGTATCGAGCGAGGCGTACACCGCCGCGAGCGGTTCCGTGCCGGTCGCCGCTTTGTGCAAGCGCCATCGCCAGGTCAACACGGGGTACGCTTTGGGGTCCCAATCGATCTTCTTTTTCTTGATCCGTTGTCCCGCATCCTTTGCCGATAAAAAACTCGCGCCATTCTCGGACTGCACCTTATACGCCTCTCGACCTTTGGATTGGCTCCGCTGATTTTCATGATCCCAACTTGCCGGGAAACCATCAGGCTCTTTCAACTGAAAATCTTCCAGCACCAAGGCCTGGCCCTGCGCGAAAACCGATCCCTGCAAGGCATAGGCACAGACCAGCATGAACGGGATCAAGACGCCCACAAGCACTCTGCGCATCATATCCTCATCACCTCCGACAGATTGTCTTGCGCTTCCTGGGAAGGGGCCGGCGCCAACGACGGAGTTTTTTCATCCTGAAACTCTTCTCCCATGACCGGTTGTTGCCCGCGTTGGCACATCCAGAAGAGGGTCAACACCGCCCCCCAAAAGACCACCATGTTGAGGGTGACCATTTTCGCCGCAAAGCCAAGATCCGGCGTAAAGGCCCAGGGCGAGACGTCCGCCATCAGCTCACTCACATGCCAGGAGAGACGTCCCGATGAACGGATATACCCCATCAGACCCATCACCCAGGTGAACGCCGCCGCCAGTCCGAATAATCCCACCATGCCGCGAACGGGAATCTTCCCCCATTGGATCGGACCGTGGAGGATCGATCCCTTGAGCATGGCTCGATTGATCAACACACCGACGACGATCACGGTGAGGGTCGTAAAGGCCTGGGGCGATGAGAGTCCCACCCGGATCTTCGCCGGCAAGTAAAAGCCGTAGACGGACAACCAAATGACGTGGAGGATGCCGATCGTGTAGAGCGTCCCGATGAGAATGTTGCCGGTCTTGATCCACGACACAGTCATGGTCCGATTGGCCCGGCGATAGTAGAGAAAGCTGAGGGCCGTGAGCAGGATCATGACATTCACGGCGCCGTTCTTGGACGACATGATGCCATAATTCCCGACGACGGGATGCTGTGCCCCGCCCATTGCCTTCACTTCACCGGCCGACATCATCACTGTATGCGGCGTGAGCCAAATGAACAGGGCCAATGTCAGCGCGCCGAGCAGGAACTGATAATACGGTTGATAGCGCTCGCCGCCCTTGATCCGCGCCATGCTCTGCCACAGGTAGTAATTCACCCCGAGAAACAAGGCGCCGATCAGCAACGCCTGCACGACAAAGAGCCAGGTGAGCAACCCGCCCATCATGGTCACGCCCATGCTTTGGCTGAATGAATAGACGGACCGCATGAGCCAATAGCCCGCGATCGGCATGGGAAGCAGGGCGCACACGGTCACGAACAAAAAAATGTAGCCCACCCAATCGAAATAGGCCCGCTCCTCGTCGGTCTTGCTTGTAAAAAATCGATAGCAGGCATAGGCCAAGACGACCGCGCCGCCCGACATAATGTCCGCCAGAAACCGATGGACGTTGAGCGGATTCCACAGCGCACTGTGCAGCAAGTGCCAGCCGTTCCCAAGGAACCGCCCCTGCGCATCCACTCCGGCAGGCGACATCATGAACGCCGCCCAGGCATTCGCCAATAACAAGAGGGCCGTGCCGAATACGTTTGTCAGAATGCCGATCGCCGCATGGATCCACTTTAAGCCCGGCTCGGCCATGCGATTCCAGCTGTAGTAGTAGACGATCAGCAGCAACGATTCTCCGACGAACACGACCGCATAGGCGGGCATGAAGGACTTGAACGTCCCGCCCATATATTTCATGAAGCTCGGATAGAACGAGATGAACATGCCCAACATCAAGCTCCCCACGAGCGCCGTCACCGACAGCGCCAGAAGCGCCACCTTGGCCAAGTCTCTGGCAAGCCCGTCGTAGCGAAGCGAGAGAGCCGGTTTCTTCGTGATCAAGCCGAGGAACTCGAGCAGCGCGCAAAAGAGCGGCAGCGCGAGGACAAATCCACCGAAATAGGTATGTTGCTGCGTCACGAACCAGACCAGCAGACGACTGTCGAATGAACCAATCCGCGAATACACCGTCTCATGCGGAGCCGGGGCCGCCGGTCCCTGGGGTGTCCCCTGTATTCCGAAATACAAATCGGTCGCGTCTTCGGCAACGGAGAGATTCGGTCCAATCCATGCCACGCCGAGCATGGCCGTCAGCATCGCAGCGAACACGGCTGCGCCCATAATAATGGAGTGTGTGCCCCGACAGCTTCGATGCATCATCTACCCTTTCGATCCGGACTTACTCAGCACCATCTCTCCGGTCCCGCTGGACTGAGCGGCGGAGGATTCTGCGTTCCTGCCAAGAATTCCCATCACAAATGGACAACGCAGCATGCCGCTCGACAGTTGCGGGCGCTGCAGATCTTCCACCTGTCGGCGATAGCCGAGATAATAGCCGTACAGACCCATCATTCCCGTGACCAGTGCACCGCCGACGACTGCCGGCCCGACAGAAACGGACGGTTGCCTCATGACAAACAGCACCAGACCCAGGACGACCAGATAATAGGTCGATGCGAACGCCATTCCAGGCCACCACCAGTACTTGAGCAATTCCGCGGGAGCAGTCCGACGCAAATTCTCCATCCATGAGCCGGTTGACTGCAACCCGCGAAAATACGCACAGAGCGCGAATCCGCCTCCGACGATCGTGACACCCATCAGTTGCGCAAGCGCGGACAGCTGCCCCTGGTCAAAGAACCCTCCCGCTGACGTCATGAGTCCGCCGAGAGCCAGTCCTCCTGCAACCCAGGGAGCGAATTGGGAGATCTGACTATGCATCATTTCGCGCAGGGCCGTTCCGTCCGGGAAGGTGAGAAACGGGCGTCCCATGACAACCAGCTTCCGCACATAACCGATCTCGAAGGCGTCACGGGCCACGGCGGTGCTGGAAATAATGATCGCCATCATGGCCGGGCCGTCCGGATGCTGAAGATAGTTGTAGCCGACCAGCCACAGCAACGCCAACACGAGCAGGGAAAGCTGAACACCGTAAACGGCCCCGATCCATCCGGCAAGCCATCCCAGCATGCGGCCTTCGTCTTCACGCAGAATGATCGACCAACGCGCCGTGCGCCCGACGCGATACGCCATCAATGCCGTCAGCAGGGCAACGACGCTACTGACCAGTAGCAACATAAGAGGCTCAGAAAGCGGCACCACATGTTTCGCGAGCCGATACACTCCGAACGCCACCAAGCCGGGCACAAACATGACGAGGCGCTTCCGTTTGCGCACGGAATCTTCCGTCACCGCCAGACTGAGACTCGGCAACACTCGTAAAGCCATGCGGTGCAACATCTCTTCTCTTCCCCTTCCCTCTGGCTGAGCGGGTGGCCTCGACCTGAGCGCTCGTTCGCCCGCGGCGGGGCCCCACACCGGGCGGGGTGCGAGGACGTACGAGCTGGTCGAGGACAGGCCCGCTCAGCGTTTCCCGCCCATCCCGAAGTACCGCGCCTTCACTTCTTCCATCAACGCCACCGTGATGCGAGTGGCGCCCCGGTCGGCCGCCGTACGTTCCAGCTCAATGCGCGCCATCGCCCGCACGGGCGCCGGCACATTGTTCAATCGGCGCTCCGCCTCGGCATCCCATTGAACGCGCTCGCCGGTTCGAGGACGCAGCAACGTGTCATAGGTGATCACCCGTTCGCCGCGCGCACGCACATCCTGCTCGACTTCGTCCCGAAACAGCGGAGCCAGATACGGGGGCATGCGCTCAAGCCGATGCAGCGCCTCATCAGTCCACATCACTCGATCGACGAGGCCGTTCTCTCGGCCGGCCGGGACGTCAACCCCGACTTTGAGACCACAGCCGCGGCATTCCGAGCGGATGAACCACTGCAACGTTCCATCGTCATACGCGCGTTCCTCGATCCCTTCCGTATGCATCCAGCGCCCGCATCCGCAGGTCAGCATGACGAATCCTCGGAGTGTTCCCTTTTCTGGATTCCCAACACTCTCCGCTCATCACTCATCACGGATGTCTTATCCGATTTTTCCCGGATACAGGATGTAGAGCATCGTATATGTCGTCGTACCAGTCACAAATAGAATGCAATAGATGACCATCGTAAAACGGCCGAGTGTTCGATGGCGTTGTCCGCCGTCCGGCCACATGCGCTGGATCGCCATCTCAAGAGCAAACACAATTGCGATGAGGACGAGAAGTCCGACCCATACGACGAGTCGTCCCATGCGGAAACGATCTGCTGCAACCAGGTACAGCAAGTATGTCGCCACCATCGCGCATAAGACGCCGAAAATTACGCCGATCTTTCCCCAGGTCGTCTGAAGTACACGACCGCTCAGGATCCGACGCCCCTGCTCTATCATCTGTGTACGGAACCCCAACACGATCATGTAGACCGCCATGACCAATCCGATGACTACGAGAATGATATGAAAAGTGAGAAGGGGAATGAACACATGGCGGTAGAGCGCTTCTGATCCACCGAAGCCTTCTTTGCCTTCGAATGCCAACACACCCAATTGCCGGAAGAGGTAATAACTGACGAAAAACCCCAACATCGCTGTCATCCCACCCAACATGAGCCAGTGATGGGCATGACCTTGCTGACGCTTCGCCTGAAACCAGCCGATGATGAACAACCCGGTGAAAAGCGTGGCCATGAGTTGACTCAAGTCCGCCCCTATCGTGGCATGCGTTCCGAAGAACCCCGGCTGCTTCAACCACTCAAGCATGTTTCTCCTCGTTGTCGTCACCCATCAGTCGCTTCATCTCACGTGTGACGAGGTTTTAGACCCCTGTACGACAGCCGTTTTCTCCAGCTCTGCGACGGACGCAAATCCGGCGTTCGTCATCCATTGAACGGCATCCGCCGTCTTGTAGCATCCTCCCTGTTGCGTATTGACGAGAATGTGCACGGCAAACGCCGTCGTCCAGGCCGGTCCTGTCCCGCTTTCGTTGAGGAACCGGTCTTTAATGACCAGCCGGCCGCCCGGCTTCACATGATCGAACACTTTTTTGACCAGGGCCGCATTGGTCTCGAACGTTTGATAGTGGAGAATGTCGGACATGAGCACGAGATCATAGGGTCCGCCTAACCCGTCCGTATTGAAATTCCCGGGCAGGAAGGTAATCCGCGACTCCAATCCGGCTTCTTTGACGGTTTTCTCTGTCAGCCTGAGCGTAGCAGGAAGATCGAATACAGTGGCAATCAGCTCGGGATAGACGCGGCAAAAGGCGATGGCATTGGTTCCGGCTCCGCCGCCGAGATCCAACATGCGTATCGGCCCGTTCAGTTCCAGCCGTTTGGCGAACTCCGGTCCGCTCTGCCGGCCGATCCGGTGGAGGACAGCCAACACATTGCCGCCGAGTTCAGGATCTGTCTCAAACACATGGCGATCGACAGCGCGCCGGCCGGTTCGAATGGTCTGTTCCAACTTGCCCCAGTTCTCCCATTCCGCGTCATGCAGCAGGAGCAAGTGGCCGATGTACTGCGGGGAATGGCGCACCAGATGCGTTGCCGCAGCCTGGGAGTTTCTGTACAGCTCGCCCTCTTTGTCCAAGAGTCTCAGGGCGACGAGCGCATTCAGCAGCAGCGTCAGAGTCGATTCATCCGCGCCGATCCGGCTCGCGATATCACGAGCGGTCTTTTGCTTTCCGTCCAGCGCAGAAAACACATCGAGCTTGACGGCGGTTAAGAGAATTTTCGTTTCCCAGTAGTACCCGAGCTGGAAGATTTCCGCGAGCGACAGTTCCCGTGACACACCCATCCCCTTTGACGCCGGATGGCGTTGAAATTTCGGCATCTTACCCAGTTCAGAAAGTGAAAGGCAAGGCGAGGACGCAGCGGGCATGGGCGGAAAAAACGAAGGGCAGTGGAGTGACTCCACTGCCCTTCCATTGCAATACACTCTGCATGCGCAGAGCGGAATCGTTACTTGATTTCGGCCTTCAAATTCGCGGTACCGCCGTCCGCGACTTCGACCTCAAACTCCACCTTCTTGCCCTTTGCGGCAAACGGATGCCACGCTACGACCTTGTGCTTGCCCGGAGGAACATCCTTAATCTCAAACGAACCATCTTCCTTTACCACCGCGAAGTGGGGGTTCGACACCGGGAGGAAGAAGGACTGCATGAACTCATGCTGGTCGCACTGTAGACGATAGAAGCCGTCCTTTTCCGCACCGCCGCGGAACACCACCGGCTTATCGAGCTTATCGCCCTTCTTCGCCAAGCCGATGTTGAAACCGGTGGCCGAGGTCGAGCCCTTCACGACGAAGCTATGCGGATTATGGAGCACACCTTCCTTGGACTTGGGGTCGTCAGGATCGGCGTCATGGTTCTCGACCTTGAATGACTTGCTGTTCACCACCACGCCGGCAAACGGCAGAAACTCGCAGAATTCTGCGAGCACTTCCGTGCCCTTATACCCGTCGACGAACGCTTTGTCTTCGATATCGACCACGGCAACGACGGCGTTCTTCAGCCCGCCATCCTTGCCGACCTCGATCGTCGGCATGAACCGCTTGTCCCCATCCACCAGGCTCTTATTTGGATTCTTGATGCAGAACTTGGGATTCGGGAACTTGGCGAAGGAAAACTCCTTCTTTTCAGGCTTCCCGGCATAGGTCACCTTGCCGGCGATGGTTCCGCCTGCATTTGCGGCCAGAGGCGCTGCAATCAATGCCACCGCGGCCGCACCGAACACGACTGATAACGCACCCTTCTTCATGTGACTGCCTCCTTGTGATGTACAAAAAACTGCTTGATTATTTTTCCAAGACCCCCCACGACCGCACTGTCAGGCAGAAATCTCCGGCCTTGAACACTCGATCTCATCACCAAGACGGCGAGGCCTAGACTTGGACCGAGTATGTATATAAAAGTCTACCGTACCCTGTCAATCTCAAACAAGAGACCTCGGGTCTTTTCTAGTTAGCAGTCGTCTTCTGCAGGATATGGAGGATCGCCCCGCCGGCGGTGGTCCGCACGGCTTCGTTCTGGTCGTGCAAGGCTTCCTTGAGCGTCGGAAGGATGTTCCGGTCTCCGATATGGCCGAGCGAACGGATGGCGACAATCTTCGGGCCGGGAAGAGGATCGGCCAGCAGACTGCCCAACAACGAGATCGCCCCAGCCGAATTGGCCTTGGTCGCCTTGCCGAGCGCATGAGCGGCGGCGGCTCGCGCGCCCGTGTCGTTTTGCTGCGCCAAACTTCGCACAGTCTGCGCCACGACTTCAAAGGGTTGACCGAGATGCAGTAAGGCTGCAACCGCCGATGCCCGCACGGTGAACGTTCCGTCCTTCAAAGCCTGTGTGAGGGCCGGCACAGATTCCATCGCTCCCATGTCGGCGAGGCTCGCTGCGGCGGATTCGCGGACGGCGGGAATGGGATCTTGCAAGAGCGCTTCAATTTTCTCCCTGACTTCTTTTCTCCTCAAGTGTCCCAGTCCTCTCACCGCGGCGCCTCGAACAGACGGCTGCTTGTACGTGAGGAGATCCGTCATGAGAGGAGCGCCCCGCTGATCGTTCAACTCGGCCATCGCGCGGATGGCTTCGGCTCGATCCTCGGGGTTGGGTGCGTCGGCCGCCTGTCTCAACCGATCCCATGCGTCTTTACGCCCGAGTCGGATGAGAGACGCGTAGGCCGCGATCCGCACTGCATTCAGTTCATCTTTCGCAGCAGCTTCGACGAGAGGCAGAACGGCCGGATCGTTGCTTCGCCCCAGGACTTTGACCACGCGCGCCTTGACGAGGCCGGCTTGATCATCGAGCGCCGTGCGCAATTTTGCCGATTTTCTGCCTGCCTCCGAACGCCCTAATCCTTCCACTGCAAGAGCTCGCACGGGACCGGACCCATCGCTCAGCCCATCTTCAAAGAAGGGCACGGCTTCGTCCGAATCGATCTCCTTCAACGCCGTGTAGGCCGCGCCACGCATCTGCTCGCGCATGTCCTTCATCATCACGACGATGAATCCCATCGCCACCTCGCGAAGCAGCGGAAGATCGTCCTGCTTGATGGTCGCTTCCAGCTTGTCATATTCCTCAAGCGCGTCTTTCGGGTTCCCGAGCCGCAAGAGAGAGCGTATTTTGATCCGGCGAACGTCTGGGACCGACGAACTATCCTTGTCTAACTTCGCAATCTCATCGAGTGCTTTTGATAGTCCTTCTTCGCATAGAGGTTTTGAACCTCTTGGGGGACGGACGAGGGGCCGGCCGCGAACAGCAGGGGATCGGCCATGCAGAGACACAGGAACCCCGCTCCCGCGCCCTTCAGCAGATAGTGACTCCACGCACGTCGTGTCATGCTCATGCCTTTCATACTCTCCTTCTCACTATCCTTGCTGCTCGGGTCCCGTGGCACTGATTCGCCTTTTGTACCCGGGCGGTTCCTCGAAGTAGTAGTCCGGCTGTGGAGACAATCTGAACCGTTCATACTCGACGGACCAATCGCGGTCGCGGCTGACGAGTTTCAAGACGACGCCCCCCTCTGAATCCACCCATTCATAAAACCGTTCGACCCGTCCGTGGCGGTCCGTCTGCACTTCGAACAGTTGGGCCGCCCGACCGGCAGCCGTCGCCTCGCCCACCAATGTCCGGCTGCGTTCTCCGGGCAGCGCGGGACGGATCGGCAGTACATCGTCTGGATTCAATGGTGTGACCAGCAACTCTTTCTGCTGCGCCAAGAGATACCACGTTTCTGACCGATCGGGCCGAATGATTTCGATGGCCGCATATCCATGATCGGTGCGAAGCGCGTACTTGTATTCCAGCCGCAGGCGATCCCCCTTGGCAAATATCTGCGCCTGATAGCGCTTACCGTTCACCTGTTTTACGAGGGACCCGGAAAACTCAAGATGAGCCGGAAGCGGTTCACCGCCGTTCACGGACGTGGACGGCAGGCCGATCGGCGCGCAGATACACAGCATGAGGAGAACCGACTGCCTGGCCCTCCTTACTGTCCCGTGCCCCATGGATGTTACTGCTGATGCTCGACCAGCGGGTGAATATCGATGGAATAGCCTAACGACTCGGGACCGAAGCGGGGATTGTCGATGACTTTGTACGCCGAACGGTTGCCCTTCGGCGCCGGCAATGAGAGCTGTTCGACCAGCTTTCCACCAGGCTGAACGGTCACCGTTTTCGAGGCGCCCTGCCCCGTCTGAGGATGCCAGACGACCATCTGATAGGTACCGGGAGGAATGTGATCGATGGAAAATTTCCCATTTGCATCGGTCAGGGCGTAGTACGGATTGTTCACCGCCATCGCCCAGCTTTCCATGTAGGCGTGAAACCCACACTGCATATAAAACGTCCGACGCCCTTTATTGAGATAAATCGGCCCGACGAGCGATTTGCCCGGCGCATGATTGTGCGTGGCGTACAGGTCCCCCCGATGATGCTGATGGTTCATCACCAACGGCGTATTGAACAGCACCCGGGCGCCCGCTTCGAGCGATGTCTCATAGCCCTGGATGTCGTGCATGACCGGATCCATATTGACGACTTCCACGGCGTGCCCGTTCCGCACGATCGTCATGAACGGCTGGAACATGCAGTCCCGCGCTTCAATCAAAGGCACCGACGTTTCAAACGACTTGCCGGCCTCGACCCCTTCAAGCAACACAATCGCGTCTTTCAATCCGCCCTGCGCGCTCACGACAAAGTCTCGGAGTAATCGCCATCCGCGGCCGTTGGAAATGCGCCCGCAGTAGGCAGGATCAGGAAAGGTGATGAGATTGAATCCTTTCGGCTCCGGAACCGGGCCGTCAAGGGTGACCGTGCCTTCAATGATGGCTCCATGTGGCACGTCAATCACGTCGTAGGCCGAGGCGGAGACCAGTGGGAATCCCGCATAAGAAAGGATGAGGACGGCAACAAGGCCGGCATAAGAGGCTGCTCGAGGATGATGCTTCAAGAAAGTCCTCCTCTCATTCAGTCACATTAGGGAATCTGCAATTCCAACGTGGGCCTGATGTCGACGGTTTTGCCCAGGGCCTGCAACCCAAAATGAGGGTTCTCTTCGATTTCATGCGCGCTGCGCCGGCCCTTGGGCGACTCGAACCTAAAGTCGGCCTGGACGGCTCCTTTCGCAGGCACCGTAATTTTTTTCTCGAGGATCGTTCCGACGCCCGGGTGCCACGCGTTCAGCACATAGTCCCCAGGGGGAACGTCCGTCAGCGAAAATCGGCCATCGCTGCCGGTGAGCTGGTAGTACGGGTTGTCGACCGCCAATCCCCAGCTTTCCATATAGGCATGAAAGCCGCACTGCATGACAAAGAATTTCCGTCCTTTCGTCATATGGATGACTTCTTTCACCGGGACACCGGCCAGATGCTCGTGTGTATCAGCGCCCACATTTCGTTTGTGATGGGGATTCATGGGAAGCGGCGTATTGAACAAGACACGCGGCCCGAGATGCGACGTCTCGTAGGCCTGAATATCGTGCATCACGGGATCCATGTTCATGATCACCACTTCGTCCCGGTCGCGCACCACCGTGACGAACGGCAGGAACCGGCAGTCGCGCGCCTCGATGGTCTGCGGTTCGAACTTAAAGGGCTTCCCTTTGCTGACATCCGCAAGAAACACCACCGCATCCTTCAGCCCGCCGTCCTCGGCGAGTTCAAACTCCTTCAGGATCCGCCAGCCGGTTCCCGTCGAGATGCGCCCGCAATAGACGGGATCGGGAAACGTGATCAGGTTGAAGCCTTTGGGAATCGGTTTTCCCGCCGACATCGTGACTTTCCCGGTGACCGTCCCGCCGTCCGTCACCTGGACCTCTTCGTATGCCGAAGCCGTCACAATCGACACGGCCAGAATCATCCACCCAGTAAGAATGAGAACTCGTCCTCTCATCCGTTCCTCCTACGATCAATCCGATAAATCAGTTTCATGATGTGGACCGCACAATCTCGTTATCGTACCAAAAGGTTGCGCCAAACAAAAAGGGGGAAGCCGTCGGCTTCCCCCTTTCCATCTGCACCTCTCAGCGAGAGGCTTCTACGTTACTTCGCTGCGACGGGGATGACTTGCAGCGGCGCGTCAGCCGATGCGCTCTTCATTCCCGCACCGACTCCGGACAACGGCAGCAACCGCTGATCGCCCGCCGGCAACACGCGGAGATAGCCCCACTGACCGGACTGGGAGTACGGCAACCGCTGATTGCTGTACACGTAGTCGCCCGGCAAGCGATAGGGACCGCCCGCCGACGGAATGAAGGCATCCAGGGTTTCTGAACCCGAGTACTCGACCACGCTGATCTGGTCGGCGCCGCGCATGAACGGCTCGATCGGCCACTCATGCTTCTCGACGCTGAACATCCCGTTCTGCTCGTTGCTGGCCCCGATCACGTGGATGCGCACGGGATCGCCCGCATGCGATTCGATGATCGGGGTCGCTGGATCTTCCGGCTTGTCCGCCTTGCAGGGTTGGAACACCTTGCCGAGCGAGCAGCCCTGTTCTTCGCGATACTTGTACGGCTCCGAC
>CAYNLM010000096.1:0-15800 GCA_964398045.1 uncultured Nitrospira sp. | reverse complement strand
CTGCACGGCGACGCGCAGTCCTTTGACCGGCCGGTATTCGTCCAACATGGAAATAAGATCGACCCACGTATTGGGTTCCGGGACGGTGAGCGTGGGCTGAAGGTTGTACGTTTTCAAGGCCGCGACTGGTTTGGGGCCCCGCGCGACAATCGCGGTCTGTTTGAGGGCGGCCACGATCGAGGACCAGGGATAGCGGGATTTCAGGAGATCGAAGAGCGCCGTCGCGCCGACGCCGGTGAGCAGGATGAGAATGTCGATGCGCTCCGTGGTGAGGCGGACGCCGAACTTCAATGCCGCCGAATTGTCATCGAGCGGAATCTCACGCAATGCCGGTGCCACCAGCGGGCTTCCGCCGTAGCGCTCGATGAGCCGGGTCATCTCGGCGGCCATGCGGCTCTCGAAGGCCGCTACGGTGAATCCAGATAAGGTCGATTTGGTGATTTGGTGATTTGGCGAAGTCATGAAAGTGAAAAGGGTTAGGGACGTCGCGATTTGGCCGTTTTCCTTCCAGCCGAGAACATGGCCAGAAGCTCTCTGGCCTCGACGACGACTTCTTTGATGTCCTGCTCACTTACAAGAGACGCTTCTTCAAGAAGCTCGCACCAGAAAACGGTTTCGTCCGCTTCTTCTACCACCACTCCTAGCTTCGCGATAAATTCAGCTCTGGAACGTGCCCGACAGGCCGCGCGATAGTTTGCGGCGACTGCCGTTCCAGCTCGTAGGAGTTGATTCCCCAGAACCTTCGCTTCTCTGCCGTTTGTCAGCTTCTGAGAGAGTTTAATGATTTGAAGTGCAAACGCCTTGGTGCGCTGTCTGAGATCTTCCGGCTTATCTCCCATGTCTTCACTTCACCAAATCACTCAATCACCAAATCCTACTTCAGCGCCACGTCCATCGCGCACCGGAACCCGGTCGACTCGTTGCGGATCGTGGGATCGCTGTCGACGCGGGTGAAGATGCGGACGGTCGGCGTTTCGTTCTGCCAGCCTGAGCCACGGAGGACGCGCTTCGTGCCGGTCTCGGGGCCTTTGGGATTTCTCGCCGGACTCTTCTCGTAGTACTTGGCGTCGTACCAATCGTTCACCCATTCCCAGACGTTGCCGGCCATGTCGTACACGCCGAAGGGGCTCTTGCCTGCCTCGTAGCTGCCCACCGGCATCAAGGTCTTCTCGCCGATCCACTGTTGATTGAAGTTTAAATGTTTGTTGGTGGGCTCGACGTTGCCCCACGGGAAGCGCCGATCCGCCGTGCCTTTGGCCGCTTTTTCCCACTCGGCTTCGGTCGGCAAACGCTTGCCCGCCCATTTGCAGTAAGCGTCCGCGTCGGTCCAATCCACGTTGACCACCGGTCGGTCCGTCAGCGACTCGGTGATGGTGTCGCCCTGCCACAGATTGCGGGTAGGGTTCTTGGGATTCTGGGGAATGCGATGGCCGGCGGCTTTGACGAATGCTAAATACCGGCCGTTGGTCAGTTCATACTTGTCGATGTAAAAGGCATCGACGAAGACATCATGGCGGGGATATTCGTCCCGCCCCCCATCACGGTCGCCTTGCGGCACGCCCATCGGGAAGGACCCGGCCGGGACCAGCACCATCGGGGCGCCGTCTTTCCCGATGATTTCCGTTGCGAGTCCCGCGGCGAGCGACAAGACGGACATTCCTGCGAGGAACACGATCGCGCTTAACACTCGGCTCAACCCTCGAATGGACGCATGCATGAGACCAATCTCCTTTGTTCAAGTCTTGGGGATGCCATGGTACCACACCCCATCGGCCGGGCCACAGAGGCGGATTTTTCGTTGACGGGTGGCGGCGAGGCTCCCTACTATGCCAATCTTAGTTGCGGTCGAACGAGCATACGACGATCAACATGGCTACCCCACTGCATCGAGGACTCCGCCATCTGGCTCTCCGCGTGACCAGCCTTCCGCGGTCCCGCCGATTCTATGAAGAACTGCTCGGAATGAAGGTGGTCTGGGAGCCCGATCCGGACAATGTATATTTTAGTTCGGGTTCTGACAACTTGGCGCTGCACCAGATTGCGCCGCACGAACTGCCGTCCTATCAGACCCCGAAGAATCAACTGCTCGACCACGTGGGCGTCATTCTTGCGACCCCTCAAGCAGTCGACCGGATGTATCAGGAGCTGGCGCCGACGATTGAATCGTTGGGAGGCAGGATCGTCAAACAGCCGAAGCAGCATCGGGACGGCAGCTACTCGTTCTATTTTTCCGACCCCGATGGCAACGTCATTCAGGCTCTCTACGAGCCGACGATCAGCAACCTCGAATGGAAAGTGACGGGTGACCGGTGATGAGTGATCAGTCGATAGACGAGCACAAGCCCGCTTCACGCCCATCACCCATCATCCACCACGCATCACGCTTATGAAGATTTGGGACAGCCTGCCACGCGATCACTATCTGGGTCTGGCCCCTTGGTGTTGGGTGCAGCTTGAAAGCGGCGAAGCGCCGGGTCCTTTTCCCTTTGTCGCCGGTGTGGCGCCCGAAGTCGTCGCGAGTCTCCATGAGGCGCATCGTCTCCTCTCCAGTGCCATCGACACGGCGATCAGCGACGTGTTTTCGAAGCGCGCTCCGCTGGACGACCCGGATCGTCAACGGCGTCTCGAGGATGCCTATGCCGAATTGGTCAACGCGCGGCCCTATTTACGGCAACACATTCGCTGCGGCCGCAAACCCGACGGCACCTTTCAATGGGAGTTTCCGACCGATCCCACCAAGTCTGCGACCGTGACCAACGGCGGTCTCCGGATCTTCCATTCCGTCAAGCGCCAGGCTATTCCGATCGGATTCGATCAGCGTCCGCTGGGTCCCGTGATCGGCAAAGTACTCGGGATGTTGGATGGGACGCATCAAACGGAAGCAATCAAAACCGTCGTATTGACCGCACCCCGCGATGCGCAGACGGTGCTCACGCGGCTGATGGAATCACTGCAACAGTATGACTGTCTGGTGAGCGCGCCGAAGACGTCCGTCCGCCGGCACTGGTTCGATGTCGTCCAGGATCAGGACCTGGTGCATCTCGGTCATGCCGCTCTGTTGTATCGGCAGCGCGACCAGGTCTTGCTGTTCGATCCCTGGTTGCTGCCCTGGTTTGCCGAATCGTCGGTGCCCTCGTTATGGGGCGGGCTCTTGCCGAAGCCGGCGGCGGTGTTTCTCACGCACGACCATGATGACCACGTGGACCCGCGTACGTTGCTGCATCTCTCGAAGGACACGCCGATCATCGTGCCCAGCCGCCGCAATCGGAAGAAACTCTACTACGACTATCTCTCACTGTTGCGTGAATTGGGATTCGGCCGGGTCGTCGAGCTGGCCCATGGAGAAACCTGGCCGTTCGAGGGTGGCGCGGTCGTATCCGTTCCATTTTATGGTGAAGACCCCTGCGACGTGGAGATGCCCAGAAACTGTTACTTGATCACCGATCGCGGACACAATGTCCTCGTCCATGCGGACAGCGGGCCGACCAACGATGGGCGGTCGGCGCTCAAGGACGGCATCATCACACAGGTGGTGGAGAAATACGGTCCGATTCCGCTGGTGTGCGCGTCTCAGCAACAGCTGCTCGAAGTCAGAAGCTACGCGGCCCATGCGCCGTTGTCCCACCCGGGCAAGTGGCTGGACGTCGGCGAAAACGGGTACCTCACGAACGCGTATCTGGCGGAAGTCTGTGCCGCGGCCCGCGCCGATCTCTTCGTGTCCTACGCAACCGGCGGAGCAGAATGGTATCCGGATCATCTCTCCTTCATGTTCAGCCGGCGCAACCCTGCCAGGACCGCGCTGCTGACGGCCCATTGGGAGCCGCCGGAAAAACTGAAAGACCTTCTCTCCCTCCAGGGCTGCGGCTATCATTATGCTCGCGCGTTGGATGTGTATCGGGCGGAGAGTGGCGGGCGGATGACCGTGGCGCAGACCGATGACTCTCTCTCACCGCTCAACTTGTTTCGTCTCGATCACGGCGATCCGCTGTTCATGAAATCGGGTGGTCGCCCGTAAGATATTTGTCACGCAAGGAGTGGACATGAGCGCATCCAAGCCTCCGATTCTGGTCACGGGCGCAGCGGGATTCATCGGATTCCACGTGGCCCGACGATTGCTGGAGCGGGGCGAGCACGTCATCGGCCTCGACAACGTCAACGACTATTACGACGTGCGTTTGAAGGAAGCGCGGCTCGCTCAACTCATGCCGCACGAGCGATTCCGGTTCATCAAGCTCGACCTCGCCAACCGGAACGGCATGCGCGATCTGTTTGCCGACCAATCGATCAGCCGGGTGGTGCATCTGGCGGCGCAGGCGGGCGTCCGCTACTCTCTCATCAATCCGCACGCCTATACCGAGAGCAACATCGAAGGCTTCATGAATATTTTGGAAGGGTGCCGGCACGGCAACGTCGAGCATCTGGTCTATGCCTCGTCCAGTTCGGTCTACGGCGGCAACACCCACATGCCGTTTTCAATCCATGATAACGTGGACCATCCCGTCTCGCTCTATGCCGTGAGCAAGAAGGCCAACGAATTGATGGCCCATTGCTACGCGCACCTGTACAAGTTGCCCTGCACCGGACTTCGTTTCTTTACCGTCTATGGGCCGTGGGGCCGTCCCGACATGGCGCTCTTCCTCTTTACGAAAGCGATCATGGAAGGCAAGCCGATCGAGGTGTTCAATCACGGCAAGATGAAGCGCGATTTCACATACGTCGACGATATCGTCGAAGGCGTGATTCGCACGCTCGATCATACGGCGACACCGAATCCGTCCTGGTCCAGTGACAAGCCGGATCCCGGCACCAGCTCGGCTCCGGCCCGCGTCTACAACATCGGCAACCATCAACCGGTGGAGCTGCTGCGCTTCATCGAGGTCTTGGAGAGGGCCATCGGGAAGAAGGCGGAGAAAAAGCTGTTGCCGCTGCAGCCCGGCGATGTGCCCGCCACCTATGCCGACATCGACGATCTCTCGCGCGAGGTCGGCTTCAAGCCGGCCACGCCGATCGAGGAAGGGATTCCGCGTTTCGTGAAGTGGTATCGCGAGTTCTACAAGGTCTGAGCGGTCAGTTCGATCGGAGCCACCATGCCACTGTCTGCGGATCAGATGCGGGACGCGGTTGACCACTACTTTGCCGCATGGAACAGGCTCGACCCCGCCTCCTACACGGCTTGTTTTGCCGAAGACGCCATCGTGCATGATCCCTACGGCAGCGCCCCGCTGCGCGGGAGCGACGCCTTGCGGGAATTTTTCGGCGGGATTGCAAGAGCTCTGCGGGAGGTCAACGTCGTCGCGGAGCGGCTTCACGTGGCCGGCAACCGCGTGGCGGTCGTGTTCAAGGGCACGGGCATCGGCAGGAATGGCAAGCCCGTCGATGTGGAGGGAGTCGACGTGTTCGAAGTCAACGTGGCCGGCAAAATCTCCGGCCTGTGGGCCTACTGGGACCCCGCCGCCGTGCTGGCCAAGCTGCGAAGTTGATCCCGCCGATAGTATCTACGGACAGCCCACCGGCACGAACCCGGTTCCGAATAGTCTCGACAGCGTCATGTAGCGCGCGTTGTCATAGAAGGAATAGCTGGGGCCGCGCTGATTGCGTCCCGTCACATCCCCTCCATACGACGGATCCGATCCATAAAAGAATCCCCCGCGGGTTTTTTGAACGAGATGGATCCATTCCGAATAGAGGGAACAGACTTCCTCCTGGACCGAGCCTCCCGGGGCGATGCTCGCCCGCCAATCCCGCGCCCAATCGGGAACCGTCTGCCGATCGACTGCGGGATAGCGATCCGAATAGGCCGGCACCTGGTAGTACGGAACGGAAGCAACGGTGTGAGGAATCGTCGGCATGTTCTCCAAATCGGGCACGATCGAAAGCGGCTTGAGCGTCATGGCGCGACAGCCGGCTTTTTCTTTGTTCGTGTACAACGAGCTGCCGTCGGCTTGCGGGCATTCCCACGTGCTGGTGGATTCTGTCGGCGCCGGGGGCGTGTCGGCGAATGATGAAAGAGGAAAGAAGACCGCGAGGGTCGCCGTCGAAAGTAGAGATATGCGCGTCAGCCGCATAGGGCACCTCCAGAAATTTGTGGCGAAGACATCCGGTGCCTGATCGCCATCATCGTTCGCGTGATCGCAGCCTACGAAATGCCCTGTTTGTCAGTCTATGCCTCTTTGGAGGGGGAAATCCACACGGGAAGCGGCTTTGGACCGATCTCGTTTTCGTACGCGCGACGATGAGCGGCCGGAGTGTAGGTGCAAATGCATGTAGGAACAGGGCAAATCGGCCCTTGACTTAGGATGCCAAAGATGGCAAAAGCCAGAACACTGAAAATCCAGGTGGAGACAAGACTCTTTGGATGACACAGTTGATCGAACGCAGCATCCGGAAAGTCTTCTCGGTTCCTTCCCGTTCCCATCCGGCTCCTTTCCGCCAGCTCCCTTCGCACGCCCGAGTTCCGGTGAACTCCACACGATACCGAGTCTTCAAGGCCAGAGCCGACGCATGCCGGAAGCCTGGGGCGGGGTGACGGAACGGTCCGTGCGCTGGCAGTCCTCATTCGCGCGCGTCCTTCTTGCGGCGTAGCCGCCGGGGCCCAGCCATAGACGGTGATCTCCCCGGGGACTCTGTAAGTGAGAGGGCGAAGCTGTCTCAAGATGTTCATGGAACCTGCATGGTGATCGATTGTCCTCGACCGACCCGGTGTCCTCCAAATCGTCGGCGGGGCGTCAGCCGGCAGCCGAGAGAATTCGGGCTAGCGGCTGGACATGGCCGAGGAGGATCCGGCTGAGCCATAACCTGAGAGAAGCACCGGAAGCCATGTCGTATCAACTTCCAAGTGCGCTCGACCCGCTCGAGTGTCTCGCATTAGCCGAACAGACCAAGCAGACGCCATTCTCTTCACGCCTGACGCCTCACGCTTCACGATTTCAAACGCGTCTCGCAGGCCTCACGCAACTGGATTGACCACGTAGGACGTTCCTCTTATCATGGCTGTATCGACCTTAAGCTCGGAGGAAGGCATCATGGCGATAACAGTGACGATGGAGGTAAAGCCGGAGGAAATTATTGAAGCGGTCAAGCGGATGAAAAGAGAAGAAAGGGCTCTCTTCCTTGAAGATCTCCTGGCCGCGACCTCGCCTGAATATCTCGAGAGTGGTAAGCAAGCTCGGGAGGATTACAAAGCCGGAAGAGTCAAAACACATAAGCAGGTGTTTGGCCGGTGACTCAGCGGCTCATCAAAGCCCGGGGTAAAAAGAAAGGCTGTGGAGGGATCAAACTATTAGCCGAGTTCAGGAGAAGATAGACAGGAGCCCGTGTGCTGCTTGACGAGACCTTCATCAGGCAGGCGGTACAGCGCGGAGATTACGAGCTTTCCTTGCATGCCGATGAAGAACGGCTCAACGACCATCTTACCATTTGAGGACATTGAAGCGGTGTTGCGGTCATGCGAGATATTGGAGCGGTACCCCGAAAGATCCGCGCGGAGAAAGTTGCTTGGTGCTCGGGTTTTCTGGTGGCCGCCCAGTGCATATCGTCTGCGGGAGAACGCGGCAGGACAAATTGTTCTTGCTCACTGTGTATATTCCCAGTGAGCCCAAATGGAAAGACCCAAGAACGAGACGGCTAAAAGAGGGGACACGATGAGTGGCATCTATTCAGATTGCTACTTTTGTGGAGGCAGCGTCGAAGAGAGGCTTATTCAGAGAGACGTCTGGTGGGAGGGTCGGCTTGTCGTCATCGAAAGAGTGCCGGTGGGTGTCTGTAAGCAGTGCGGCGAGAAAGTCGTGCTTCCCGAAGTGGCTCGGAAAATCGATAGTCTGCTGAAGAGGCCAGGCTCCCCGGAAAAGGAAATGACCGTTCCTGTCTACTCTCTCTCATGAATTGAACCAGTCCGGACGCCTCACGTTTCACGCGGCCCGTTGGAAGCCTCAACCGACGCGATGCACGCGAGATTCTCAACAGGCCTGAGCGAATGTAGGATTGCAAGACCTGACCCTGGATGCTGCACGCGATGTGCAAAAGATGCCGAAATTCCGTGGCAATTGCGTGTGAACCAGTTCTTTCCGGCGAAGTGCTGGCAGTGTTTGTCTCAGTGCCATAAACTAAAGCGAAAGTAAGTCGTTAGAGGGCTTAAACGATGGCGAAGGTTGCCGACATCGGAACGCTCATCGTCCGGACGCCGGAGATTCGCGGGGGACGTCCACGGATCGCTGGAACCGGGGTCACCGTCCGGCGCATTGTGGGCTGGTATAAGTTGGGGTTGAGTCCCGAGGAGATCGCCGACCGAATCGGCCATTTGTCGTTGGCGCAAGTCTATGCCGCCTTGGCCTATTATCATGCGAATCGGGAGGAGATCGAAGCCGACATTGCTGCTGAGGAGGAAGAGGCTGAGCGGCTCGAGCGAGAGCACTACCTCTCCCGGCAAGGTTCGTGACGGTCCGCATATATGTTGACGAAGACGCAATGGACAGGGACCTTGTCCATGCGTTGCGTGCCCGTGGCATTGATGTGCTGACCGCGTCGGAAGCTGGCATGATCGGACGGTCTGACGAAGGGCACCTCAAAGTGGCTACAGAGCAGGGGCGTGTTTTCTACACGTTCAATGTTGGGGATTTTTACCGAATTCACAGGGAGTACCTGGCGCATGGTCAATCCCACGCGGGCATCATCCTGGCTCGGCAGCAGCGCTATTCTGTGGGCGAGCAGACGCGCCGTCTGTTGAAGCTCATCGCCACCAGGTCTGCAGACGAAATGAAAAATCAAGTTGAATTCCTCAACGCCTGGGACTGATGGCGTACGTTCGGACTGAACGATCGCCCCACTACCCGACTCACGAGCGTCCGCGCCATACCCCATGATCCCTTGAGGCCGCGTTTCGCCAGTCTCGCGTACTCTGTCCGAAGAGACGGAACAGACCAAACAGACCGGTTCCCTTCCCCTGACGCCTGACGATTTGTTGTGTTTCCCACGGTGGAACCCGCCGCGAGGGTCGCCTTGTCGAGCAGGTTGCCCCGTGCCATAATGGCCCTGGCAGAGGCCGACACCACGCTGTACCGTAGCAGCGGTTCAGCAAAACGCCAGGAGGCGGAGGATGACGATCAGCGAAAGTATCGACGAGAAGCTCAGAGGCTTGCCGGAGCCGATGCAGAGAGAGGTCCTTGATTTCGTCGAGTACCTGGCGCAAAAACTCAGAAAAGAAGATCAAGAGTGGAGTCGGCTCTCGATAGCGGCTGGACTACGAGGTCTCGAAGAGGATGCGTGGCCCGAGTATAGCGAAGCGGATCTCAAGGAGAAATGGCAGTGAGGCGGGCAGGGCAGATCCGCCCTGTTGCGCTTCCCCGGAACAGACCTGTCGCCTGGCAAGCCTCGGAAGGTAGCAAGCGTGATCCGTGTCAGCCGGTTGGCTGTTGTGTCCGCTGAATTACTCGTCGGAGCCATCGGAGATATCAACCCCGAGCGGTTGGACAGGATACGGCAGAAGCTTTCCGCCTGGGTGAGGGGGACATAAAGAGGTGAGGGCTCCCTCAACCTTGACCGCGGCCTCAATGATCACCTCAACCGCAATCAGCTCATACCGGATCTCAGATGCGCAACGGACGCTCCGGCAGATCGTAAGCCGCTGGCTCAATGCGCAAACGTATTCAGGTAAATCTCGAACCTCGAACGATGAACCTGCCGGACGGACGACCGAAAAGAAGAATGCCGGATATCTCCAAAGCGGGCAAGTAGTTTGGCGTCAAGGCGCGTTCCGCGTTTGAAGCCGGCCTCCGAAACATCGTTGCCCGGTACGTAAAGAATCAAGTCCCTCGCCTCAATGTCGAACCTCAATGGGAGCGCGCTTCGCCGGTCTTGCTTCCAGATGGCAAGGACAAGACCTGGCCCCTGAATTTTTTTCTGAATTTTTTCCATCACTCCTGTACTAATCCTCGATGTATTTTGAAGTGTTAAGTGCAAATCTTGAATTCGATAATTAGCTCATCGGAAATGCTGTGCAGAATTTCCAATCTGCTTTGGGATGTAAAGGCCAGGTTTGTCAATCTTTGCGCTGCAAGCCCCGCGCAGGAATCTCTTATCCAAGAGCTTCAGGGAAGCACGGCTTCTCTCCCACCACTTCAAGATTCTTCGACAACTGTGACGAACGAATGGATGGAGAACAGAGCAATACTGAGGCGAATGATAGCAACAGAAGACCCGCGTAGATTTCTAAGCTGGCCGGTTCTCCGAAGGACAATGGTCGGCGGCAATAAGCCCTACATTCGAAGGGAACTTGAGTTCCTGATGCAGGAGCCGAACTGGCGCAACCGCTGGGCCGAAGCTATCAAGGAACATGAGGTGGGCCAACCTCAACCGTTTGTCTCTTACAGACAAAGCAGCGGGACGCTGATCCATCACGCTTTCACATTATGCCGGTTTGAAACACTGGTTCGCCGCCAGATAAGCGACTATTCATGCATCGTGGAGTTTGGCGGGGGCTACGGTTCTCTCTGCCGCCTAATTTCGCGTCTTGGTTTCAAAGGAAGATACATCATTTATGATTTGCCGGAATTTTCTGCGCTTCAACGGTTTTTCCTCCCGCAGGTCGGTGTTCCGGTGCATTCTTGTGAAAACGACCAACGAGAAGGGACATACCTTACTTCTTCCTTGGAATCGCTGCGCAAGCTGCTACCCAATAATAGGGCTGGCAGTCTTCTTATTGCGCTGTGGTCAATAAGCGAAATCCCGATTGAGCTCCGAGAGGAGTTTCTTGCAACCATCGGGCAATGCGAAGCGTATCTTTTCGCTTATCAGACCGGCTTTTCCCAAATAAATAATGTTGCATACTTTCGATTGTACAGATCTCTACAGCCTACGATTCAGTGGTATGACGTGCCGCTCTCTCATCTTCCGGGGAATCACTATTTGATAGGACAGCAGAAATCGTGAGCGACTACCGCGCTCATTGTTCCCCCGGGATACTCAATCGCAAGTAAAGGAAGCAAGTGAACCGAAATGTGTCCGCATCTCTGCGTGAAGCCTACGCGAATTCTCGGAAGAAGATTCACGCCCTGGTGACTGGGATGCCATGGCTCGATAGAACTGTCGGTGCCCCTCTCCGCAGTTTCGCAGGCCGCTGGGAGTGGAAGATCGCCTATCGGGCACTCCCGAATCCTCTACCAATTGACGGATGTCTGTTCTTCCATCGACCGGAGGATGCGTATATCGTTTCGAGGTTAAGTCTCAAGGCATACGAGGGAGAAGTCAGGAAACAGATAAGTGAGCTGCTGAAGCCTGGAATGACTCTGGTGGATGTTGGGGCGAATCTCGGGTGGTACGTCTTGCTTGGTGCGCGCCTTGTGGGACCATCCGGGCGCGTCTATGCATTCGAGGCAGCATCCTCGACCGCAACAGTGCTGGCGAAGAATATTGCAGCGAATCACCACAGGAATGTCACCATCGTGACCAAAGCCGTCACTGACCGGAGCGGGAGGATCTCCTTCTTCATAGAGGATTCCTCGGGAGGATCAGGTGTATTTGCGAGCGGCCGGGAAACAGACCGTACGGAGGTCGAAGCGGTCAGCCTGGATGAGTTTTTTCAGGAGCAAGGCTGGCCGGAAGTTCACGTGATCAAGATCGACGTGGAAGGAGCGGAAAAGCTGGTCCTCAGTGGAATGCGGGAACTGAGTCGCCGAAACCCGGCCCTGAAGCTCATTGTGGAAATTAATTTTCGAAGGTTCAGCCTCGAAGAACTGTTTGATGCCTTACAGCTATGTGGATTTTCTCGCTTTCGTGCACTCGAATTAGGAAGGAACCTGGTGGTTCCGAGGGATTACCAAGTAATCCTTGATGCCGCGCGCCGGATCACCGTGAACCTTCTTTGCGAAAAGATGTAGCGAAGATCTTAACCTCTGCTGCTGCCCCCTGACCTCTTTTTAAGAAGGTCAAGGCTTAATCCCAGAAGTAAATTCCGTGAGCAAATCACATTTCGCCGGTTACCTGAAAGCGCTCATCTCCAACTACGGTCTCCTGGTCGCGAATGTCGGGACGTACGCAATCACGGTACCATTGTTTTTTAGGTGGCTCGGGGCTGAACGGTATGGGGTGTGGCTGATCGTTCTTCAACTGGTCTACTTGGTGTCCTTGGCGATGAACTGGATCGCCGCCCCGGTCACGCGGGAAGCTGTCGCCTCTTATGTTGCATCAAACGGAACTCTGGTCAAAAAGCTCTTTCAAACCGTTGCAGGCTTCTATGCGGTGGTCGGAACAGGGCTGATCGTCTGCGTCCTTCTTGTGGGGAGCGCGGTGCTCCAACACCTGACGATGCCGGCTTCTGTCCAAGCTGAAGCTCATGCGGCGCTCCTCTTCAGCACGGTGTACGTCGGCGGCATGCTGCAGCTCAACCTGTTGCTCAACATCCTGACCGGCTTTCAACACATGCATCAGGCGAATCTGCTCCAAGCGGGACTCACGGTGCTGGGAACAGGAAGCGGTCTCGCGGCTGTCGCGATGGGATACGGGCTCAC
Source organism: uncultured Nitrospira sp. (assembly GCA_964398045.1). Taxonomy (GTDB): domain Bacteria; phylum Nitrospirota; class Nitrospiria; order Nitrospirales; family Nitrospiraceae; genus Nitrospira_D. Next base: position 3,300 of record CAYNLM010000096.1, on the reverse strand, counting down.
AGGGCTTGCCTTCGGTCAGGTCTTCGCCCTCGTGGTCGTCTACGCGGTTGGTTGGCGTCTGGCTCGGAAAATCGGGGGCATGACATGGGGTCTCGATCATGTGGACTTCGATCTCCTGCGCGGCTTAGTCAGGTCCGGGTCAGCCTATGCGGGATACAGCGTCTCGTACCTGTTGCTCCAATCCGACATTCTGCTGGTGGGGGTTGTGCTTGGTCCCGCCGCCGCCGCGATCTATGGCGTGGCTTACAAAGTAGCTGATCAGCTTGTTCAGCTCATTTGGAAAATCCCCGATTCGCTGTTCCCCATCATCGCCGAACTGGATATCCGTCAGAGCAGCGACAGGTTGGCACGAGTCCATCGGTTGAGCGGAAAAGTCGCCATGGCGGCCGCGTTCCTCGGAGCCGTTCTACTGGCCGCCTACGGGCATGGCGGGGTGCACTTGTGGGTGGGACCGGACAATACTCCGCCCTCGATCGTGTTCCTGGCGTTTGCCGGCATGGTGGTTCTTCAGGTTTTGGTTCACACCAGTCTAATCATTTCTTATGGAACCAACCGGATGAGCTCGATCGCCGGCGTCGCCCTTCTCGAAGGCGCAGGGAAGATCGCGGTTGCACTCTGGCTTCTTCCCCGGGTCGGCATCGCCGGGGCGGCGCTTGCCACAATTCTGGCACAGATGAGTTTGACCGCGTGGTATGTGCCCTATAAGGCTTGCCGGGACACAGGAGATTCCTTGTGGCACTATCTCTCCGCAGTCCTCACTCCCGCTCTCCCTGCGGTTATGGTGGCCGGCGCTGCCGGGGCATTGACCGTTTCTGTCTTGGAAGACGTTTGGCTTCGCATAGCGATCGGAGTTCCTGTCGTCATCGCGGTCTATCTTGTCATCTATCTGAGCCATGGCGTCACACGAGAAGAACGAGAGGGGATCTTGGAGAAGGTTCTGCTCAGCTATCGAGCTGCCCGAGGTAGCGTTGCGTGATGAAGCAGTTCATTGTGTGGGCGCAAGAAAAGCCAACGTCTGAAGAGTGTGAACACGTTTGAAGCTTCGTTTCGGAGTTTGCCTTTGGTAGTTGTCGCATCGACATTGGTTCTCGGAACTACAGCGGGAGTTGCTGCGCTGTTCCTACCCGCTTGGGCACAGATAGCGGTTGTTGCGTCTGGGCTTCTGTCTATTCTCATGTTCCTTTGGTGGCTGCGTCATGGCAGCCTGGATCTCTTTGAGCCGATCTGGCTCTTTACGACACTGTATGCTTTCACATACTTGTACCGACCAGGAATGATTCTGTTTTCCTCCGACGATTTCGTTACGTTCGCAGGGTATTTCACCTACCAAGAGCCAGTGATTCTGACCGCATTCTTGGCTTCAGTCTTCGGTCTCCTAACATTTCATCTTGGTTACTGTTCTCGTCTCTCGACTATAGTAGCATCGTGGCTACCCACGCTAGGAGATGAAAGACTTAATACAACTCGCCTCCGCTTTGTCTCGATTGTTGGGCTTGCAATCGGGACTTTTGTCCTTTTCCAAGCCACGCCATTGGAGCTAGATGGAGGTAGCTTCCTATTCAACAGAGATGTACGTCAGGCCATTTTTACTGAATGGACCGGTAAAGGTTGGTACATGTTTGTTATTCCCCATATGCCTATCTTTGCACTCAGTTACTGCTATTCTATTTCGATGACCGAGAGACCGTTGTTTCTGAAGCGCCTTGGCTGCGTAGCAGCTGTGGCAATTGCGGGTCTTTCTGTGAGTGTACTGGGTGGACGAATTCAGCTAGCGTCGCTCGTGCTCGGACTCGTGTGGTTGTACCACATGAAGACCGGTCGCATTGGTTTGCCGCTGCAAATCGTGCTGGGGGTAGCAGCTGCGTGGGGCTCGGCAGCCCTGGGAGTTATCCTAGCCCTAGACGCTAATCTCTCGTTCTCTCCGTATGACCTGCTTCGCAGATTAAGCCAGTCCTTTGATGGGTTTGAGTTTCTTGTGATTGCGTTTCAGCAGGCCCCGCAAATGTATCTGGGGCGGACGTACGTTGAAGATCTTCTCATCACCTTTTTGCCAAGAGCATTATTTCCCTCGAAGCCGGTCGTTTATGGCACTCTCTCTCTGCAAGAAGACTTTTTGCCTGGGATCTTCGAAGATGCTTCTTTCAACGCAACATTTCCTCCCGGCTTGCTCGCTGAAGGGTTTGCCAACTTTGGACCAGCAGGGATTCTTGTCGCACCATTCGCTGCCGGGGTTCTCTGGCGCGCGATATACGAAAAGGGCCGGCTGAACGGTGGGGTGAATCTAGTGATAGCAGCTAGTGTGGCTTCCCAGACGTTAGCGATTCTACGTGGTCTTGGGGCCTTTTTTGTGGGGCTAATATTTACATTGTTTTTGCTTTGGCTGTGCTATGCAGCGAGTCTCCGAAGCGTTATCAAGCAGCGGCGCCCAGCGCTTGTTGAAGCTACTGCTTACGGGGCGCGGTGATTATCTAGGTCGTAGGACATCACCAAAGTATTGCTACAAGGTTGCTTGGAAATGCATGCGTAGCAGCATCCTCTTCTACACCGGCAGTTTCACGCACACAATGTATCGTGAGCTATACAGATGTGCGCCCGAGGGAGTCCGCTTCATTCCCTCAACCCCAGCCCTTGAAGCCGGCTCCATGAAAGAAGACATTCGCCGACGAAGTGAACGGACCTACCGATTGACAGTCGAGGCCAAAAAAGTTGCGCTGGATACTATGGCTGCACTCCGTGTTCCGGTTGTCAAGGCAAGGCATGTGCAAGCCGGAGGAGCCGATCTGATTCACAGCGCCCAATATCTCCTTACCAATGACATGCCGTGGGTTGTCGATTTTGAGGATGTCACCACGTTCGTGTGGTATCGACGGAAGCTCTTGGATACCAGGGGATGCCGAGACAAGATTCGAACATTTCTCGGGTCTCCCCGATGCCGAACAATTCTTCCATGGACGGAGGCCGCTCGGCAGAGCCTGCTGAATAGTATTGGTGGAGACGCCTTAGAGGAAAAAGTGCGGGTCGTGTATCCCTGCATGAGGCCGAGGCCCAGACAGGAGCGCACGCAATCCGAGACAGTGAATCTTCTGTTTGTCGGGACGAATTTCTATCAGAAAGGGGGGATGGAAACCCTTCTCGCCTTTGAGGAGCTCAGCGGTGTGTATCCTGTTCATCTCACCATGGTCTCGTACGTGCCATTTGAGATACAGGAACGTTATGGGAGTTGGAAAAACATCACTTTGAAAGCACGTATCGCTCCGGCGGAGCTTGAGGCGGAGTATCACAAGGCGGATATCTTTGTGC
>CAYNLM010000095.1:0-15844 GCA_964398045.1 uncultured Nitrospira sp. | reverse complement strand
GGGCGAAAAATCGACCGGCACCAAGATCGTGTTGAAGAGAGTCGCCTCGCGTCCCATGAGCATCCTCACGCTCTGGAGTGAGCAAAGGCAGTGCCTATTCCTCCATCTATCGGCAACGCTGGAATCCCGTAATTTAACGGCAGGCTTCCAGCAGGCCATCCTCCCCTCGGGGATTGTTGCTACAGTGTCTCTGAGCCGGCTGTAGCAGAAATCGTCATCATGGAGAACGGCATCCTTGAAGAGCTTCTGTTCACCGGGCAGTTGGCGATCAACCCATCGGCACTGGACTTGCTCATCGTTGAGCGGAGGGAGCACACACGATGACACCGGCACGATGGTGGCTGCTTGGAGCAGTCGGACTGGGCGTGGCGATCGCGATCTATCTGATCTTCTTCTGCCCGACGGAGTGTCAATGAGCAGATCGACAGATGACGCGCCGATGGCGGATGAGGAACCCCACCTGCTTCATCCTGTCATGAAACAGACAAATCTACGGAAGGTGGTTGTATGAAAATATTGCTCGCGGTCGATGGCTCGGATCATTCCTATGAAGCAGTGCGGTCCCTGAAGTATCTGTCCCGAGCGGACGAACTCCTGGTCGTGCACGTGCTCGATGTCCCGACGCCGGCCTATCCGATGATGATGCCGGAGGTGGCGCGGGAGATTTATGACACCCTCGAGCGCAACATGCGCGAAGATGGGAATCGGCTGCTCGACCGCATTGTGTCGTTGTTGCCCATGGACGCCGGCCCTGTCACAAAGCATTTAGTCGTCGGCTCGCCGGCCGAACAGATCGTCGCCTTAGCCGAGCAGCACCGGGTCGGTCTGACGTTGCTGGGAACCCGCGGATTCGGACCGATCAAGGAACGGCTGATCGGCAGCGTGGCCCATCGCGTACTGACCTTCGCGCCCGGCGCGAAGATGATCCTTCCCGGTCCCATGAAAGCGCTCAAGCAGATCCTCCTCCCGCTGCAGGGCGCGCAGGACGCCGAGCAGGCTCTCCGCTTTCTCCAGCAGACACCATTTCGCGAGCCGGCGACCGTCACGTTGTTCAGCGTGCTCCCGCACACCAGGCCGCCTTGGCCGGTGGATGCGGCCTCGGCCGAGCAGATGGAAACGCATGCGCTCCGCCGCGCGCAAGACTTTCTGAACGAGACGGCCGGCAAACTGACCGCCCTAGGGCATCAAGCCCGTAGCACCGCCTCCTTGGGCACGCCCGTCGACGGAATCCTGAAGGAAGCCAAGCCGTGCATGCCGATCTGATCCTGTTGGGGTCGCGCGGCCGCCAGGGCATCACGCGCCTGGTGCTGGGCAGCGTCTCGCATGCCCTCCTGCACCAGGGCATCTATCCGCTTATGATTTTTGGCTAGGAGTGGAGGATCGACGATGCCGATGTACGACTACAAGTGCCTCGACTGCGGGAAGGAATCGCTGATCGTCGTGACGTTGAAAGAACATGAGCGCGGCGACGTCCAATGTCCGGCTTGCGGAAGCAAGAAGCTGCAACAGCTGTTCAGCCCGTTCATCGCCCACACCACCAAGAAGAGTTGAGCTGAACTATGTTCTGTCGCACCAGAACTCGGCGCCGTCTCATAGGGCTTCTCAGCCTGCTCGCATGGGGAAGCGTCACCCTCTCAACCTCCGCTCAGGACTATCCGTCTGATATGGCGAGGGGGAAAGCCGTGTACGAGCGGCATTGCCAGTCCTGTCACGGAGTCACCGGCTATGGCGACGGTCCGGCTGCTGCCTCGCTCAGAGTGCCGCCCGCGAACTTTCACCGGTTTCGGTCCTTCTTGAAATCGGATGAAGAATTGCTGCGCACGATCGAACACGGCGTCGTCTTCAGCCCGATGCATTCGTGGAGAGGCGAGCTGACCGACGGCGAGATGCAGGACGTGGTCGCTTACATTCGTCTCCTCTCGCAACAGGGGCGCTGACCCCGCTGTGGGTCTCTGACCGGAGCACGCGTCTTGTTATGCAGCATTTGAACGCCGACGATGCGCTGCTCATCGCCGACATCCAAAACGATTTTCTTCCCGGCGGAGCGCTCGGCATCAGCGAAGGCGACGCCATTATTCCGATTCTCCTGAAGTATATTCGCCGATTCCAGGTCCATGGCCTCCCCATCTTTCTCACCCGCGATTGGCATCCGCCCGACCATTGCTCGTTCCGTGAACAAGGAGGGCCCTGGCCGATTCACTGTGTCGCCGGTTCGCACGGCTCCTTGCCGCCGGCAACATTTCAAGTACCAGCTTCGGCGGTCATCATCTATAAGGCGATCGACCGCGAGGAGGAAGCGTACTCCGCATTCCACGGCACCCCCCTCCATCGCCACCTGCGGGCCATCGGCGTGCGGCGATTGTTCATCGGCGGTCTGGCAACCGACTATTGCGTCCTGAACACCGTCAAGGACGCGAGGAGTTTGGGATACGACGTGTGTCTGCTGATGGACGGGATCAAGGCCGTGAACCTTCAACCGGAAGACGGACGGCGCGCCGAAGAAGAGATGGTTAGGCTGGGGGTGATCCCGATCACGTTGGAGGCGATGGCCGCATGAACGCCTCGACCAGCGCCCTCCTGACGGATTTGTACGAGCTCACCATGGTCCAGGCCTATCGAGAGCAGGGCATGGAGGAGCAGGCGTCGTTCGAGTTTTTTGTCCGCAAACTGCCGCCCCATCGTAACTTCCTGATGGCCGCCGGTCTGGAGCAGGTCGTGGACTTTCTCTCGAACCTTCGCGTCAGGGACGACGAACTGGCCTGGCTCACCCGCACAGGCCGATTCACGCCGGCCATGCTGCGATATATGGAAACGATGCGGTTCACCGGCGACGTGGAGGCCATGCCCGAAGGCACCCTCTTTTTTCCCCACGAGCCGATCCTCCGCATCACCGCGCCGATGCCGCAGGCCCAGCTCGTCGAAAGCCGCGTCATGAATCTGCTGAATTTCCAAACCATGATCGCCTCGAAGGCCGCGCGGTCGGTCCTCGTCGCTCGAGGAAAACCGCTGATCGATTTTGGCCTGCGCCGCGCGCATGGCGCGGAGGCAGGACTCCTCGCCGCACGGGCCAGCTATCTCGCAGGGTTTGCCGGCACCGCCACCGTGCTGGCCGGCATGCGGTATGGGATTCCCCTCTATGGAACCATGGCCCATTCGTTCGTTCAGGCGCATGCCGACGAAACCGGGGCGTTCGAGCATTTCGCGCAAGCCCAACCGGATAATGTGGTGCTGCTCATCGACACCTATGATACGGAGGCCGCGGCCCACAAAGTCGTCACGTTGGCTCCGTCGCTCAAAGCCAAGGGGATTCTCGTGAAAGGCGTGCGCCTCGACAGCGGCGACCTGGCGGACCATGCCCGGAAGGTCCGCCACATTCTTGATGAGGGGGGACTGCCGCATGCCCAGATCCTCGCCAGCGGCAATCTCGACGAATATCGGTTGAAAGATCTGATCGAACGCGGTGCGCCGATCGACAGCTTTGCCGTGGGGACCGCGATGACCACCTCAGCCGATGCGCCGTCGTTGGATTGCGCGTACAAACTTCAAGAATACGCCGGCCGCCCCTGCCGAAAACGATCGGAAGGCAAGGCCACCTGGCCCGGCCGCAAGCAAGTGTTTCGTCAGTCTGATGGTGACGGACGATTGAAGGGCGATGTGGTGACCACCGTGCATGATCGGGAAGAAGGCACGCCGTTGCTTCAACCGGTCATGAAAGAAGGCCGTCGTGTCACCCCTGCCCCAACCCTGGCGGAAGTGCGAGAGCAAGTTGCGTCACAACTGGCCCGGCTCCCGGAACCGCTCCGCGCGCTTGAGCCGGCGCCTGCCTTCGAGGTCCGGATTTCTTCGGCTTTGCAGGATCTCGCACAGACGGTAGACCGCTATGTCTGAATGACCGGACTCAGTCGCCCGGCTCCTTGCAGCACCACAAAGAAAGAGGCACGGCCATGACGACCTCACACGAACAGAACGTGCGGATCACCAAAGGAAAGCTTTCCCTTGAGGGCATCCTCGGCTTTCCAACCAGCCCGTGCGGCGTGGTGCTCTTCGCCCACGGAAGCGGGAGCGGACGCTTAAGTCCGCGCAACAATTTCGTCGCCCGGCATCTGCAGCAGAACGGGCTTGCCACCCTGCTGCTCGATCTGCTGACGCCGGAGGAGGCGGAGGATCGGCGGAAGGTCTTCGACATCGATCTGCTGGCCGATCGGCTGTTGATCGCCAAAGCCTGGCTCGAACAGGACTCTCGCACGATCGGGTTGGGCATCGGCTATTTCGGCGCCAGCACAGGAGCCGGCGCGGCGTTGCAGGCCGCGGCGCGAGACCCTGTGAAGATTCAAGCCGTGGTGTCACGAGGAGGACGGCCTGATCTGGCGGAACCTTATCTAGCCAGGGTGACAGCTCCGACCTTATTGATCGTCGGCGGATACGACGAACCGGTGATCGAAATGAACCAAGCCGCCCACGAGCTGCTGACCTGCGAGAAGAAACTGATCATCGTCCCCGGCGCCACCCATCTGTTCGAGGAGCCGGGCACGCTGGAACAAGTGGCTGAGCATGCGGGAAGATGGTTTCTCCGACATGCGTCAGGATCAGGATCCGGGGCAGCAGCGAAATAGCCTGTCCTTCGACAGCCTCACCTTGGTTCTGCTGCAATCTGCTAAACAAGCCCGGCCTTCACAACCTCCAGTATCTTCTCGGCCGCTTCCTTCGCCGAGACTTTCGTCGTATCGATCCTCACTTCCGGATCGAGCGGTGCTTCGTAGGGAGCCTGTAACCCCGGGACGGTGGACGACTCGCCTGTCTGGCCGCGTCGATAGGTCCCCTTGTAGTCGCGCTGCATACAGAGTTCCAACGGACATTCCACCGCCACTTCGATGAACCGGGAAATCAGACTCCTGGCAAAGTTACGGTACGCTCGCTTGCTCGCTGTGGCGTCGAAGATCACCGTCACGCCGTGCGCCACCAGCCTCGCCCCTGTGAAAGCCAGTGCGCGATAGAACAGATCCCTCTCAACGTCTGAATAAGTCGCTGTCGGGGTGAGCACCCGTCTCACTGCATCGGACTCCAACACTTCCACCGAGCAGCCCATCGCTTCCAACTGCGGCTTGAGCGCAGCCACGATCGTGCTCTTCCCCGAAGCCGGCAGCCCGGTGAGCCAGATGGCGAAGGCCATTTGGTGATTTGGCGATTTGGTGATTTGGTGATTTTCTGGCTCCGTCATGGCAGCAGCATCTCATTACTTCCTACTTCACCAGATCGCCAGATCACCAAATCACCAATTACCCCAGATACTCGTTTACCTTCGCCGGATCGAAGCGCGGCACATCGAGAACGTTTTCGATGAAATGAAAAATGCTGCGGCGGACGTCGATCGACAACTTGGGATACCAGACCGGACTCGCCACGACCAGGCCGCGAAACGCAAAAAACGGAGCAGCAGTTGCCGTCACCTCTTTGTCGCGGCTGGCTTCCAGATAAGAATCCCAGAACAATCGGAACAGCACCTCGAACGGGCCCTGGAACCTGCCCCATCGAATGAGGGAGTTGAGCAGGTAGTTCATCGTCATCGCGGTCACGTCGTCGGCCGGCTCGCCCCATTCGCCGCGCGAGCGGTCCAGGACGGAAAACTCGGTCCCTGCCCGGAACAGCACGTTATAGGGATGGAAATCGCCGTGCACCTGCGAGAGTCGGCCGGTCTTGCCGCGCAGACGCCACCGCCAGCGATTGCAGGCTTCCTCGATGGTCCGCAAGAGATCGTCGGTGATGAATTCAAACTGCGCGGGATAGCTGTCGGTCAGCCCCATGATGCATTCGCCGTGGCCGATCAATTCGCGCAGCCGGCGCCGATACAAGTCGGCATCCCGCCGTTTCTTGGCATGAATCTGCGCGAGGTAGCGGGCCATGGCCTTGGTCCGCTCCCGATCCAGCGTGCGGAGCGCACCACCCTTCATCAGCCGTACGAGATCGAGATGGTAGCCGGCCCCTTCCGTCCACTGATTCAGGACAAAAAACTCGCGTGCCCCCGCAACGGAGAACAGTTCCAGCTTGTCGGTAAAGGCGCCCACGTCGAGCGCTTTCACGTGGCGTGGCAGCCGCCCATACGAGTCATAGTCCCAGAGCATGGCCTGCGCGCGATCGGCCATATGCTCATGGCCGAAGGGACCCGGCTTCATGGTTTCGAGCACGGCGGATTGCACCCGGTGCCCGACGCGGAAGGTCAATTTGACGGGTGTGCCGTAGCCGTATCGTTTCTGTGTCCCTTTCGAGCTTTCCTTGCCGATCACTCCATACGACAACAGCGTGACCTCGGGACCGAACCGGGTCCGAAGATACTGTTCAAGCAATGGCTTCTTGAGCCTCAGCATGGGGCTACCACTACGCAAGTCGCATTCCACTGAGAGCCGGACAAGGGGCATGAAGCGCCGGCCTCAATCCAGGTACAACTGGCGCATTGAGCTTCACCTATAAAACGACGACTGAGGACAAATGCACCACATCAACGGGGCAAGAGGCCTGTGGCTGGTGGCAAGAAGAAAGAAATATCAGCCCTTGGCCTCTCACCTCGTACCTCAAGCCTCCGTGAGCGAACGGCATACCCTTTGCTGATCTCAACCATGACGACAGAGTGGGCGGATGGAAGGAGATGATATGGAACTGGAAATTGAGAGCCGCAATGTCGGCATGACCCCCCGCTGGAAGACCGAGATCGAGGCCCGCATGGCGGACCTGCAACGAGGACACGAGGATCTGATCCACGGCCGCGTAACCCTGACCAAAAACCCTCATCACAAGAAGCTCGCCAACGTTGCCGAGGCGCTGATCGTCGTGTCCCTTCCGGGCCGCCATACCTTGACCGCCCGCAAAGAGAATAAAACCTTCGAAGAAGCGATTCGAGAAGCCTTCGACGCCGTCACGATTGAGTTGCGGAAATATCGCGAAAAACGGGCGAAGACTGAGGTGCGCGTCCCTCCAATTCCGCCGCATCGAGGCGTGGTCTGCAAACTCTTCCCCAAAGAAGGATATGGATTCATCTTGAAAGAGGGAGGCGGCGAAGTCTATTTTCATGCGCACGCGCTGCAAGACCTCACATTCGACCAACTGGAAGATGGAACGGAAGTCGTCTTCGGCCTGGAAGAAGGCGACAAAGGCCCCCAGGCGACGGCCGTCAGACGTCCGCCTCCCATCGCGCCGAAAGTGTTGTAGATGAGCGCCGAGAAATTCAAAATTCCCGTCTCGATGCTTTCCTTGAACGTCGATCCCGCGCAGCTCGGCTTCGAGAATACGAGCGAGTTAGAGCCGCTCAGTGAAATCATCGGCCAGGAGCGAGCGGTCGAAGCCCTCGAGTTCGGCCTGCAAATGAAAAGCGCGGGCTTCAATCTGTACGTGTCGGGCCCGGTCGGAACGGGGAAAGGCACGCTGGTCCGCCAGATGGTGAAACGGCTGGCCCAGGCCGGCCCTGCGCCGTCCGACTGGTGCTACGTCAATAATTTCCAGGATGCTTCCCGCCCGCTCTGCCTGTCGTTTCCGGCCGGCCAGGGCCGCGCCTTCAAACGGGAGATGGGCACGTTCATCGAAAGTTTGCGCCGCGACATTCCGTCGGCCTTCGAAAGTAAGAAGTACCTTGATGCCAAGGCGAAACTGAACGAGGACACGGAGACGAAGAAAAAATCCCTGTTTCGTGAACTGACGGAATTGACCCTCGCGCAAGGGTTCGGCTTCGAAGAGACGCCCGTGGGCTTCGGGCTTGCCCCGCTGAAGGGCGGCCGCCCCATGACGGAAGAAGAAATGGAGGCGATGACCGAGCAAGAAGCCCAAACCCTGACGGAGCGGCGCAAGACGCTCGAAGGGGAAATCCGCGAATTTCACGTACGCATCCACAGTCTGGAGAAGGAAGCGGAGCTGCAACTCCGCCAGCTGGACCGCCAACTCGTCACCAACGTCATCGAAGGCCGGTATGAAACGATGCGCCGGACCTATCAGGATTTGCCGGCGGTTTCGGCCTACCTCGAGCGGGTGCATCATGATGTCATACACAACTACAAAGATTTCCTGCCGCGCGAAGGCCCGGTGCTGCCGATTCCCGGATTGGAAACCCGACGGCCCGATATGACGCGTTTTCAGGTCAACCTCATCGTCGAACACGACCCCACCGGCGGGGCGCCGGTGATTGACGAGGCCCATCCGACGTATACGAACCTGATCGGAAAAATCGAACGGCGCGCGCATATGGGCGTCATGTACACCGACTTCACCGAGATCCGTGGCGGCGCCGTCCTCCTCGCCAACGGCGGCTACTTGATCGTGAACGCGCTGGACGTGCTGCGCCAGCCGTTTTCCTGGGACGCCTTGAAGCGCGTCATCAAGACCGGAGAAGTGAAGATTGAAGACCCGGGTGAGTTTTACGGATTCTCCACGGCGGGGTTCAGACCGGAAGCGATTCCCGTGAGCGTGAAAGTCATCATGGTCGGGCCGCCGATCCTCTATCATCTGCTCCAAGCCTATGAAGAAGACTTTTCTAAGCTCTTCAAGGTGAAAGCGGATTTCGACACCGAAGTCGTGCGCAGTGAGCGCCAGGACCGTCAGTACGCCCGGTTCATCGCCAAACTGTGCCGGGAAGAAGGGCTCCCGCACTTCGACGCGGATGCAGTCGCGGAAGTCATTCGGCAAGGCTTTCGATTTGCCGAGCGACGTGACCGGCTGTCGCTGCGGTTCAGCGTCGTGAGCGATCTCATCAGAGAAGCCGGATACTGGGCCAAGAAAGAAGGGCATTCCTTCGTGACGCGGGCCGACGTCGACGCCGCCATCGCGCACAAGCGCCACCGCTCCAACCTGGCCGAGCACTGGATTCAGGACGAAATCCGCGAGGGCACGCTCATGGTGGATCTCGACGGCGAGGTAGTCGGCCAGGTGAACGGCCTGTCCGTCCATCAACTCGGCGACTACGCGTTCGGACGCCCCACCCGCATTACGGCGCGCACCTTCGTCGGCACCAAAGGCGTGATCGACATCCAACGGGAAGCGGAATTGGCCGGCATGATCCACAGCAAAGGAGTCATGACGCTCGCCGGCTATCTCGCCGGTAAGTTTGCCGGCGCTCATCCGTTTGCCGTCAGCGCCTCCTTGACCTTCGAGCAGACCTACTCGGAAGTGGAAGGAGACAGCGCGGCCGTGGCCGAGCTCGCGGCGATTTTATCGAGCTTGGCCGATTTGCCGATCCGGCAATATCTCGCCGTCACCGGCTCCGTCAATCAATTGGGCGAAGTGCAGCCGATCGGCGGCGTGAACGAGAAGATCGAAGGGTTCTTTGAGTCCTGCTCACGACGAGGGCTCACCGGCAAACAGGGCGTGATCATCCCCGCCAGAAATACCAAGCACCTCGCCCTCAGACGCGAAGTGGTGGAGGCGGTGGAATCCGGACACTTCACCATCTACGCGGTCAACACCATGGAAGAGGCCATTGAACTGCTCACCGGAGTCGCAGCCGGCGAACGCGGGCTCGACGGCGAGTATCCACCCGAGACAGTCTACGGCCGCGCCGCGCAGCGACTCGAAGAGATGGCGCAAGTTGTCGCGGAATGGGGTGAAGGCGAGGAGAGACCAGGCGGGCATATTATCGCCGGGCCGTGAAACGGCTTGGTCCGACGTTCGGAATCCACTCAAGCTTTGGTCCGGGCTTGCCTTTCAATGAACTCTTCAATGTGAGCCCGGATCTGGTCCCGCACCTTCTGGAATGATCGCCGCCGTTCTTCCCCGGTCCCCGGGGTCGTGGCAGGATCCTCGAAGCTCCAATGGATCAGCGTCGCCGCATGAGGCCACAGCGGGCAAGAGTCCTTCGCCCGATCGCAGACCGTGATCACATAATCGAACGGCTGGTTGACGAACTCGCCCATGTTCTTCGAGCGATGCTGCGAGATGTCGATGCCGAGTCCCCGCATGGCCTCCACGGCGCCGGTGTTCAGGCCGACGGGATGGGTTCCCGCGCTGAAGACGTCAAAGCGCTCACCGGCAAGATGGCGCAGGAGCCCTTCGGCCATCTGGCTCCTGGCCGAATTGCCGGTGCAGAGAAACAACACCCGTTGTTTCATGCCGGAACCTCGTTCGCAAACCACTGACGAGTTGCATTGCAGAACCTGCACACCGACAGCATCATCGGCACTTCAACGAGCACACCCACGACCGTGGCCAACGCGGCGCCGGATTCTGCTCCATAGAGCGCGATGGCCGTCGCCACGGCCAGTTCAAAAAAGTTGCTCGCCCCGATGAGAGCGCCAGGCGCAGCAACCGGATACGGCACGCGCCACCGCCACATCAGGCCGTATGCCAGCGAGGCGTTCAGGTAGACCTGGAACAGGATAGGCACGGCGATGAGCGCGACATGCCAGGTCTTGCTCATGAGATTGTCCGCTTGAAACGCAAAGATCAGCAGCAGCGTCGCCAGGAGCGCCAGGATGGTCACGGGCGCGAAGCGGGGCAAGAGGCTCTCCTCGAACCATTCCTTCCCATGCCGCCCTATCAGCCAGATGCGGAGCAGCGTGCCGATCGCGAGTGGGATCACGATGAAGGCGATTACGGAATAGAACAGGACTTGATAGGGCACGGTCAGGGATGAAGCGCCGCTGACCAACAGTCCGACGATCGGCGCGAACAGCACCAGCATGATCAGATCGTTCACTGTGACTTGCACCAGCGTGTAGGCCGGGTCGCCGTCCGTCAGATAGCTCCACACAAACACCATCGCCGTACAAGGGGCAGCGGCCAAGATGATGCAGCCCGCGATGTATTGATCCGCCTCGGATGGACTGATCCATGCCGAAAAGACGTAGCGAAAGAACACCCAGGCGAACAAGGCCATCGAAAACGGCTTCACCATCCAATTCACGAAGAGGGTGATCATGAGCCCGCGAGGGCGGCGCCCCACATGGCGCAGCGCCGTGACATCGACCTTCATCATCATGGGGATGATCATAAGCCAGATCAGCACCGCGATCGGCAGATTGATATGGCTGCCCGTGCCGAACTCCCAACCTCGAACCACGGTCACCACGCCGGGGGACCATTGACCGACCAACACACCGAACACCATGCAGAGCCCCACCCAGAGCGTGAGGTAGCGCTCAAAAAGATTCAGCCGCTTTTCAGCGGTTGAGATCGGCGACGAGAGGGCAAATTCCATGACGGTTCCCTTAAGGCAATGTGATTCAGCTATGAGCAGCAGGTCGTCGAGCAGCAAGCCGCTTGAGTCACTGGTTTGGTCGCCCGTACGAAGCCGCTGATGAACTTTCCGTCGACAAGCGGCGCGATCGTCTCGACGTCGAGCCCCGTCCCGTCGAACAAGTCCCGGGCATCCGCAGCCGTATAGACCCGGGTCGGCTCGATGGAGACGCGTTCAAAGCCCGCCCGTTCGAGCTTCGCCTTGTAGTCTGCTTCTTCCAGTGCCCCGGCCACGCAGCCGGCCCAGAGTTCGATGCTGCGTTGTATTTCGTTCGGCATCTCGCCGCGGATCACGATGTCGGACACGGCAAAGCGTCCGCCCGGTTTCAATACGCGGAACGCTTCCGCCAGCACCCGGTCCTTGTCCGGCGACAGGTTGATGACGCAGTTGGAAATAATCAGATCGACGGAATTGTCCGGCAACGGAATATGTTCGATGTCGCCCTTCAAAAACTCGACATTGGTCACGCCGGCCTTGGCTTGATTGGCTCGCGCCAGTTCCAACATCTCGTCGGTCATGTCCAAGCCGTACACCTTGCCGGCGGGTCCCACACGTCGAGCCGAAAGCAGGACATCAATCCCGCCGCCCGATCCTAAATCAAGGACGGTCTCGCCCGGCGTGATCTGAGCCAACGCCGTCGGATTTCCGCAGCCGAGCGAGGCCCGCACGGCATCTTCCGGCAGCACTGCCGTCTCCTGGTCGCCATACAAATTGCCGGTGATGGGATCCAGCTTGCCCTCCTGCAGCACCGTGCCGGTCCCGCAGCAAGAACGCCGTTCCTGCTGCTTGGCTTGCAGGGCCGCTTGCCCGTACCTTGCCTTGATCTCTTCTTTCAGCGCTTGTTCGTTATTCATACAGCACCTCCCATCAATAAACGTTGATCTATTAGAGCCAAAAAAATCAGCAGCACGGCAATGCGGAACGCGCCGACTTGGCCGCCTTCTTGAGCGTCTCCACCAACTCCTCCAGCTCTTCGATCGCATCGGGATTGAGCGAATAATACATCCACCGTCCCTCGCGCCGATCTTGAATGAGCCCGGCCTCCTTGAGCACTTTGAGGTGAAACGACAACCGGGATTGCCCCGCCTTCATGGCATCCGTCAGCTCGCAGACGCAATGTTCCCCGCCTTTCAGTCGTTCAAGCAATGCCAACCGTGTCTCATCCGACAAGGCATGAAACAACGATGCGGCTTTTTTAAGCGAAACAGCGGAAGCAACCATGGCTGAACTATATATCAACTATTTTTGATTGGTCAAGACAGCTGCCTCCTTCCGTCAACACACGAGCCTCATATCCCTATGAACTTGCCAAGCAGCCGATTCGGAAGCCCGTAACTGCTGACTTTCCCATCGATTTTGGCAGCTTCTAAGCGTATCATCACTTGTCCGATACATAGACTGGCTTAATGCGGGAGTATGGCCGAGATAAGAAGGAGTCTTCCGATGACCGCAGAAGATCAACTCTTTGACATATTTAAACATGGCAGCGCGTGGGCACGGGCAGATTTTCATTTGCACACACGAAAAGACAAAGAGTTCAAGTATCTAGGTGAAGAGCCATACTTCGTAACATCATACATTGAAGGATTGAAGACGGCCGGGATTCGGGTCGGAGTGATTGCCAATCATAACAAGTTTGATCTTCAAGAATTCAAGGTTTTGCAGAAGCAGGCACGCAAGGAGGAGATCCTCCTGTTACCAGGCATGGAACTGTCGGTAAAGGACGGCTCAAACGGAGTACACGTTGTAGTGGTCTTCAGTGATGAATGGATACGCAATCCAGAAAACACAAACTATGTTCAGAATTTCATCAATGTTACTTTTGCAACGCAAAGCAATTTCGAGAATGAGAATAGCCGGTCCAACCATGACCTCCTCGAAACAATCAGGGAGCTTAATAAGTTTGAAAGGGACTACTTCTTTGTCTTTGCGCACGTCGAGGAGAAAAATGGTTTGTGGGGTGGCCTAGCTGGTGGGCGTATTAAGGACCTAGGGGAGAATGAGCTTTTCCGTAGGAGGACGCTTGGCTTTCAAAAGGTGCGAACACGAGAACTCCGCGAGAAAGTTCGCGAGTGGCTCGGAGACTGGTACCCTGCCGAGGTAGAAGGATCGGACTGCAAGTCTGTAGATCAGATAGGCCAGGGCAGGACATGCTTCTTGAAAATCGGCGATTTCGCATTCGAGGCGGTAAAGTACGCTCTACTAGATTACCCTAACCGACTCGCAAGCGAGCCCAAAAAACATGAGAGTTCGCATATCCTTAGCGCCACCTTCGAGGGCGGAGTCCTTCAGGGGGAAACGATTAATTTTTCTCCAGAATTGAACACGCTTATTGGTATCCGAGGAAGCGGAAAATCGTCAATTCTGGAAGCGATACGCTATGCGCTTGACATACCATTTGGTGAAAAAAGTCTGGACCGCGAATACAAAAGGTCCCTCGTAGGACACACTCTCGGTAGTGGCGGCAAGATCACTATCCAAGCGGTTGACGAAAGAGGTCAGCGTTACGAAATCCGACGTATAAACCTGGAAAAACCCGATGTGTATGTCGGAGGCGTTGTCCAACCTGGCGTCTCGATCCGAGAAACAGTTTTAAATAAACCGATTTATTTTGGTCAAAAGGATCTATCCAGCACGGGCGAGGGATTTGAGAAAGACCTCGTCGAGAAACTCGTTGGAGAGAAACTCAGAGAAACCCGAATACACATTGAAGCACAGAAGCAGAAGGTCATTGAAGCGGTCCGCAACCTTAAACGGCTGTCCATGACCGAGGAGAAAAAAAGGGAATATAAAGCGAAGCAACAAGATGCCGAACATAGACTGAAATTCTACAAGGAGCATGGAGTAGAGGAGAAACTCCAGAAACAGGCGGACTTCGACGCAGACTCTCGTAAATGCTCCCAAACCGTTTCTTTTGCAAAGGGATATTTGGCTGAGTTGGATGCCTTCGTCAATCGTTACGAAGATGATCTTAAGAATCAGCGAGTCTACAAGTCCAGACAGAATGAATCGTTCTTCAAGGAGTTTCTGGCAATCTACGATGAATTGGTTGTCTCTTTTGCGAAGATCAAGGAAGCAACCGTGTCAGGCAAGGCTACCCTCTTACAATTGCAGGCCAAAACAAAAGAATTCGAATCTTCCCGTGAAGGCCTCAAGGAAGCGTTCGCGGAGATAGAACGGAGACTAGCAGCAGAATTAAAAGACACAGGAGTAAAGGCCATACGGCCAGACGAATTCCGTCAATTGCGAACCGTCGTAGAGCAATCAAAACAAATGCTTGAGGCCTTGGAGAAGGAAGAGTCGCAGCGAATCGAAATCAAACAGAATCTGTTGACGGAGTTGGCCAGCTTGAATGAGCTATGGCATGCCGAGTTTAAAGCGATTCAAGAGGAATTAGCTAAGGTTAACCAAAACCACTCTTCGTTGATGATAAAGGTCGAGTTCAAAGCGGACAAGGATAGCTTTATCACTTCTATGAAAGATGTGTTTAGAGGTAGCCGCATTAGGGAATCAACTTTTACTGCCCTTGCTGATGGCTTCACTGATTTTGGCGCCATGTACAAAGACTTTCAAAAAGCGAAGGAGACTGCGGGAAGTTCCGCTCAGGTCTTCGAAGAATATTTCACTCGGGATCTTGAAATACTGCTGACTTGGCAAATTCCTAATCGCTTTATCATTGAGTATCGTGGCAAAGAGCTAAGACATCATTCTCTTGGGCAACGAGCATCTGCGCTGATCCTTTTTGTCCTTAGCCAGCGAGAGAACGATGTCATCATCATTGATCAGCCGGAAGACGACCTGGACAATCAAACAATCTATGAGGATGTTATTAAACTCATCCGCGCGCTCAAGCCAACTACGCAGTTTATATTTGCCACACATAATGCAAATTTTCCCGTCCTTGGTGATGCAGAACAAATCATTTCCTGTAGCTACTCCGATGAGACGATCAGGGTGAACACCGGCAGCATCGATTGTCCTAAATTGCAGCAGGAAATCGTGGACATTATGGAAGGTGGCGAAGAGGCCTTCGCACAGCGGAAAAGGATTTACGAAATATGGAAGCCGCAGAAGTCTTAGAGCTTGCTGCTCGAGGGGAAGACAGCAAACACCAATTCAAAGCCAATTTCACGAATGCTCAGGCCTTATCTGAGGAACTTGTAGCTTTCAGCAATTCAGGAGGTGGCAGGCTTTTTATAGGCCTAAGTGATAGCGGAACTGTTTCTGGATTGAACATAGAGGACATACGCCGCTTGAATGGACTTGTGGCTAATGTATGCACCCATAATGTGCATTATCCAATAAATGTACAAACCGAGAATGTTGCAACGCCGGGGGGCCTGGTAATGATTGTAACCGTGGCTGACGGGATAAATAAGCCTTACATGGACAACAACGGGACCATCTGGGTGAAAAGCGGCGCAGATAAGCGCAAGGTAACATCCCGAGAGGAAATGCAGCGGATGTTCCAGAGCGCAGGTTTAATTCATGGGGATGAAATACCAGCGCATGGACTGACATTTGCCGATTTAGACACTCAGTATTTTGGCACGTTCTTCGAGAAGATTTTTGGAGAAACTTTAGATAGGCAAGAGGTCCCATTACCAACCCTTCTTGAGAACATGAACCTAATGA
>CAYNLM010000094.1:0-15853 GCA_964398045.1 uncultured Nitrospira sp. | reverse complement strand
GCCGCATGCCGTCAGCCGTCGGCTATCAGCCGAACCTGTCCACCGAGATGGGTGCGTTGCAAGAACGCATTACCTCCACCAAGCGTGGATCGATTACGTCGGTACAAGCCATCTACGTGCCGGCCGACGACTTGACCGACCCGGCGCCGGCGACGGCCTTCGCGCACTTGGACGCCACCAC
Organism: uncultured Nitrospira sp.; assembly: GCA_964398045.1. Lineage (GTDB taxonomy): Bacteria > Nitrospirota > Nitrospiria > Nitrospirales > Nitrospiraceae > Nitrospira_D. The sequence continues at coordinate 15,672 of CAYNLM010000094.1, read as the reverse complement.
CGTGTTGTCCAGGCAGTTGGCCGAGTTGGGTATTTATCCGGCGGTCGATCCGTTGGATTCAACCTCCCGCATTCTGGATCCGCAAGTGATCGGTGAGGAGCACTACAAGGTCGCGCGCGGCGTCCAATCCGTGTTGCAACGGTACAAAGACTTGCAAGATATCATCGCGATTCTCGGGATGGACGAATTGTCCGAAGACGACAAGATGGTTGTGGCCCGCGCGCGGAAGATTCAGCGGTTCCTCTCGCAGCCTTTCCACGTCGCCGAAGCGTTTACCGGCGCGCCGGGCAAGTATGTCAAGCTGAAGGACACGGTCCGCAGCTTCAAGGAAATCCTGGACGGCAAGTACGATCATCTTCCCGAACAGGCCTTCTACATGGTGGGCCCCATCGAAGAAGCCGTCGCGAAAGCGGAGAAAATGGGAGTGAAGGTATAGAGGCGGAGCAAGCAGGGTGTCCTCGGTGCTCGCGCACCCCCACGATGAAGCTGTGGTCGGTGCATGCGCGCAGTAGAGGACATCCAGCTCGCTCCGCGATGAGGGTAGGTTGGTAAAGAGGAAGAAGACATGGCAGGGAAGATTCTGTTAGAGGTGGTCACGCCGGAGAAGCAGCTGCTGAGCCAGCAGGTCGATGAGGTGATCGCGCCTGGTTCGGAAGGCGAATTCGGGGTGTTGCCAGGCCATTGTCATTTCCTGTCCACTTTACGCATCGGCGAATTGCGCTATCGCATCGGCGACCAGACGAACCACATGGCTGTCCTCTGGGGGTACGCCGAGGTGACTCCGAACAAAGTGACCATCATGGCCGAGATCGCCGAGAAGGCCGAAGATATCGATGTGGACCGTGCGCAAGCCGCTGTCGAAAAAGCAGAGCAGCGGCTCAAAGCCGGCGGCCTGCCCTCCGAAGTCAAAGAAGCCGAAATCAGTCTCGAGAAAGCTCGTCTCCGGAAAAAAATCGCCGAACGTGCCCGAAAGGGTGCGCACACATCTTAAGCCGCGTTTATTTTCTTTCTTCAGCCCCATAGCGAAAAGCGGTTGATCCTCTCGATCGTTCCTGTACAGTAGGTCCCGACCGGGCGACAGGCGCTAATCTATTGCACTCGTCCATCCATCCTTTGGCGGAGGAACCCATGCTTCCTGAAGAACTGCCGGACTTTCTCAGACAATTGAATACGCATAATGCGGCCCTCGACCCGATGCATCTCATGTATGACAACGTGTTGAAATCGGGGTATCTGCACTTCGGATATTGGCCCGTCAAAACACATAAAGAGCCGGGGGTCTTGGAGGAATTCTGTTCGGCACAGGAACGATTCGCCGAGGAGCTGATGACCTGTCTGCCGGCCGGCCGGCATCGCATTCTCGACGTGGGGGCAGGAATGGGGCGCCTGTCAAACGAACTCACGAAGCGCGGTCATTGCGTCACGGCGATCACGCCTTCTTCGGTTCAGGCGGCCCATATTGTTTCGCACTATCCGACGGTCACGGTGAAACAGGGATACTTCCAGGACATCGGGCTCACCCTCGAGCCGAACGGTTTCGACCTTATCATTTTCTCGGAAAGTTTTCGGTACATGCCGCTTGATCGGGTGATCCCGCTCTTTGACCGGCTCTTGAGCGAGCAGGGACGGGTATTTATCGGCGATTGGTTTACCCGGCGTTTTGGAGCAAACCGGCCGGGCCACGACCATAACGAAACCACGTTCCGGGAGACGATCATGCAACACCGATGGGCTATCGTCTCAGAGCGGGACGTGACGCAAAATGTCCTGCCGACATTGATCCTCGGCCGTGAGATCCTCTGTCGCCTCTATCTGCCTCTCGCGGGTTTGCTCCTGTCGAAGTTCGCGCAAAAGTGGCCGCGTCTCTATCGGCTGTGTTTGCCGCGCATGATCCGGTGGGTCGAGCGTAGATTGCTTCCCCAATTGACCGGTCGATTTGAGCCGGCCGTATTCGCGGCGGATTACCGCTATCTCTTCCTGTTGCTGGCCCCGGCGGTATAGGAAATCCTGAGCCTCGGAAGTCCTATTCGACTTCGGGAAATCCGAGCGTTCCGCAAGGAGGCATCTGCCATCCTGACAGGCATGAACCTTCTCTCCTTCCCTGATCTCAGTGATCCAGCGGAATTTCAATGATCAGCCCGCCCATGACATCGTTCAATTTGAAGTCTTTTTTCAAACTTCCGGGATGGGCATTATGGCAGGCGACGCAGGCTTCGCTGACTGCACGATCGGCATAAATGGCTTGAAAATACGTCTGATTGCCGACCTTGACAGTGCCGGTAGCTGAGCGTTCGGGATGTTGCCGTACGGCTTCCAGGCCGTTTTTTTCTGACTCATCGTAGGGGCCGTTGTGCGGATTAATAGGCCAGAGGCTGATCAGACGGTAACGGATTCTCGTGCCGGTCTTGGTGGCGAGGTCGCTTGACTCCATCAAGAATTGAGCCGGCAGCGGCAGGACATTTTTCTTCGCGCGCCAATTCTCGGCGGCGGTGGCTCCCCCCGCCTTCTGCAGCCGCTCAACGACATGAATCGTATAGAACGTTCGGTCCGCTTCAATGACCGCGTGAATATAGTCTGCCACAGTCTCCGGCGGGATCCCTGGCCGGTCCGACGCGTTCGAAAGCCTTGCAAGGAAACAGCTTGCAGCGAGCACCAACGTTGCGGTCAAAAGAATCCTTCTCATGACGGCACCTCCCGATCCACGTTAAGACCGGCCTCCAGCGGCTAGCTTAGTCCTCTGCTACTGAGGAGGCAAATAGCCGGGCATGCCCGATTGCATTTGACCAAAGGTCTTTAGTAGCGTGTGCCGCACATGATTACCGAATTCGTCGTGACATCCGGGGAACAGCCCAAGCGGCTGGATGTGTTTCTCGTGAATCGCGAGCGGGACATTTCGCGATCGGCACTCCAGCGGTTGATCGAGCTCGGCCGCATCCGGCTCAACGATCAAGTCGTCAAGGCCAGCCACAAGATCAAGCCGGGCGACAAGATCACGATGGATGTGCCGAAGCCGGAGCCGCTGGAGCTCAAAGGCGAGCCGATCCCCCTTGAAGTGCTGTACGAAGATGCTTTCCTCTTGGTTCTCAATAAGCCGGCCGGCATTGTCGTTCATCCGGCCCCCGGCAACTGGACCGGCACGCTCGTCAATGCGCTGCTCCATCATTTTCAGACTTCCGGCGGCACGATCTCAGCGATCGGCGGAAAGGAACGGCCTGGTCTGGTCCACCGGCTGGACAAGGACACGTCCGGCGTGATGGTGATTGCCAAGACCGATCTCGCACATCGAGCCTTGGCCGCTCAGTTCAAGCTGCACACGATCATTCGAGTCTATGAAGCGCTGATCTGGGGTGTGCCCAAGAAAGGTCATGGCATCATTGAACTTGCGATCGGCCGCGATACCAAGGAGCGCAAGAAGTTCTCGGCCCGCACCACGAGCCCCAAGGAATCCGCGACGGAATACAAAGTTGATCGGCGATACGGTCAAGTGGCCGCGCATGTCCTGCTCTATCCTCGCACCGGGCGCACCCATCAACTGCGCGTCCATCTGACGTCGCTCGGCCATCCCATTCTCGGCGATCCGACGTACGGCGGGAGAAAGGTCTGTTCCATCGACCATGTTGAGATTCCCCGCGTGATGCTTCACGCGAGGACATTGGGGTTTCGACATCCGGCGACGGGAGAGATGCAGGAATTTACTCGTCCGTTCCCTCCGGACATGGCGGCAGTGGCCCATGTGCTCGAACGATTATCCGCAGGACGGCCAGCTGAATCTTGACAGGGTCCCGGCGAAGCGTATTCACTGAGCCCTGTTGCGAGGATGAGCCTATGCAGACGGCAGATGTACTGGATGTCATCGGCGGCCTGGCGTCACAGCTCAAGCTCTATGCTGCGAAGCTGCCGCCGGTGGTCCATTTGACGGCAGTCCCAACCGGGGTGAAACCGAAGCTGGAAGCAGTGGACGAATATGAAGAGATTGTCACCAGGTTTCGCAATCAAACGGCGGGGACGCCGTACAAAAGCCTGAACGAGCCGTTGATCGAGTCGCTGGAAGCGTTCGAAGCCGGCAAGTTGTTGGGATCGGTGCAGCCACTATTGGCCGTGCTTGATCACCTGGAACGGATGCGGCGAGACAAGGAAATCGAGGTGGGGCGGATCGATGAAAAGCGAATCGGTGAATACCGGGCTGCCCTCCACAAGATTCTTCCGGGCAACAAGCCAGAGCTTGATGGCGCAGGACGCGGCATGTAAGCGGAAGCGGTTCAATGCCCCATCTTCGGGCCTGTCGCATTCGCGCCTTCGGTGACCAATTTGAACCGAACGGTGGAGCCGCAGTGGGGACATTTGGCGCGGACAGTGCGCTCGTCAAGAGGTTCGTACTGCTCGGATTTGAGCCACATCAATTGGAAGCACTTAGGGCAGCTACGGACTTGCGTTGCCATGCGTTTCCTCGTACACTCCCACCCCATTATTTGTCTGACGATCGCGCGCATACTCTAATACAAGATGCCCGTCACCCTCAAGAGCGCCGTTACCTTCTCGGAGAAGAAAGACCTTAAACCAGAGGAATTGCTCAAGCTCTTCCATCAAGCGCCCTGGGCCAAGGGCCGCACGCTGGACGCAGTGCGAGAGATGCTCCGCCACACCGATCTGGCGTTATGCGCATGGGACGGCGATCAGTTGGTGGGGTTCGGCCGCGTCCTGACGGATTTCGTGTATCGGGCAACCATCTTGGATGTGATCGTCGATAAGGCATACCAAAAACAAGGCATCGGCACAGAGATCGTTCAGCGGATTCTCAATCATCCTCGCCTCAAGAACGTCGAACTCTTCTGGCTCTGCACCAGACGACCTGGCTTCTATGAAAAGCTGGGGTTTAGCTCGAAAGAGCAGACCGGCATGGTCTGGAGCCGGAGCAAGCACAGTCGCGTTGAGTAACGCCTCCCACAGGATCCGCTCATTTGTCGTGGACTTTCCGTTGATTAAAAAGCAGGATGCCCGTACCAACCGGACATCCTGCCGGTAATGAAAGTTTTGGCGGGAACTAGAAGAACATCTTCATGCCGAAGAGAAAGCCGAACGAGGACGCGTTCCAATCGTTATTTCTCGAGCCATTCACCGTCGCATGGCCGTCATTCCGCTTGTACGCCATTTCCGTGTTGAGAGCGATCTGTTTGGTCAGCATGTAGTCCGCGCCCCAGCCGAGGCGCCAAGCGAAGGTATTGCTCGGGCTAATCCGGGTGGCGGAATTTTCGCCAAAGCTGTTCACGTTCACACCAAAACCCATGTTAGCGTAAGGCACCAGAGATCCAAATCGTACGGGGCGAATTTCCACTGTCGGTAAAACGGAAACGGTATCCTGATGTCCCAAGTCGCGGAACGGGCGTTCCTGATCCACTGCATGGCGCTCCCACTCCAGCATCATACCGACCAAGAGCCAGGTATTCAGACTGTACATGGCTTGAAAGTTGACCAATGAGCCGACACTGGTCGAACTGGGAAAACTATCGGTCAGTGATTGAGTCAGCGGCGCAAACCCCGCGCGCATGCCGAGCACCCATTTTCCCGCTTCAATACCACCCAAGTTCTGTTTGCCCTCTTCTGCCGAGACAAGGTTTGTCGGCACAAGAGCAGCGACAACACTCACAAGCACCAATCCCACCATCCAAGGCCGCAAAACTACACTTCGCATCAAATTCCTCCTCTGTGCATTGGGCATCCTAGGCCAATCAACGTATTATCCAGCGCAAGTCCTGTGCCTTGGAAATTCATTGCGATCCGCATATAAGAAATCGAAAGAATCCAGAAAATCGCTTCATTGGGCGAGATTGCTTAGCACTTCCTCAGCAATGGGGCTGGGTCTGTCGGGCTAGTGACTCATCTATGACACAGCCACTGTACGTTTAGTCCTACAGTCCAGGGAAACCAGAGATTCTTCTCTAATGTGAATGGGCCGGCGCAGCACTACGCAATCTCTTCGGCGAGAGGAGCACCGAGATGAAGAAGAAGGTGGTTGCGAGGAGGACAATCGCGGGTCCCGAAGGAATATCCCACATCGCAGAAATCAGCACTCCGGCTACCGCGGTAGCGACACCGATGGCGACCGAATACCACGTCAGTGTCGTCAAGCTATGCGTGAGTTGATAGGCCGTCGAAGCCGGAATCAAAATCATGGCGAACACGAGAATGGCGCCGACGGTTTTCAGCGACACCACGACCGTCAAAGCCACCAACGTCAGCAAGAGAAAGAAAATGCGCCTCGCCGGAATTCCCGAGGCCTCCGCCATCTCCTGATCAAAGGCAATGAAGTACAACTCTTTTGAAAACAACAGAAGCAAGCCGAGCACTAGAATCGCCAGCCCGCCGATCACTTGCAGTTCCTCGCTCGTGACCGACAGCACACTCCCGAAGAGATACCCATAGACTTCGGGATTGTACGTCTTCATGAGTCCAATGAAGAGAATGGCGAGGGCCATGGTCGTGGTATAGAGAATGCCGATCGACACATCGAGCTTCATCCGGCCCCTTTCTTCGACCCATCCCGTGATCCAGACTGTAGCCAGGCCGAACAGAATCGCCAGCAGCAAGGGAGGCCAGCCCATCAAATACCCCAGCGCCACTCCGGCAAATGCCGCATGCGACGTGCCGGCTCCGACGAAGGCCAAGCCTCTCAGGACCACAAACACGCCGACCACCGAACAGAGCCCTCCGACCATCGCTGCCGCGAGGAGGGAGCGCTGCATGAAGTCATACGTGAACAGATCAAGCATGTGTCGAAGAGACCTCGCTAGTGGCGATGGTGATAGTCTTCCACGATAATCAGGTCCTTGTCCGTAATGACCAGCTCTTTGCCATACACCTGGCGGAGAATGTCCGGCTTCAGGACCTCCCCTGGGGGACCGGCGGCGAAAAGCCTGGTCTTGAGGAGGACGAGGCGGTCCACGCGTGAGCGGATGAGGTTGATGTCGTGCGTGATTAATAGAACCGTCAAACCCAGCTCTTCATGGAGATGCTGCACCAATTCAATGACATTGTGCTGGGTGGTGATGTCCAAGCCGGTCGTCGGTTCATCGAGAAGAAGGACTTTGGGCTGTTGCGCCAAGGCGCGCGCAATAAAGACGCGCTGTTGTTGGCCGCCCGACAGATGTCCTAACGCCGTATGTTTATGCGCCTCCATACCAACGTGGGTCAGCGACTCCATCGCAATCTCTTGATCGTTCCCCGCTGGACGCTTGAAGAGGCCCAATGCGCCGTAACGGCCCATCATCACGGTTTCGAGCACGGTCACAGGGAAATTCCGGTCCACCACTCCCTTTTGTGGAAGGTATCCGATTTGTGCTCGATGATGGCAACGCAGTTCGTCGCAGGCGCAATCGAAAATGTGGAGATGTCCTTCGATCGGCGCCATGAGCCCCAGCACGGCCCTGCACAAAGTGGTTTTTCCTGATCCATTGGGGCCGATGACGCCGACGAATTCGCCCCCATGGATGGAAAGGGAGATATCTTTGAGGGCGATCACGCCTCCAGGAAATCCGAAAGTGGCGTGGTCGAACCGGATAATGGGTTCGTGTGAATCTGTCACGGAATGTTGCGCTCCTTCGGGCTGCTCTCCGGAGACTAGGCGGTCTCCAGCGCGTTGCACAATTGGAGCACATTATAGCGAAGCATGTCGAGGTAGGTCTCGGTCCCGGGCAGGCCGCCCGGCAGAGTTGTCAGGACAACGACGCGAGTCTTCGTTTCCTTTGCAAGAAGATCGGGAATTTTTTGACTGAGTTGGATCTCCGACACAATGACCTTAATGCGGTCCTTCTTGATCTTCACGATCAAGGATTGCAAATGAAGGGCGGAAGGTTCCGTGCCGGATTGCACCTGAATGATTCCGACAATGTCGAATCCAAACCGCCTCGCGAGGTAGGGCCACGCGGGGTGATGTGCGATGAATCGGCGATCCGCCAGCAGGCTCACGCGCTCGGACAGTTCCTTGCGGAGCCGATCCAATTGTTGGAGGTAGGTGGCTTGATTGTTCCGAAAGTCCGCCGCGTGAACGGGATCCACCTTAATCAGGGCTTTCGTAATATGGCGCAGCATGATGGCGGCATTCTCCGGGTCCAGCCAGATGTGGGGATTTCCACCGGATGCTGCATCCTCTGCCGCCGGATGACCACGGTGATCGTCCAGATGATCGCGGACAAGCCCGATACCTTGGGAAGTGGTGACGACCTGAAGCGATGAGGATCCCGCATTCTTCACCAGTGACGAGACCCAAACCTCCAGCCCGATACCGACCTCAAACAGCAGCCGGGCTTTGCGCACAGCGACCAAGTCGCTGGGTTTCGGCGAATACGTATGTTCATTTTCATAGCCGCTCAGCAGCGACGTGACCTGGACGTGGCCTCTTCCGACCTGCTCGGTTAAGTCTTTCAAGACCGGAATGGTGACGACAATATTGATGGGCTGCTGTGCAGAGGCGATGGAGAGTGTACCGTCGCCGACGGTTACCAGAGCGATGAACAGCGGCGTGAGTGTTCGTCTTACGGATCTGCCCCAAAACATCGGCGCGGACCGTACCATCCAGGTCCTGCGATGTCAACGAGGCGCACGAGCCGCTTGACCGCGAAAGTCCATTCCATTAGCGTAGCGACCGGTTGCGTACGGCGGAAGCCGTGAGTGAGCCGCCGACTACACAGAGCCGCGAGCGTCAGCAGCCGGGTTGCTCGCCGAAGTGGTCAATCATGATTGAGGAAGGGCCTGTATGAAAGTTGTGGGGTTGATGTCCGGCACTTCCGGCGATGGAGTCGATGCTGCGCTGGTCGAGATCAGCCGCAGGAAATCCGGCCTGCAAGTCAAGATGATCGCGTTCCATCCGCTCCCTTATCCACGCACCCTCCAGCAGCGCATTCTCTCGGCGTCGGTATCGGGGACGGTGTCCGAACTCTGTCACCTCAATGCGCTGCTGGGCGAATGGTTTGCCAATGCGGCGCTCAGTGTCATCCGCACGGCACAATTACATCCGAAAGACGTCGATCTTATCGGATCGCATGGCCAGACAGTGCACCATCTTCCCCATGGAATCAAAGACGCCGGGGTGGGAGCCATTCGGTCCACGTTTCAGATTGCGGAACCCGCAGTGATTGCCGAGCGGACCGGGATTACGACCGTCGCCGATTTTAGCCCGCGCGACATCGCCGCTGGTGGACAAGGAGCCCCGTTGACGCCGGGCGTGCACGCGCTCCCGTTTCGTCACCCGACGCAGGCGCGGCTAATTGTGAACCTCGGCGGCATTAGTAACGTGACGTACCTCCCGCCGGGCAGCGGATTCGAAGGGCTCGCGGCTTTTGACACAGGGCCGGCGAACATGGTGCTGGACGGACTGATTGCCCGCATGACCGACGGACGATCATCGATGGATCGTGACGGCCGGCTTGCCGGTCGTGGTCGGGTGGATGGAAGGCTTTTGGCCAAGCTTCTGGCGCACCCCTACCTTTCGCAGGTCCCGCCCAAATCAACGGGGCGAGAAGCCTTCGGAGCCAAGATGATCGAGGAGCTATCTGCCATGCAGTCGGTCCGCCAACTGAGCATGGAAGATCTTCTAGCCACCTGCAGCCGCTGGACGGCAGAAGCCGTGGGGACGGCCAGACGATGGATACGCGGAAGGATCGACGAGGTGATTGTGGGCGGCGGCGGGGTCCGTAATCGAGCCATCATGAGAGATCTTGCCGACGTCTTTGGTCCTGTGCCGGTCAGCACGTTCGAATCGCATGGATGGGACAGCAAGGCGCTTGAGGCGGTGGCTTTTGCCGTCTTGGCCTATCAAACGGCGATGGAACAATGTGGAAACGTTCCTGCCGTGACCGGCGCCGAGCATCCGGTCCTGCTGGGGTGCATTGTTCCGAGTGGTCCTGGCTGGCTCGGCCGATTACGGCCACGTCGAACGGGGCAGAGGCATTGAGAGTGGAAGTACTCCTTATTGTCGTCGTCGCCCTGTCGCTGATCTGTCTCTGGCTTTATCTGCGCGGTGTCCGACAGACGACAGGGCGGACTGTGACGCCGGTCCTTCCTTCCGGTGTCACGATGAGTTCCACTCCGCTCCTCACGGAAACAGATGTGTTGCTTTACAATTTGATCCGACTGGCGGTGCAAGATCATTATCTGGTGTTTGCGCAAGTTCCGCTGTGGGCGTTTGTCTCGGTGGAAGCCATGGGGCAGGTGCGCATGCAGGTCTTGAACCGCATGGCGCTCAAACGGGTCGATTTTGCGTTAGTGCATCCGGGATCGAGACGGGTGGAGCAAGTGGTACAGATGGAGGACTCCTCTCCTCGCCCTCACCAGGTGGAGCGGCAACGTGTGATCGAGGCGGTGCTGGACGCGGCGGGAATCAAGGTCGTGAAAGTGCGGCCTCAGAAGGCTTACACGGCTCCGGACTTGGCTGCACTCTTGGGTCTGGAGCCGGAGGAATAGATTCGAGTGGCTCCTGAAGACCGTAGGCCGCTCGCAGGCCTATGTCTACTCCGGCTGTTGAGGGGTCGAATCTATTTTGCTGGCTGCCACTTCGATGGCCTTCCGCGCAAGTTCCGCTTCGGAGCTATCAGGATACTGGTCCACGACCCGGTCAAACATCATGCGCGCTTTTTCATGATCGCCCAGTTTGCTGTAGGTTTGACCGATCTTCAACGTCGATGCCGCAAGCTTGGGGCTGAGCGGATAGTAGGACACCACATTGTAGAAAGAATTGAGCGCGTCCTTATACCGCCCGAGCCGGTACTGGCATTCCCCAATCCAATATTGTGCGTTGGCCGCCAAGGCGGATTGACCGTGCAATTCGATAAACAACCGGAACCCTGCCAACGCAGCCTCATAGTCCCGGTGCTTGAATTCCTCCATGACGCGGTCGTACAGGCGACGCGAGGTATCCTGCATCTGACTCGGCGCGGCGAATGATGGGCTCGCGGATACCAGCACTGATATGAGCAGGAACGACCAGAGATGTTTCGGCATCATAAATCTTTCCTCCGTACTGCTCAGGCCATAGTCCTGGGGGTCTTCTCGCAATCGGTGTGCCAAGTGCGGTGGTCCGACGTCCTGAAAAACCGATGAAAAACGAGATCTTCCACATCCTAGCCGCGCATAAGTAAGAGGCAATTTTTGACTTCCCCGGCATAACCGACAGATTTGTACGGGCTGTGTCTCGATTGCATCGATCGAAGGATGTCCCCATGGGAGCCCGAGTGGATTCCAATCCAGCCCTTGATGAGCCGGACCTTTACCTGCTCTTTCAGGTGCGGGTAAGGTTCTTACGCCTTAGCGACCATTGCCGTTCATGGGCATGACCCAAGAAACTATTCCTCACAATCCGCACGGTGGCAGGACTCTGATCGTGGACGCTCAAGATGGGCGGCATTATCGATGTCCAAGCGTTGCGCTCAAGGAGGCGGCCGATCATGATCAGGTCTACATTCGCTCTGGGATTTATGAGGATAAGATTTTCATCACCGACCGCACGGTCTGGCTGATCGGTGCCGGACGGGATGCCGTCCAGATCTTCAGCCGGCGAGGAGGTCCACTGTACTTGCAACGGGTGCCGGGAGGGCGCATTGCCGGCATCACGTTCCGTTATGTGGGAAGCGATCAGCATTCGGCGATGAACGTGCTCGATTCCAGCTGCGCTATTACGCAATGTCGAGCGATGGAGGGGATTCTGTCAGGTGTCGTCCTGTACGGACCCGAGTGTCGGGTAACGTTTACCGACAATGAAGTCTGCCGAAATCGGGAGTCCGGCATCTTCGTGTTTGCCGGTGCGCAACCTCGTGTGGCGGGAAATCATTGTCATGACAATCATCACTTCGGGATTGCCGTGCGAGATCCCGGCAGCCATCCTGAACTGGTGCGCAATCAATGCGAAGCCAACATGCTCAGCGGCATCTTGCTCTTCCATCATGCGGAGGGATTGATTCTGGACAATACCTGCCGTGACAATCAGCACTGGGGTTTGCTCATGACGCCCGATTCCCATCCAAACCCCTCACCCCAAGAACTTGCCACCGTCAATCAGCTGGATGGAAATCCTCGCGGGGCCTATGCCATCTCGGAACAGCCGCTGGCCGACATCGGACGGTAACTCGCGTAGATTTACGCCGAGCACACAATGCTGCGGTGCTCAAGACGGTTTTGAAAAAAGAGAAGGGGCAGAAGGGTGAAGCGCGGTATGGAACTGGAAGGAATTCCCCCCTAGCTGTTTGGCGTGATACATGGCGGCGTCCGCATGTTTCAATAAGTCATCGATTTCATGGTCGTCGGAGGGATAGACGGTAATGCCGATGCTGACCCCGATGGATGCCTGCTGTTCCTTAAGTTGGAATGGTTCAGCGAGCGATTCAGTAATACGCCGCGCGACGATCGTGATATCCCCTTCGCACGAGAGCCCCTCCAGGATGATGGTAAATTCGTCGCCGCCCATGCGCGCGACCGTGTCGACCTCGCGGACACATTCTTGTAAGCGTCCCGCCACGGCTTTCAATAATTGATCGCCGACGTTATGTCCCATCGTGTCGTTGACAGCCTTGAATCGATCCAAGTCGAGCAGCATCAGCCCAAGCGGCTGCTGGAGTCGCTTGCTGCGTGCCATGGCCTGCACAAGGCGGTCTCGAAAGAGAGTTCGATTCACCAGGCCTGTCAATTGATCATACTGTGCCAAATACGTGAGACGCTCTTCCGCACGTTTGCGCTCAATCGCATAGCGGATAGAGCGAGCGAGAAGTTCCGGCTGACCTTGCCCTTTCACGAGATAATCTTGGGCGCCATCCTGAACCGCCTGCAACGCCAGCGTCTGATCGCTGACTCCGCTCAATACGATAATGGGGATGGTGGGGCTGACGGCCTGTACTTGCCGAAGTGTCGGCAGCCCGTATCCGTCTGGGAGAGAAAGATCCAGCAGCACCGCATCGAACCGTTCTTTTCCCAGGCGGCTGAAGGCCTCGCTGAGACAAGTGACGTGAGTAATATCAAACTGCTCGATGCTCCATTCAGCCAAGATATCTTGGGTGAGATGCGCATCGACATCGTTATCTTCGACCAACAGGATCTTGATCATGTGTCTTCTATGGGCATATTCGCGAACGCATGCTTAGGGTAATTATAGCTTAAGCAGCTGTTTCAACAAGCGTATTCCTGATTTAGATGAGATTGAGGAGAGTGCTTTAGGGAAAGGGAATTCGACGGAAAGTATTGAGAAGAGGCGACATACTGTGTCGCCTCTTCTTCAGGTGGGTGTCAACTACAGTGCAGCGCTTCGGCTCGCCGACGGACTTCTTCGGCCTTTTGCGACTGGCCGAGATTTTCGTAGAGAGATGCAATGTTCGCATGAAGATGAGACAGCAGCTGGCCCAGTTGCGCCTCCTGCGCAATGACGTTCGCTTCGAGCGCAAGCTTCTTTTCTTCGCTTCGACGAAACCGCTCTTCCAACCGTTGAACCAACTGAATCCATCCGCGCACCTTGCCCGAGTCCACATCGGGGAGAGATGGAAGCGCCTCTGCCCGATCCAGTGCTTTTTCTGTTTGGTTCATCCAGTTGATAAAGACTAGAAAGTCGCCCAAGGTAATTTTTAGTGCGGATGATGCGCCTTCTTCTTCTATAACAAGGTCTTCCATTCGTGCTCCTTTGTCCTGCTTGTTTAGACTGACAATACTTTCCCCTCCCACCTGTTTGCATGCGGCGCAGTGGACCGATGTCGTTCTTCAGCGAGGAAACTGGCTCGGGAAAAGCTGAGCCAGATGTCCGATTTCACCTTCCTTCCTCTCAGTACGGATGGGGATGCGACTTCTCGTGACCCACAACATCGTGTGGAAGCGGAGTAATACTGCGCTGGTGCCTGTGTTGTCAACGGTGAAATTTACTTGAGAGGAGAGGAGTTCTTACTACTGGTGTTGCGGGTGACCCGTCACTGATGGATCCAATCATGGGCGACTACGACCGTGGGGGTGTATGGACGGTATCAAGGGGATAAGTACCGCTCGGACGCTCTTCCGGTCCTAGCGCAGCTTCACAAGCATAACCCGGCTCAAATGGCCACAGCAGCGAACGCCCAACAGTTGTTCCCCTCACATGGACGTAGCGAAAGGTTACGCCCATCTGAGCGGCATCGTTCTTCACTTTTTCAAGGCAACCCTCGGAAGTGTAGGAGCGGTGAGAAATGATGAGAGGGGTGCCCGTCTCACTGTGGAGAACAATAAATTCCTGGGCACAACCCGTCTGCAGCCCTCCAAGAAAAACCAAAGCGGTTAAAAGACGACGTACGTTTTGTTTTTCCATCGCTGCAGTCAAGCCTCATGTCCTACATATCACACCGGGCGCCTATCTGTCCGCATGAGAGAGCGACAAAGTGCGGCCTGGCAGACAAAAAGTGAGATGGGTCTTCCCCCGTTCCCCCTACCGAAGTTGGGATGAATGATGATGCCTAAGTCGTTGGATAGCCGGACAAAATTCTGCTTTTTGCCGGCATGGTAAATGGCATGAAAGGTGCGGATAGCAGCATCGTGTGTGCGCGCTCCAGAGAGGTCATAGGGAAGCCGGAAGGCTCCTAGCGCAGGGAGGAGAAGAGATGAAGGCCATGAACTTGATGATCGCGCGATTAAGACAACAAGAGGTAGATGGCAAGGAACTGACTGATGTGCTGATTCGGAGTGCTCATGTAGCAGCCTGTGCCCTGTTGATTGTTCTGGCGACATCAGCTCCATCGGTCCTGGCAGACGTTGAGATCTATCGGTATGTCAGCCCGAACGGGACTGTCTATATGACCAACGTACCGTCTGATCGCAAGTTTGCGCCGGTAACTGGGAAGGGGCGCTACCATGCCAATGTGTCCAATCAGGAGCTCGAAGAGGCGGTGGCTCGATACGCAGAGGAGTACCGGCTCTCGCCGGCTCTGCTGATGGCGGTCATGAAGGCCGAATCCGATTTCAATCCCACCATCATTTCGAAAGCGGGCGCGGTCGGACTCATGCAATTGATTCCTGAAACGGCTATCCGCCATGGTGTGCGCAATCTGTATGACACGAGAGAAAACATCGCAGGCGGAGCCAAACATCTTCGGTATCTGCTCGACCGATTCCATGGGAACATCCGGCTGGCTTTGGCTGCATACAATGCGGGGGAGCGGAAGGTGGACCGCTATCGGCAGATTCCGCCCTTCAAGGAGACTAGGACGTACGTCAAGAAGGTGATGGGATTCTATCGAGACTACCGGTCTAGCGGGACAACCGTCGCGCTTAATGGTGGATTGAGTGAGATGCCGATGAAATAAAGGCTGGTCGGACGGTAGTGAGAGAGGAGAGCCGCTACATAGGTTTCTCGGCGACGTATTCGATATACTTCCAGAACTCCTTCGCTTCTTCTTCGTTCAGCACGACCGGTGTATTGTTCGCTATCCCGCTCATATAAATCTTCACGGATACCGCATCGTGCCAGACCTGCACCTCGCAGTGCGTGACTCGATCGAGGTTCAGCGCGCGATTTCCGATTCGGACAAAATGCACACACACTCCTTTTCGATTCGTTACCCGCCGGGATAGTACACCAAGTCAATGGGCTGGTTCAAAGGAACTTGTAGGGAGGTGAAGAGGGAAACGATTGGTTGCGGGGAGAGGATTTGAACCTCTGACCTTTGGGTTATGAGCCCAACG
>CAYNLM010000093.1:0-15881 GCA_964398045.1 uncultured Nitrospira sp. | reverse complement strand
ACGACCGGTCCGGATAGTCGCCCAACGGGTTCCCGACTTCGATGACCGGCTGCAGTGCGGTCAGCGCCAGGACTTTATCCGCCACCGCCACAGCGGCGACGGTTCCCGCGGAGACTTTTAAGAATTGCCGACGTGAGAAAAACATTGGTTTCACCTCCCTGATAAAGAAACCACATGTTGCCGAGTGTCTCCTCTACAACTTGTAACCACCTCCCTCCATGTAGACGTAGTAGACGTAGACGTGACGCATCGGAACCCCCTGCATCACACTACAAGGCCCATGCCCATTTCCGTAAAAATAGGCCGCGCCTGCCCTGAAAAAACTGTGAAAAAGTATGGGGTTGGAGATGCCAAAGCGTGGCAGAGATCACGCACAAGCCGTTGCGTCAGTAAATCATGACACCTATACGATTAATTCATCATAAGTTATTGAGTTCCCGACTGAAGAATTACTGACAGCAAGGGGGAAACAATAGAAACGATGATTTCACTCGGTGGGCAAGGGAAGTGCGCTCCTCATGACTCGATCACTGTCAACACTTTCTAACTATTTCGACTTCCAGTAACGCCTCATGATCTCGTGAAAATAGGACCGGGGGAGCCCTGCTTCGAGCGCTGCACGAGTCACATTTCCGTCGTTGTTGCTCAATTTGAATGAAATGTATCGCTGATTGAACTCTTCCAGGACTTTCTCCTTTGCCTTGGCATACGACAAATGCAGGTAATCACCGGAAGCCCAGGAATCCTGAACGACGCCCTGGAGGATAGCGCTGATCTCCTCCACGCGCAGTCGATCCCCTTTCGCAAGCATGACCGCGCGCTCCATGACGTTCCTGACTTCGCGAACGTTTCCCGGCCACGGATACGCGACGAGTTCGGTTACAGCGGATGGCTCGATGTCCCATACCGGCCTTCCGAAATCCTTGGCGTATTTCTTGATGAAATGGCGGGCCAACACCGGAATATCCTCCTTTCGTTCGCGCAGCGGCGGTACCCGGATCACCATCACGTTCAGGCGGTAAAATAAGTCCTTTCTGAACTCTCCTTTCTTCACCTTTTCGGCCAAGTCCTGATTCGTGGCGGCGATGAACCGTACGTTGACTTTCTTCTGATGGACGCTTCCGACCGCCCTCACCTCGCCTTCCTCCAACACCCGCAACAGCTTGGCTTGCAGAGAAAGGGGGAGGTCCGCGATCTCGTCCAGAAAGACCGTCCCCCGGCTGCCCGATTCGATCAATCCGGGCTTGTCCGATACCGCTCCTGTAAACGCTCCCCTGACATGACCGAACAACTCGCTCTCCGCAGTTCCCTCCGAAAACATCGTGCAATCAACGATCTGAAAAGGTCCTTGGCACTCGTCGCTCCGCTCATGGATGGCTTTTGCGATTAATTCCTTTCCAGTGCCCGTTTCCCCGACGATCAAGGCCGTCGCCGGAACCCTGGCGATTGATTCGATCATACTCTTCACGGCGCCAATTGCGGCGCTGATGCCCACAATGTCGTTGACCGGCCGCGTCTCTCTTGTCGGGTCTTCCCTCTGAGATTGGAGCAAAATTTCCGACAATCGCATCGCACGATGAATGCGAGTGGCAAGATCAAGAGCCTCGAACGGCTTGACGATGTAATCAAACGCACCGTGTCGCATCGCATCGATGGCCATATCAACAGTGTCCACCCAACTCACCACTATCACGGGGATGCGGCGGTCAAAATCCTCGATCCGGCGCAGTAACTCGATGCCGCTCATCCCCGGCAATCTGATGTCGGTAATGATGAGGTCAATCGCCTGTTCCTGCAGGCGTCGCAGCGCGCCTTCCGCCGTCGCATTGATGACCAACTCCACTCGTTCGTCCTCCTGACGCGGCAGCTCGTCCTCAACCGTCCGCAGGAACATCTCCACGTCGCCGCCGTTGTCTTCCACAAGCAGGATCGTAAACACTTTTTCTCCCGTTGCATTCATCACAGGCCCCCTCCTGGTTCATGCGGTTGTCCGGAAGATATCGCCTCTTGTCGCGCATCCTGTCTCATCGGCTCGTTTCGAGGTACCGCGTCGTCCGGAAGAACCGGCAAGGTAAAATAAAACGTGCTGCCTTGACCGGGTGTGGACTCGACCCAGATTTTTCCTCCATAGTGTTCCAGGACGGTCTTGACGATGGAGAGGCCGATTCCGCTCCCCGGCTGATCCGTAGCGAGCCGCTGAAAGGGAAGAAAAATCCTCTCCGTCATAGCGGGCTCAATCCCTCTGCCGTTGTCGCGCACGAAAAAAAATGGATGTTCATTTTGGACTCCCCATCCGATCTCGATCAATGAGTGCGGTTGAGTCCCGGTATACTTGATGGCGTTGCTGACCAAGTTTTCCAGGATCTGCTTCGCGTGGATTCTTTGGCAAGCCAAGCGGGGAAGATCGGGCGCCACTGTAACGTGAACGCCTTTCTTCGATCGGTCCTGGTCCAACAACTCCAGCACTTCCTGAACGACGGCTCGCATATCGACAGGCTCGATCGGCGTCGGCACCTGTGTTATCCGGCTCCAATCCAGGGTCCGACTGGCGAGACTGGCCAGATCCCGGCCTTCTTTTTGAATCCAATGGAGGTACCGGATTCCTTTCTCATCCAGACGATGGCCGTAGTCTTTCTCAATCCAAGAGGCGAATTCCGCCACCCGTCCGGCAGGAGCCTTGACCTCATGGGTTAATTCCGCCACTTCTCGTTCGACTGCCGCCAGTTTCTCCTTGAGAAGCTTCGACTCGGACTCCACGGCATCGAACAATCGCGCATTCTCAACGGTCACCGCGGCATAGGAGGCAAATTGCTGCGCGACGTGCACATCTGATTCGAGAAAATGCCGCAACGACCTGGTGCTCATAAGAGCCAGCACGCCGATACAGCCATGCGGGGTTAACAGCGGCACACCTAAAAAACTCTTCGCGCCGAACTCATCGCGCAAACCCACGGGCCGATCGGGATAACAGGAAAGGTCGTCGATGGTGGTGGGGCGCCGGCTTTCATACACTTGGGAGACGAACGGAGTCTGCTCGAAGAGCAGTATGCCCTTTCGTGTCTTGTTGAAGCCCTCGCCGGAAGAGGCCTCAATCATCCAGCAGTCCATGAAGGGATGCCGCAAGAACAGCGCCGCCTGATCGGCACCGACCAAATCTGCAGCGCGATCGACGATCCTTTTCAAGACCTCATCCAGGCTTAGCGTTCCAAGTGAACTGATTTCCTGCCCCGTGGCATGGAGAGCCTGGATCTCTTCCCGACTATGCAGCAATCCTTCCATCAACCGCTCAAATGTTTTGGTGAAGCGAGCCATATCGTCGGCTTCTGCTATAGGAACGCCGACTTCTCCTTCACCGGGGACCAATCGGTCGGCACGCGTGGCAAGCCGACCGAGCCGGACACGAATCTGCTGATTCAAGAACAGGACCGCAAGGGCCATGAGGATGATTGAAAACACCCAAAAGATAATTTGTATCGTGTAAAGCTTATTGGTGCGAGCCGCCACATCCTGCTCCAATGTGTGCACCATGGCTGAGACAGCGAGGACAAATCGATCTGCTTGAACGAGATATTCCTTCTGAATGGCTTGCAGTTCCGGCTCTTCGGCATGAAGCACGCGATCGACAAGCGGAGCCAGTTCATTGTTCCATTCGTTCTGAATCTCCCGTAATTTGACGCCGATGACCGGAGAGAGTTGTTCTATAGGCCCATGCCCGGCCGTTCCAAATCGTAGCCCATCCAACACAGCCATCCATTGATCCCGCTCCTGCCGCAAGATCTGTAGATCTTTTTCAGCCGGCGGCCCGGTCAACTGAGCGATGAGCTGGCCGATCTTGTAGACTCGCATTCGCAGAGTCCCTGCTTCGTCAATGGCGCTGCTCACGCCGATCAACTGGCTTGTCATATGGGATGTCGTGAAGAGAAAAATACTGTAGACGAGGGCGAGGAGACCGAATATTCCGCCGATCTTCGATACGATGGACGCGCCGAAGATCCGAGCAGAGATCGGATGTTCGTTCAATCTGATGGTCATGAGAGGCCTCGGCACTCCATGAGTGACCTCTCCTGCACAGAAACGGCTCTAGGCCATCCTAGTCCCTGAACCTTTCGCTGTGCAAGCTGTCTTCCGCCCGGAACCCGGCTGAAACAAAGGCGGCAACCGGCGTGCGGGTTAGTCCTCACCCGCCTTTTTCAGACGGCGATCCAGCGCGAAGCGGGTGAGGCCCAAGTGCTTGGCGGCCAAGGTTTTGTTGTAGTCGGCCAGCCGCAACACTTCATCGATGATGGCTCGTTCGATATCGGCGAGGGTCTGTTGCCCCAACTTCATTTCCACGCGGACCATCGGCTCGGTTCCCACCCCGGTCACGACCGCGACCTGCGCCGCCCGTTCCCGCAGCTCGCTCGGCAGACAGGTCGGCGTAAGCGTGCGTCCCTGACAAAAAATCATGGCGCGCTCCAGGATGTTCTGCAGCTCGCGAATGTTCCCCGGATAGTGGTATTGCTCGAGCATCGCGCGCGCGGCCGGATCCAGCTCCGGCACCTCCTTCCCGAACTCCTGCGCGAACCGCACGATCGCGCGCCGACACAGCGGGATGATGTCCTCCACCCGTTTGCGGAGCGGCGGCAGCTCGAACGCCACCACGTTGAGACGAAAGTACAAATCCTCGCGAAACGCCCCGCGCGCAACTTCCTTCTTGAGATCCCGGTTGGTCGCGGTGATCAGCCGGAAATCCACGCCGATGTCGTCGGTCCCGCCCAGGCGCCGGAACGACCGTTCCTGAATCACGCGCAACAGTTTCCCCTGCATCGACTGATCTAAATCGCCGATTTCATCCAGGAACAACGTGCCGCCTTCGGCCTTCTCCAACAGGCCGAACTTCCGCTGATTGGCGCCGGTGAAGGCGCCCCGCTCGAAACCGAACAGCTCGCTTTCGAACAGATCCTTGGGAATGGCGGTGCAATTGACGCCGATGAACGGGCCGGCCGCCCGTGGCCCGTTGTGATGGATAACCCGCGCGAAAAATTCTTTGCCGGTGCCCGTTTCTCCCAGCAGCATCACCGACGACTTGGGATTCTCGGCCACTTCGCGGACTTGTTCGAGCAACTGCTTCATCGCATGGCTGTGCGCTTCCAAGTTGCCCAGGTGATATTGGCTGCCGCGCTGGTCCTGCTCGGATTCCAGGCGTCGCCGGAGCGTCAACATATCCAACGCGCGCACGATCACCGGATCGATGCCCTCGAGATCGACCGACTTGATCAGAAAGTCGTAGGCGCCCAGTTTCATCGCCTCCACGGCCTCCTGCACGGTGCCGTAGGCCGTCAACATGATGACCATGGCGGCCGGAGCCAGCTGGCGCGCCTGTTTCAATGTCTCGATGCCGCCGAGGCCGGGCATCTTCACATCGAGCAGGATCAGATCGGGCAGATCGTGTTGCAGGGCCTCCAGCAGCGCTTCGCCCGATTCATATCCCACGACGCGATGGCCCTGCCGGCCGAGCCGTTTGACGATGGAGGCTCGAATCGCCTGCTCATCATCGGTCACGAACACGACGGCGCGCATTGGTTACCCCTTCCTTTCGGGCACATCTTGAGTCCAGGGCATCCAGATCCGCACGACCGTGCCTGTGCCGACTTCGCTGGTCATGTGCATTTCTCCCCCATGGCTTTCAACGATGTTGCGGCAGATCGCCAATCCCAACCCGGTGCCGTGCCGCTTGCCGGCCGTAAAGAACGGTTTAAAGACGTGGGACAACGCCTCGGGCGAGATGCCCACGCCCGCGTCGCGAATGTTCAACACCATGCCCGGACGGTCCTGCCGAGACGCCTCGCCGGCGGTGATCTCGATGCCCTCGCCGCCGACCGGCGAGGCGTCGATCGCATTATGGAGGACGTTCAGGAGCACTTGCTTCATCTGATCCCGGTCGGCGTGCAGATGATTGAGCCCCGGCGGGAGCGACGCCCGTACGGTGAGACGCTTCTCGTGCAGCGGCACGTCGAGCAATTTCACGACCTCGTCGATGAGATCGGACATGACGAAGCGCACCGGCGCCAACTCTCGGGGCCGCGCGTACTCGACGATCTGGTTCACGATCCGATCCAGACGTCTGGTCTCTTTCAGAATCACCTCCACGTCGGCCCGCCTGGGATCGGCATCCTTGAACTCATCCCGCAGCAGCGAGGCGGTCGATCCGATGCCCACCAGAGGATTGCGGATTTCATGGGCGATGCCGGCCGCGACCTGCCCGAGGGTCGCCAGCTGCTCGGCCCGGCTCAGCCGCGTCTGGAGGTCGTCCAGCGCCGTAATATCGATGTTGAATCCCACATAGATCGGATCGGGGCCGTCCGCGTTTGCAATCGGCAGCCGGCGGCTCAGAATGGTCCGCACGCCGCCGTCCTTGTGCAGAAACCGGAAGACCGTTTCGTAGGGGCGGGCTTCGGCCACGGCCTGAGCGAAGCCCGACAGCACCCGTTCTCGGTCTTCAGGATGGATGTGCTGGCGGAACGTCGCCGGATCGACTTCCTCATCCGGATCCAGTCCGGCGAGCACCTGGTTGTAGCGATTGCTGAACGTCACCTCCATTCCCTTCGTGGTGAAGATGCCGAACGGCGCATGATCCACGAGGCCTCGATACTTCGATTCGGAGTGCGACAAGTGCTCGTTAAGCTGGCGGAGGGCTGCCTCGGACTTCTCCATCTGGTCCAGATGACCGCGAATCTGCCCGCTCATCTCGTGCATGACCCTGGTCAGATCGCCGATTTCGTCCTTGCGCTCGAACACCGGGATCGTCGGCACCACGCCGGCGGGCGACGAGCCGACGGCCTTCGAGAGGTTCACCAGCGGGCCGGCGATCGAGCGGGCGATCAGATACAACGCGCCGACCATCAATCCCAAGGTCAACACGCCGCCGCCCAGGATGATGAACAGGAGCGACGTCCGATCCTGGCTGATCTTGCCGAGTTCTTCCATCGTGCGCGTCTGTTCGAGCTGATCGAACTGGGTCATGAGATTCCGAATCTCGACCATCAATGCGCGGCCGCGGCCTTCCTCCACATATTCCAGCGCCCGCTGTCTCCGTCCCGATTTGACCGCTTCAATCAGCGACTCCTTTTCCGTCATGAGTTGCGACACGACTTGTTGCACCTTTTGAAAGTGCGCCTGCGCTTCCCCGCTGATGCGTTGTTCAAGATCTTGTCCGACTGCTCCGATGCCTTCCTGGGCCACGCGGTACGGCCGGAGATAGCGGTCCTGCTCGGTCATCACATATCCGCGAAAGCCGGTTTCCAAGTCCACGACTAACCGCATATATTGAGCCGCTGTTTTTTGAGTCACATAGAGATTGTTGAGGTGCTCTTCATCCACCGAAAACAATTCCACACTTTGGAACGTCACCAAACTGAGCAGAACTAACGCCGTGAGGGGAATCGCAGAGGCCAGCAGCAGCTTGCGATGAATGGGCAGATTATTGAATAGGCGGGCGATGGACTGACGCACCGGCGCGCTCTCCCGTGGTGAAGTATCGTAGAGTCGGTATCTGGGCTCTGTCAAACAAGTCACCCCTCGGATTGTCCGATAAGATTCACACGGGAAGCGAGGCGAGTGCAGACCACTGCGCGAGGCTGGCGCCATCATTCTGCGTGTTGGAGCAAACAACGTACCTGCTCGGACCTTAGCCGATCGGCCGGAAGCGAAGGGACTTGCCGGTCGGCAGATCGCCACATGCGCTAATTCGCACGTTGCGCACAGTGCGGAAATACGATCTTCGGTGCCTGTGGCTCCATGGAGTGCCGCCGCTCTTGAACAGTGGGTCTCCCCAAGGTCATAATTTCACGATGTGTATGAATCTCACCCGATCCGACCGAGGGCGGCCTGCCATGCTCTCACAAGAAAGAGAATCGGCGCGCATCGGTCTGATGGCGGCGCTGCTGGGCGGCTTGTTTGTTTTCGACATCTACACGCCGCTGGGATTCGCCAACCACTTTCTCTATGCCACCGTGATTTTGGTTGCGACGGCTTCACGCATCCCGTGGATGCCGTGGGCGGCCGCAGGACTCAGCACATTGCTCACGGTGGTCGGCACATTCCTTTCTCCCCCATGGCCCGGACTGCCGCTTTGGATCCCCGTTGGGAACCGGGTCTTCACCATCACGGTGCTCTGGGTGTTGGCGTGGTTCGCGGTGAAACGAAGACAGGCGGAGACCGAATTGCTCGGAGCCAATGAACGCCTGGAAGAAAAGGTCGCCGAGCGGACGCATGAACTCGCCGAGGTCAATCAGGCGCTCGTATCGGAAATCACCGAACGCATGCAAGCCGAGCAGGCCTTCCGGCTGTCACAAGGACGGCTCGCCGGCATTCTGGATATCGCGGAAGACGCCATCATCGTCATCGAGGAAGACCGGTCCATCGCCCTGTTTAATCAAGGCGCGGTGAAATTGTTCGGCTACGAGCCGGAGGAGATCCTGGGGGAATCGATCGACCGGTTGCTGCCCGAACGGCATCGCACGGACGCCGAGCACCTCTCCACTTTCTCCGATGCCGCTGAGCCGGCGCGCCGCACCGCCCAACACCGCGATGTCGTCGGCTTGAAGAAAGACGGGACTGAGTTTCCCGCGGAGGCCAGCATTTCCAAGCTCACAGTCGGCCACAAAACCACCTTCACCGTGATCTTGAGGGATATCACCGACCGGCTGCGGACCGAACGGCAGCTGCAATCCCTGACGACGCAGCTCATGACGGCGCAGGAAGAGGAGCGCCGGCGGATTTCCCGCGAACTGCACGACGACATCAACCAGCGGCTGGCGCTCCTGGCCATCGAACTGGGGCGCATGGAGACGCATCCGCCGGCCTCGCGCGAGCATGCGCAGTCGGCGTTTCAATCGCTGACCCAACGGCTCGCCGCCATCTCCGACGACGTCCGGCGCATGGCCTATCAATTTCATCCTTCGATCCTGGACGATCTCGGCCTGTTCGCGGCGCTGCAGTATATGGCCGACGACTTCTCAGCCAAGACCGGCATCAAGACCATCGTCGTGCAAGAGGAGTTGTCCGATCCCCTGCCTCGGGACATCGCCTCCTGTCTGTACCGCATTGCGCAGGAAGGTCTTGCCAATGTGACGAAGCATGCCAGAACCTCGCGCGTGGAACTGGAATTGACCTGCGACGGCCAAGAGGTTACCCTATCCATACGCGACGGGGGGGTGGGGTTCGACCTTGAACGGGTCCGGACCCACCATCTTGGATTGGGGCTCGTCAACATGCGCGAGCGCGTACGATCGGTGCAAGGCCGATTGGACATTCAGTCGCAGCCTGGTCATGGGACCCACATTGTCGTGCAAATACCTTTACCGGGAGCGCCCCATGAGTCATCCACGAGTCCTGCTGGCCGATGATCATACGCTGGTGCTGGAGGGGTTCCGCCGCTTGCTCGAGGAACACTGCGAGTTGGTCGGCACCGCAGAGGACGGCCGCGCCTTGCTGGAGGCGGCCGAACGCCTGCAGCCGGACCTGGTGCTGCTCGATATCTCCATGCCGCGACTGAACGGCATCGATGCGGCGCGGATGCTGAAAAAGCAGCATCCCGAGATGAAGTTCATTTTCGTGACGATGCATGCCGACCCCTCCTATGTGAACGAGGCGTTCAAGGCCGGCGCCTCCGGCTATCTGCTGAAGCGTTCGGCGGCGCAGGAACTCGTGCAAGCCATTCAGGCCGTCATGAAAGGCGACTTCTACGTCACCCCGTTGATCACCAAGGACGTCATCAGCACGTTCCTCACGCTCGGACGGCCGCGCATTCCGGCCGCGGATGATCTGACGGCCAGACAGCGGGAAATTCTCCAACTGGTGGCCGAAGGGTTTTCGGCCAAGGAGATTGCGAGCCAACTGCAGCTCTCCCATCGGACGATCGAATTCCACAAAGCCAAGATCATGGAATTGCTCGACCTGCACACGACCGCCGATCTGGTCAAATACGCCGTCGCCCATGGCTTGGTGACCGCGTCCTGACCCTTCTTCGGTTTCCCGTAGTCCCCATGCCCGGGTCAGGTACATTCCACAGGCCCAGCCGGTAGATTCTCTCTCTCCCCTCCTCACGGTCTTGCGTATCCTCCCCCATGGCGCGTGGTCAACTCCCTATCCGTACGAGGTGGTCCGATGAAACGTCTACGCATTCTGCTGGCCGACGATCATCCGCAGATTCTTGCGTTGCTTCAGACGCTCCTCGAGCCCGATTACACAGTGGTCGGGACGGTAGAGGACGGGCAGTCCCTTATCGCGGCCGCTCAGGCGCTGCGGCCGGACGTGGTGTTGACCGACGTGGACATGCCGGTCCTCAATGGGATTGACGCCGTGCGCGAATTGCACAAGCTATTGCCCGACTGTCGCGTGATTTTTCACAGCTCGCATGGCGAGCCGGAGATCATGGCGGCGGCCTTTGAGGCGGGAGCCTCGGGCTATTTGATCAAGGGATCGTCACAGTCGCTGGTGTCGTCGATTCGCACCGTGGTCCGTCATGTCTGGAAGAGTCAGGAGCCCCTCGGCGGCGAACCGACGCCGGCTTATCGCCGACCGGCCGTCAAGACACAGATTCGGTCGTCTCTTCAGAATTTGTAGCAGGACGAGCTCGATATGTCCCGGCATCTCCCGACGAGAAGAGAGGGGCGGCATGAGATGTCAACGGTGTGAGAGCCTCGTGGTGACCGAGGTCTTTGTGGATTACGAGGCCGGCGGCGGGATGTCGTTTCTCGGCTACCGCTGCCCCATGTGCGGAGACATTCTGGATGCGACGATTCTGCGGCATCGAGCGGAGCCATGCGCGCCGGCGCATCACCATGCCAGACGCCGCCGAGCGGCGGTATTGGTGGAACGACGACGCTTTCCGTCTCAGGGCGAAGCAGCCGGATCGCTGGAATGAATTCTTCATCGTCGGTACGTCGCGGCCCCTCGCAGAATGAACCGTCCGGGACGGTGAACACGTCGCCGACGCGGCGGCGCATCCTGGTCATCGATCACGACGACGAGGTACGCGGCCTCCTGTGCGACCGGCTCAGCGCGCTCGGCTTTGAAGTGGCGGCGGAAGGCAACGGCGTCTCGGGCCTGTCCCGCATCGCGTACGACTGGGATACCGCTCCCTTTCACGGCATGCTGGTGGAACTGCAGATGCCGGTGCTCGGCGGATTGGCCGTTCTTCAAGAGATGAGCGAGCGCTTCCCGACCGTGCCGGTCATCGCCATGTCGGATGCCGCGCATATCGGCAAGCTCCGGCAGGCGGTGACCATGGGCGCGCGGGAATATTTGATCAAACCGTTCGATCCGGAGTTGTTTCGACGCAAATGTCTCTGCGTGTTTCTCAACGGCGCTGAACCATCATGATCTCGACCATGCTCTCGACGGATACGAGCCGACCCATGGCTGGGTCGGAACACATGCGTCTCTTCTGGACACCGTTCGGCCCAAGGCTCCACTGCCCCCTCTCCTGAACGGTGCCTGAATGCGGCGCCTGTTGACCATCCTGACCCAGCCTCTTCAACCAGTGTCGCTCGAATCCCTTCGGCATCAAGGCGGACACGGCGAGGCTACCATTGGTAGCCTCTTCATTCTGACGCTGTTCACGTGGGCCGTCGCCATCTGGGCGACGATGGGAAAGGAAAAGGAAGACCAGCCGAAGACCGAGAAGGAGGAGCCGGCTGATCATCAATCGACGAACTGGCGGAAAGTGGCCGAGGGGCGAGGCCATCACAACAGCAGAGGTCGCTGCGAATCACTCACCAAGACGGCAGGGGGCCTCCCCCCGAGGATGGTGACGATATGAGATGCGGTCGCTGTGGAGGTCTTCAACTGTGGTCACACTTTGCCAATCTGGGCAGTGCCGTCGGAGCGTGGGCCTATGACGGATGGCGATGCATGAATTGCGGAGACGTGGTGGATGCGTTGATTCTGGAGAACCGGAGTCTCCAGCGGGAAATGATCTCCACGGCCCATCGCGTGCGTCCCGTTGGAGGCCACGTCATCTGGTTACGGTCACGACAGGACATGATCGCGGATGATCAGGGTTCCACTCACCGGTCCTCTCGCCCCGACCAGGACGGCGAGCGGCGTCCACGCCAGATGGCAGGGTAACCGGCGAAAAGCTGTTATCCTCGTGCGGCGCCGCTCACGGCGCTTCCCGTCTGATCTCGGTTCACCACCAGATTTGAGCCGTTCGGTGGACTGTCCGAGTTGACGTTCTACGCGGTGGCGTTCCATGGCATAACGAAGCGCCCGGACCAGCCGATCACTATCCAACTGTTTTTTTGCCAGATAATCCTGTGCCCCCCGATGCACCGCTTCAATGGCGGTCACTTCGTCGTTCATCCCTGTCAGGACGACAATCGGCACCTCCGGCGCATGTGCATGGACCGTGTCGAACGTCGCCAACCCCTGACTGTCCGATAAGGAAAGGTCAAGCAACACCGCGTCGATATGTCCTTGAGACAGTCGAGTCAGTCCGCGTTCAAGTCGGTCGAGCCACTCCAACTGGACTGTGACGGTGGTCGCGTCCGACAGCGCTTCGCGGATGAGATAGGCGTCGTCATCGTTATCTTCGATGAGAAGGATGCGCATATCCTTAACTCTTATATGAGGGGATCTGGGAGACCAAGGTCCAATAGAGCTCGAACTCCTTCACGACTTGCACAAACTGATCTAAGTTCATGGGCTTTCGAATGTACGAGCATGCGCCGTCGGCATACGATCGGACGATATCGTCCTCCCGGTCGCTCGTGGTGAGCATGATCACGGGCAGTGACTGTAGAAGAGGATCCGCCTTGATCGCTTGAAGGACTTCAAAGCCGTTTTTCTTGGGCATGTTGATGTCCAACAGAATCAGTCCCGGTCGCCGCACATGTTGGTATCGGCCTTCTCGCCGCAAGTACGCCAAGGCTTCTTCGCCGTCCCTGACCTTGTAAATGACATTCATCAATTTGGCGTCGGCAAACGCCTCTTGGATCAGGATGATGTCGTCTTCGTTGTCCTCAACCAAGAGCAGCTCAACGGGTTCATTGGTCATGACAGGCCTCGCGTGGGGGTCCGAGTCTTATTGGCTCCGTCGCACGGGAGCTTCGGAACGCTGACCGGCCGGCTGCAGAACGAGATTCAGAGCCGCTCCAAGCTCATGCAGTGAGAAGCCCTTGGTCAGAAACTCGGTCACGCCTAATTCGCGAGCCTGTTTCTCCCGTTCATCCGTGCCGGCTCCGGTCAGCATGATGACCGGGGCCTTCGGGTCAACCGCGCGAATTTCTCTGAGCACGGCCAGGCCGTCCATGTCCGGCATCTCAAAGTCCAAGATCGTGACGTGCGGTCGTTCCCGACGGAACATTTCAATTCCTTTTTGACCAGAGCTTGCGGTGAGCACATGGTGCCCTTTGCGTCTCAGCATGACGTGCAGCAAACTCCGGATTTTCTCGTCGTCGTCCACTGCCAGAATGTTCGCCATCTGTCTGCCTCCTTTGGCCTCTACACCTTCTATTACTGCTATGCGGCTCGTTCCGCATCGTTTGTCGTTGACACGACGGGCATCTCCCGCACCTTGTGCGCCAACATCTGTGGAGTAAACGGTTTTTGAAGAAAGGCGGTTCCAGGCTCCCATGTATCCGTGGGAGTGAAGGCCTTGTCCGCGTAGCCCGACATATAGAGGATCTTGATGGCAGGTCGAAGGGAGAGGACACGGTCAGCCAACGCCGGGCCATTCATCCCGGGCATGATGGTATCGGTTAGCAGCAGATGGAGCGTCCTGTTGTCTTCTTGTGCAAGGCGCAGGGCGTCTGTGACATTCCGTGTGGCGAGCACCGTGTAGCCGTACCGTTCAAGGATGGCTTGCGCCAGTGCCCGCACCATTTCGTCATCCTCCACGAGCAGTATCGTTTCAGAACCGCGGAGGGCCTCGTCTGGAGTCGAGGCAGGAGTTATCCGTTCGGCTTCGCCTTCGATAAGCGGGAAGTAAATTTTGAAGGTGGTACCTTTCCCCAGGTCGCTGGAGACGCGGATGTTGCCTCCGTTCTGCTTGACGATCCCGTCGACCGTCGCGAGGCCCAGGCCGGTACCCTTGCCGAGTTCCTTGGTGGTGAAGAAGGGTTCGAATATGCGGGCGAGCGTATCCGCATTCATGCCGCAACCGGTATCACTGACGGCCAGCAACACATAGGAACCCGGCCGGCCGGCCGGATGCGTGTGCACTGAGGAGTCCAGTTCGACATTCATGGTTTCAATGGTTAATTGACCGCCGCCTGGCATCGCATCTCGTGCATTCACAGCCAGGTTCATAATGATTTGCTCCACCTGACCGGGGTCCGCTTTGATCCGCCCCAGTTTTGGATGCGGGCACAGCACCAAGGCGATGTCCTCGCCGATCAGCCGCCGCAGCAATTTGGCCATGTTGGACACGGTCTCGTTCAAGTCCAGAACTTTCGGCTCCAAGACCTGTCGCCGGCTGAACGCAAGCAGCTGTCGAGTCAATGATGCGGCTCGATACCCGGCTTCTTTAATCTGTTCGAGCCCGCTTCGGCTAAAAGAGTTGTCGAAGCCCATATCTCCCAACAGCATATCGCTATAACTGTTGATGACCGTCAGGAGGTTGTTAAAGTCATGCGCGATGCCACCCGCCAGTTGCCCAATGCTCTCCATCTTCTGTGCTTGACGAAGCTGCGCCTCGCTCTCGCGCAATGCGTTCTCCGCCTGTTTACGGTCAACGGCATAGCGCGCTGCGCGTGAGAGGATGTCGCCATCCAATCGACCTTTGACCAAATAGTCTTGGGCGCCCCTGCGTACCGCCTGCCCCGCCATCGCTTCATCATCCAGTCCCGTCAGCACGACAATGGGAAGATCCTGCGCATGAGCCTGAACGGCGGTAAAGGTGTCCAGTCCGTGGCTGTCGGGGAGTGAGAGGTCCAGCAACACCAGGTCGATCTTGCCTTGGGTCAGCCGTGCCAGGCCCGTGCTGAGCCGGTCGGCCCAATCCAGTTTCACTTCCATGTCTTCTTTTTCTGAGAGCATCTCTCGAATGAGAGTGACATCGTCCTCATTATCTTCGATCAGGAGTACCCGCATGAATCACCCCTTATGGATAGGAATGCGCGAAATCATGGTCCAGTACAGCTCAAAGAGTTTGACGACTGCATTGAACTGATCCAAATTCACCGGCTTGCGAATGTATGAGCAGGCGCCGCCTGCGTACGAACGATTGATGTCTTCTTCACGCTCGCTCATGGTCAGCATAATGATGGGGATCGAACGCAAGTGCGGATCGCCCTTCACCACCTCCATCACTTCAAAACCGTTTTTTCTCGGCATATTGATGTCCAGGAGCACCAGCGCGGGTAAGGCGGCGCCGTGGTATTTTCCTTGCCGCCGCAGATAGGCCAGAGCTTCCTCTCCGTCCGAGACGGTGTTGATGACATGGACCAATCTGGATTCGAGGAACGCCTCTTGGATAATGACGATATCGTCTTCGTTGTCTTCAACCAGCAAGATATCGACCGGTTGACTAACCATGGGACTGATGTCCTTTCCCGGTGTGAGGAGAACGGAAGGTGAGGAAGAACTCTGATCCTCCTCCTTCTCGCGGTTGTACCCACGCACGTCCGCCGTGCCTCTCGGCCACCTGACGAACGATCGCCAGTCCCGCGCCGGTGCCTTCCACCTCTCGCCCTACCGCGCGCTGAAACAGTTGAAAAATGCGCTCGGCATGTTCGGGTGAAATCCCCAGCCCACGATCCCGGACGACGATGCCGACTTCCCCACGATGTTCTGCGGTGGGCTGATAGGGAACGATCTCGATGTCCGGGGATTCATCCTTCCGTGTGAACTTCAGCGCATTCGCAATGAGATTGTAGACGCCTTGCGTCGCCCAGGTG
>CAYNLM010000092.1:0-15900 GCA_964398045.1 uncultured Nitrospira sp. | reverse complement strand
ATGAAGCCGACGAAGGCGCCGCGCGAGAACGTGAGGACGAGCGCGATCGCCAGCGCCACTGCGACTTGAGCGGTGAACTTTTGCGCCGCCGACAGTCCTTTCGACTGGGCTTTGACGAACTTCAGATAGTCGTCCGCGAATCCGATGGCCCCAAACCCCAGCGTCGCCGCGAGCACGAGCCAAACAAAGGGTCTTGAGATATCCGCCCACAGCAACGTCGAAAGCACGACCGCGAAGATGATGAGGATGCCGCCCATCGTCGGCGTGCCGCTCTTGGCCAAATGCCGCTTGGGACCGTCGTCGCGGATTTGCTGGCCCAACTTGATCTCTTGCAGTTTCCGTATCACCCACGGGGCCAGGACAAATGCGATCAGAAACGCCGTCACCGCCGCGTAGATGATCCGAAAGCTCTGATAGCGAAAGACGTTCAGAAAGGAGAATTCTGTGTGCAGCGGATACAGCCAGTTGTACAGCATATGTTGTGATGAGCACCAATCCACTCAGCGTCTCGCGCGCCGAGTCTGTTGCAACGTTCCTTACGAGGCCTTCTTCGCCGCGCGCCGCGCCCCTTGGAGGGCCTGAACAACCTGCTCGAGCTTCATCCCGCGCGAGGCCTTGACCAACACGACATCGCCGGGCTTCACCATGGTTTTGACGGCAGCCGCGGCGGCGACCGCATCGGCGACTTCGAGAATGCGCGCGCGATCCATGCCGGCCTTCCTCGCACCTTCAGCAAGATTCCGTGCCAGCGGTCCGCAGGCAATCATCTGATCCACGCCCTGACGCGCCACAAAGGCTCCCACTTCCTCGTGCATCTGGACGGCACCGGGCCCCAGTTCCAGCATATCGCCCAGCACCGCAACCTTCCTTCCGTCGGATTCCGTCTGCGCCAACAACTGAACCGCCGCTTTCATCGAGGCCGGGTTGGCGTTGTAGCAATCGTTGATGACCTTGACGCCCTGGCACACCACAATCTGGGACCGCATGGCCGCAGGACGGAAACGGGACAACCCTTGCGCGATCACGGCTCCAGGCAAGCCCAACACCGATCCCACCGCAGCCGCAGCCAGGGCATTGGTGACGTTGTGCGCTCCCTGCACGCGAATGTGCACGATGGTATGCCGCACCTTGCCGGGAAGCAGCAGACGGAAAATCGTGCCGTCGCGCCCATCGGACTTCACGTCCGTCGCGCGCACGTCCGCCTTCGAGGAAAAACCGAACGAGACGACACGGCACCGGGCCCTCGCGGCCAGATAGTCGTAGTAGGGATCATCGACATTCAGCACGGCCGTCCCATCCGGTGGAAGCAAGTCGAGCAACTCGGCTTTCGCCTGGGCCGATCCCTCCATGCTGCCGAAGAACTCCAAATGGTCCGGTCCGATGTTCGTAATGATGCCGATGGTGGGCCGGGCGATCTCGCAGAGTCTGGTGGTCTGACCGAGGTTGTCGACTCCCATCTCGATCACAGCTCCTTCGTGGCGACCATTGAGACGAAACAATGTTTGCGGCACTCCGATCCGGTTGTTCAGATTGCCTTCCGTCTTGAGAATCTTCCATCGATGCGCCATCACGCTCGCGACCATTTCCTTGGTGGTCGTCTTGCCATTGCTTCCCGTCACGGCGACGACAGGAATTTCAAACCGGCTGCGATGGTGTGTTGCCAGTTGCTGGTAGGCAAACAACGGATCGCGGGCGCCGAGAATGAAGGGCGGCAATTTTTTGGAACTACCCTTGAGCCCAGCGGCATCGACGTGGAAGGCGTCATGGACAATCGCGCCGACGGCACCGCGCGAGAGCGCGGCGGCGATAAAATCGTGGCCATCGAAGCGGTCGCCTTTGACGGCGACGAACAGGTCGCCGGGGCAAAGCGATCGAGAGTCGAGACTGATGTGCCGGATGCGCTGCTTGGTCCAGCCGGGCGCCTCACCGGCCAAGATCTTCACGCTGATGACTTCCCTCAATTCTTCCACCGTAAATAACGCCATCGTGTTCCTTGCCTGCGCTGATGGACCGTCGTCCGGCTTACGCGCAGGGTGAGAGCTCTGCAATTGCTTCACGCGCCACTTCTCGATCGTCGAAATGAAACTTCTTGGTGCCGATGATTTGGTAGTCTTCGTGCCCTTTGCCGGCGATCAACACCATGTCGCCGGGCTTTGCTTCCCGCACCGCCACTCCAATCGCTTCCCGCCGATCGGCTACCTTCTGATACTTGACGGTAGGCCGTTGCCCGAGCGCATCCGTGACTCCGACTTCCACTTCTTGCAGGATCGACAAGGGGTCTTCGGTTCTCGGATTGTCCGAAGTCAGAATAACGACATCGCTCAATTGCACCGCGGCCCGTCCCATCTTGGGTCGCTTCCCGCGATCGCGATCCCCTCCGCAGCCAAAGACCGTGATGATGCGTCCGACTTTCAAGGCCTGGGCGGCGCTGAGCACACGTATCAACGCATCTTCTGTGTGGGCATAATCCACGACCACCGTAAACGGTTGGCCAGCCATCACTCGCTCGAATCGCCCCGGTACATTCGTGACGGTGGTGATTGCTTGACGAACCTGATCCGGTGTCGCGCCTTCGTGCAGCGCCACGCCGACGGCGGCCAACAAGTTGTAGACGTTGTGTTCACCGACGAGATGGCTTTCGATGGGAAAGGACCCGGCCGGCGTCACCGCGGTAAATGCCGTGCCCCCGAGTGAGAGCCGCACGTTTTCAGCACGCAGATCCGCCTGGCTTCTCAGTCCATAGGTCCAGACCGGCGCCGGGCAGAGGGATGTAATCCGTAATCCACTCGGATCATCACTATTCACAATGGCGCGCTTATTCGGCTTGGTGGTTCCGGTCAAGCCGGTGAAGAGCCGCAGCTTGGCCTGGAAGTACTCTTCCATCGTCTTGTGAAAATCCAGATGGTCCTGCGTCAGATTGGAGAACACGGCGACATCATATTCGCAGCCGCTGACGCGATCTTGCGCGAGCGCGTGCGACGAGACTTCCATCACGGCGGTACCGCAGCCGCGATCAGCCATTTTCGCAAGAAGTTGTTGCAGCTCCAGCGCCCCGGGGGTCGTGTGCGAGGCCGGAATCGTTTCTGTGCCGATCTGATAGGCGACCGTCCCGATCAAACCCACCTGCCGACCCAACGCTTCCAATAATGCCTTGCAGACATACGTCGTCGTGGTTTTCCCATTCGTGCCGGTTATACCGATCATGCGAATGCGAGAGGATGGATTTCTGTAGAATCGACCACCCAGCAGGCCCAAAGCCTTCCGGGAATCGGCGACCCGCACGTAGGGAATCGACAAGCCTGCCGCCGGCCGCTGAATCACGAGCGCGGCGGCGCCGGCCTTCACGGCAGCCGATATATATTGATGTCCATCCACCTGTTCCCCTTTGACAGCCACAAACAGGCTTCCGGCATGGACAGCACGCGAGTCGTCGGTGATGGCCGTCACCTGGACGTTATCGTTAGCGTGGTTTTCCAACACCGCGACCTGTCCTCGTAACGCTTGGAGCATGTCCGCCAACGTCATCGCCATCTCACCAGGGGCAACATCACGGTTTCGCCGACACCATCGCCAGCTTGACCGGCTCGTTCGACGGCACGCCCAAGTAGTTCAAGACCTGTTCGCCGACACGCCGAAATACAGGCGCTGCCACCGTTCCACCCCACGCTTCACCATGCGGCTCATCGATCACCACGATCATGGCCAGCCGCGGATTGTCCGCGGGCGCAAAGCCGACAAAGGAGCCGACAAATTGCGTGGCCGAATAAGTTCCTGTTCGGGGATCGATCTTTTGCGCCGTCCCGGTTTTGCCCGCGACTCGGAATCCCGGGATCGCCGCGTTGCCACCGGTTCCATCGGTAACAACGCCTTCGAGAATCGTCGTGACCGTGCGGGCGGTCTCCGGAGAGACGACCCGGCGCTTCACTTGCGGAAGGATCTGTTTCACCACGCGTCCCCGGGCATCTCGAATTTCCGATACCACATAGGGCTTCATCAGAACGCCGCCGTTCGCGATTGCCCCAATGGCGGACACCATCTGAATCGGCGTCACGCCGATTTCCTGGCCCATCGAAACAGAGGCCACCGACCGCCGGCCCCAATCGCGGGGATTCTTGACCAGGCCTCCGGCTTCGCCGGGCAAATCAATGTCCGTCCGTTGTCCGAATCCGAAGGCTTGCAGGTATCGATACAGCCGTTGATCTCCCAACGCCATGCCGGTCTTCGCCGCGCCGATGTTGCTGGACTTTTGGATGACCTGCGCGAAGGTCATCCAGCCCGTCTTTTCATGATCATGGATCACGGTATTGGCGACGGTCATGCGGCCGTTTTCTCCAAAGACCATGGTCGTGGGCTTCATCACTTTCTCTTCGATCGCCGCCGCAGCCACAATCGCCTTCATGGTGGAACCGGGCTCATAGGCATCCGTCAACGCGCGGTTTCTCCAGCGATCAGGCCCGATGGCGGCCACCGTGTTCGGGTCGAAGCGAGGACTGATCGCCAGCGCGAGCAGGGCTCCGGTTTGCGGGTCCAGCACGATCATGGTTCCCGACTTTGCACGTGCACGGGTGACGGCGTCTTCCAGCTCTTTTTCCGTGATGTATTGAACCACTTCATCGATCGTCAGAACCAGACTATGCCCCGGCGCAGGGCTCTGTTCCGCGAGCCCTTTTGGAAAGACCGTCCGCCCCAAGGCGTCGCGCTGCAGGACCGTGACCCGTTTTTCTCCGTGCAAGTGCGATTCATATCGGCACTCGATTCCTTCCAACCCTTCACCGTCCATGCCTGCGAAACCCAGAACGTGCGAGAGGAGAGGGCCCTTCGGATAAAAACGCCGGCCTTCCATTACGACTCCAATGCCATCCATCGACATTTGCTCGAGCCGGCGGCCCTGCTCAGGATCCAATTTCCGCGCCAGCCATACGAAACCTCGATCCTGCCGCAGCTTCCGTTCAAGTTCACCGGTGCTCACCCGCAGAACAGGCGAGAGATGCCGCGCCGTCTTGCCCGGGCTTTCGAGGGCGGTCGGCACGCCGAACACCGACGGCACCTCCATATTCATCGCCAATACTTTTCCATGACGATCCATGATCGTGCCGCGCGCGCCTTCCAACGACACTGTTTTTTGGTGCTGCCGGTCGGCCTTGACGGTCAATTCCGCCGCTTGAAGCACCTGCAATGTGACCAGCCGGAACAAGACCACCCCGAAGCCACACAACAACAGCAACAGGACGACATACCGGCGACCGCGCGAGAGAGGACCTGCCACTATCTCCTCCCGACAAGTAGATCGTTTTTCGCGACTCGGACTTCCACAGGGCCGCGATGATCCGACGGCGAAAGCTCCGGCCTGGATTGAACCATGATCACCTGCCCCTGTTGCGGCAAGGCCATGCCCAGTTTCTCCGACGCCACCTTGGCGATCCGGTCGGGAGCGCTGAGCGCTGAGACTTTGACGCGCAGCTCGTCTCGCTCACGTTCAAGGAGAACCTTGTCGTGCTTGAGCCGCTCGATTTGATACCCCACTCGAACCATATCCACTCGTTCCCAGACGAAGGTGAACACCAGGCATAGCCCCGCGAGGACGGTGAGGATTTTCATTGGATGGCCTCCCGCGAGATGCGTTCCGCCACGCGCAACTTGGCGCTCCGGGCTCTCGGATTGGCTCGACACTCCTCTTCAGCAGGAAGCTGCGGCTTCTTAGTCAACACGGCGAGACGCGCATCCGGCCCTTGAGACAGGGCGCGGAACGTATGCTTCACGATGCGATCTTCCAGCGAGTGAAAGGAAATCACTGCGAGCCGTCCGCCCGGCCGCAAGACATCCACGGCACCCCGCAGAGCCGGCTCCAGCGTCTCGATCTCCCGGTTGACCGCAATGCGCAACGCCTGGAACGTCCTCGTCGCACAATGAATGCGTCCATGCCGATAGGCCGAGGGGACAGCGCCCTTAATGACGGCAACCAATTCTTGAGTCGTCCGCAACGGGCGAATCGCCCTTGCCTGAACGACCGCTCGCGCAATTCGTCTTGAGAAGCGCTCTTCTCCATAGTGATAAATGAGATCCGCCAATTCCATTTCAGGAAGCCTATTCACCAGGTTTGCCGCCGTCTGTCCCGACGATTGATCCATGCGCATATCGAGTGGACCATCTGATTGGAAGCTGAACCCTCGCTTGGGATCATCCAATTGACGAGAGGACACGCCAAGGTCCAGCAACACGCCGTCGGTGTGAGAAAATCCCGCTCTCTGAAGATGCACGGGCAAGTCCACAAACAATCCCTTGATCAGAACCACCCGCTCTCCGAACCGCGACAGGCGCTCCCGACAGGCGGCCAGCGCTTCCTCATCGCGATCCACTCCCACGAGGATTCCCTGATCTCCCATGCCATCAAGAAGCGCTTCTGCATGGCCACCATATCCCACGGTTCCATCGCATATGCAGGGCGCCTTGCCATGAAGCAGCCAAGAGGAAATTTCTTTCACCATGACGGGAGAATGGTGAAAGCCCCTTGCATCCTTTCCTTTTCCACTAGCATCCACTTTTTCCCACTATGGTGCGAAGTATACTCTCGTGCAAGGAGTTGTCAATAGACAATTCATGGACTTATAACATTTTATAATCGGGTTAAAACTGGCAACTAAGTCCGCTATTTACCCTCTCCACCTAACTTCCACTCTGTACCGATACAGAGTTATCCACAGACTTCTTTGCATAGAGCTTCGCTCATCCAATCCTGCGGAATGTATTTTTGCAAGCCCGGAGAGAACGGCTCTCTCTGCTGGCTGGCGCACGACTCACGTGCATGGACTAAAAGGGTCACGTCTTAAACAGGCGATTCGTTGACAACCATTCCATCGAGGGACAGAATACGGGCATGGTTCTAAATCCAAAAGTGTGCATGCATGCAAATTTAGTGGGGACAAGCTTTCTATTTTCTTGCCTCCTGCTCCTGCCGGCTCATGCAGGACATGCGGCCCCTCCCCTGGAATTCTGCGCAGACCGAACACCGGATCAGCAACTGGGAGCAGCGAAAAGCAATGCAGCGAGCGGCAGTGCGGCATGCACTCCCCTCATCGAGAAAAAGGAGAAATCTTCCGGCGAGGGAGAACGGGTTCGGGAAATACGGATCGAGAATCTTCAGGCGGAAGTCACCGCGTTTTTGCACAAATACAATCAGTTTCTTGAGTGCTGTAAGACCGATCTCGCTGAATTGCAAACGGTGGAAGAACTCGGCGACGAAGTCGGCGAATTGCTCACAGTTGCCCAAACCGGCCTCTTCAGTGAACACATGAAGCTCCGGGGGTGGACATTGCGAGAACTGCTCCCCCCTGTCGCCAAGGCCCGTGCCGACTTGAAGATGCTGCGGGCAACGCTCGAGCATGTGGGAACAGCTCGTGAGAAATTGAACGAGCTGGATTACGAAGAATCGGCAAGAGAGGCCGCAAGGCTGCGTGAAGTGGAAGAATCTCTTGAGAAAGAGATTCGATCACGTCCTATGCCGACCGGTCCGAAAACCGGCACAAGCATCGGAGCCAGTTCAAGCGTGGGCGGTGCGATAGGAAAGACGCCAAAGACGGGGGCACAGATCGGGGCCGAAGGAGCGGTCGGCGCAGATCTTGGCGCCAATCCAAAGGCGGGGCGGGACATTGGGGCAACCGGTCCGACCGGTTTCGAAATCGGTGCGACAGGCCGCGCCGGCGCAGATATCGGCGAATCTCGCCTCAATACCGATCAGTCGGCGGTCGGGTCCAGCTTGCAGCAATCGACGGTAGGGTCAAGCATCTCGGATACGACCGTGGGATCCAGCCTCGGCCAATCGACGATTGGCTCCAGCCTGGGAGATACCTCCGTCGGCTCATCGCTCGGTGGATCATCAGTCGGATCGAGCCTGCAGAATCGCGGAACCAACCGTTAGCCTTATTTAGCCCATTCTCCTCAGCCGTGCTTAGTTGCCGGCATGAAGAGGCGGCATCGGCTCCCAGGTGTCGCCCGCATCTTTACTTCGATACAAGCCGCTCCCGTTAGTGCCTGCGTAAAACACCTTCGGATCTAGGGGGCTCTGCGCAATGGTACGCACGTTCGTCGTGGTGAATCCCGTATTGATCGATTTCCAGGTTGCGCCGCCATCCTCGCTTCGATGCACGCCGCCGCGCCCCACAATGTAGATCGCGTCTCTTCGCGCTCGATCGAGGATCATCGAGATGATCATCTGATCTGGGAGGGATTCGCCGATTCTTGTCCAGGACTCGGCCCCATCCGTAGTTTTGTAGAGCCCGGCCAACGTCGCCGCATACACCGTATCAGGCTCGTACGGATCGACAAGAATCGCCGTTACATTCAACGCGCGCGAGGTCTTCACCATCTCAGGGGGCACCAATCCGTTGTTCGCTTTTTCCCAATGGCCAGCCTGATCGATCGACTTGTATACACCGCCGCTCGTGCCGGCATAGAGAATGGCGGGCCGGGTCGGATCCATCCCGAGTGTCACGACCATCAGCACTTCCTTCATGCCTTCCATCCTCTTAGTCCAATGTTCGCCGCCGTTCTTCGTCTCGAACACCCCCATCGTCGTGGCGAGGAAGATGTGGTTGTTGTCCGCCGGATCGAAGACGAATTGATTGACGACTGATGTGATCGTCGCATCATCCAGCCCCGAACGCATCGAGGCCCACCGCTGACCGCCATCGTGACTCTTAAAGACCGCGTCGCCTTTGGTACCCGCGTACACCGTCGCAGGATAGACCGGGTCGATCGCCATGGAGATGACGCGTGAGTGGCTCATCCCTTTCGAGAGATTCGTCCAGGTCTGCCCGCCATCCCGCGTTTTATAAATGTAATCGTTGGTGGCGACGTAGATGATGTCCGGATTCCTGGGATGGAGTTGAAGCACGACGATGGGATCGCTGCGATTGCAGCCGGTCAGCGCTGCAGAAAACATCAGGAGAGAGAGAAAACGTTTCATGAAACGACGGCGCGCAGCATCCTGCCCCTATCGATAATTTGCAAACTGCAGATCGATGCCGAAGTCTTTGCCTTTCAGAAACGCCATCGTCGCTTGCAGTTCATCCTTGCTCTTACTCAACACGCGGACCTGCTCGCCTTGGATCTGCGCTTGCACCTTCAATTTCGAATCCTTCACCGCTTTTGTAATCTCTTTGGCTTTCTCGGACGCAATACCGCTTTGAATCTTGGCGATCTGCCGCACCGTCCCGCCCAGCGCCGGCTCGATGGCTCCATAGGTGAAGGCTTTCAGCGACACCCCGCGCTTCGTACACTTCGTCTTGATGATATCGAACACCGCATTCAACTTGTATTCGTCGTCCGACACGACCACCAGTTCCTTCTCTTTTTCCTTCAGCGTAATCTCCGTCTTCGAGTCTTTGAAGTCGAAGCGTTGCTTCACTTCCTTCGTCGCCTGATCCACGACGTTTCTCAATTCCTGCATATTCACTTCCGACACGACATCGAATGAAAACTGATCAGCCACGATCCCCTCCTCCTTTGAAACCCCATTAACGCGCATTATTCATGACGGTTCGTCGCGAAATCGCGCAGTCGCCACGCGAGACGGGCACGCGGAGCCCCGAGAGGCCGAGGCGTACTTGAGCAGTACGTTGAGGCCGCGCGGGGCGAGCCTGCCCGCCGGCATGCCGCCGAGCCGCATGCCGGCTTGTCGCAGCGGCGAATCCGCGATTGCAGCAGAAGCGTTCATGAATAATGCGCGTTAACAACAGCCGCCACCATGCGGCAGTCGGAACGACTTCTTCGGCTCCTCATAAGTCATCGCCGTTTGCATCCGCCCCGCCGAACCGCCGCCTGCCATCACCACGACTTCGCTGCTCGTGAACGGGCGCTTCAGGACGACATAGCCGTACCACTGCTTCATGCTGTCGCTCCAGACGATCAATCCCAGAATCACCACCACCCCGACCAGCACCGCATCAAGGTACAGCGCGAAGGCCTCTCCTGCCGCGAGCGTCGCCGCCGTCTGCAGGAACATTCCGAACATCTCATAGGAGCCGGTCAGCGTAATCAACCCCACAAAGAGCATCGGCACCGCAGTCACCCACAGATACTGCGACTTCCACATCTTGATCAAGACCGTCGTCCCGATGCAGAGCGCCAACGTGCCCAGCAGCTGATTCGCCGCGCCGAACATCGGCCAGATCGTCGAAATACTCCCGGTCCCGATCAAGTACGCCCACGCACCGACCACAAATCCGCTGCTCAGCAGCACACCCGGCCACCAGTTCATCCGGCGAAACGGTGCATGCACCCGCCCCGCCATTTCCTGAATGAGATAGCGCGCCACGCGCGTCCCCGTATCGATCGTCGTCAGGATGAACAGCGCCTCGAACACCAGCGCGAATTGATACCAATAGGCCATGAGCCCGGCCATCCCGGGCAGCGCCGCAAAGATCGAGGCCATTCCCACCGCGAGCGACACCGCGCCGCCTGGCCGCCCCGCTACATCCACTTCGACCAGTTGCGACAGCTCCGCAATCCGCGCCGGCGCAAAACCCATGGCTGTGAGCGCATCCGCGGAGAGCGTGGTATTGATCGCCAGATAATCCCCTGGAATCAGCACCGAGGCCGCGATCAACGCCATCACGCCCACAAAACTTTCCAGCAACATCGCCGCGTAGCCGATCACTGCCTGC
Organism: uncultured Nitrospira sp.; assembly: GCA_964398045.1. Lineage (GTDB taxonomy): Bacteria > Nitrospirota > Nitrospiria > Nitrospirales > Nitrospiraceae > Nitrospira_D. The sequence goes on along the minus strand of CAYNLM010000092.1, from coordinate 5,239 downwards.
GACTCCTGCTCGATCATCTTCGGCGTCGTGCCGGAGGAAACCAACGAGTGAAAACCCGAGACCGCGCCGCAGGCAATCGTAATAAAGAGGAAGGGGAAGAGCGTGCCGGGGATGATCGGCCCGCCGCTACCGGCGAACGCCGTCACCCGCGGCATCTCGATCGTCGGCGCCATAAGGATCACCCCGAAGCCGAGCAACGACACCACGCCGAGTTTCATAAAGGTGGAGAGATAGCCGCGCGGCACCAGCAACATCCATCCCGGCAGCACCGATGCGAGGAAGCCGTATCCAGCAAGCATCCAGACAAGCGTAGGCCGTTCGTATTCGAACCAGGGAGCGAACGACGACTGTGCGACCACACGGCCGAATAGCACCGCCGCAATCAACAGGACTACTCCAAGCACCGACACTTCCGCCACGGCACCGGGGCGAATTTTCTGAAGATAGAAGCCCATGAAGAAGCCGATGGGAATCGTCATGGCAATCGTGAACGTCCCCCAAGCGTTGTGATAGAGCGCATTCACCACCGCAAAGCCGAGCCCCGCCAGCGCCACCACCACGATAAAGAGCACCGCCACCGCCGTCGCCGTGCCGGTCACAACACCCAGTTCATCATGCGCAATCTCAGGCAGGGAGCGGCCGTTGCGTCGCATCGAGGCCACCAGGATGATGAAGTCTTGCACCGCCCCCGCGAGCACCGCCCCGATCACCAGCCAGAGAAAGCCGGGGAGAAAGCCAAACTGCGCCGCAAGGACCGGTCCCAGCAGCGGCCCCGCGCCGGCGATCGCCGCGAAGTGATGGCCGAAGAGCACCACTTTATTGGTAGGGTGAAAGTTCACGCCATCGTTCAGCCGCACCGCCGGCGTCACACGCTGATTGTTGAGCTCAACCACTTGCTTCGCCAACCAGCGGCCATAGAAGCGATAGGCCAACACATAGATACAAGCCGCCGCGACGACGAGCCAAAGACCGTTGACTTTTTCGTTGGGAGACACGAGGCCGGTCACGTGAGCGAGCGCGACGGTGCCAAGAATAGAGAGCAGCGCCCAGAGCAGGACGAACGCCGGTTTCATGCGCGGCATGGTATCACAACCAAACTGACCCCTGTACAACGATGGAGCGAGCAGTTGCTCCTAGGGCTCTCCTGAGGTTTGCCGGCTGGGACTCCATGGGTATGCTGACAGGGAACGGCCACTGCGATGCCGCTTTCCTCTGCTTGCATGACCGCTCTATCCGAAGAACCGGCCGCCCAACCACCGACCGCAACCCGCACACGCAATGAACAATTCGGCATCCGCGAAGGCGCCTGCACGGACGTCATGCAGGGAGTGATCGCCTGCACGATCCCGTTCGTGACCGTTGGGCATTTTCGGCACGATGGTTGGCGGATGGCTTAGTGCCGTCGCTCCATTGGAAATCGCCAATCTGGCAATCGTCTTTCTCGCCTCGGCGCTGCTGCGACTGGCGGTCGCCCTCATCTTCATCAAGCCATTGAAAGAAGCCAGAGACGTCGAACCCATTTCCCCATCGAGAGCTGTTTCAAGAACTGCCCACTATCAAGCCGATGATGGACGTGCTTGGCCGCCGCATCGGGCACCAGCCATAATGTTGACCACCATGACTGGCCTCCTCGAATGGGGGAGGAAATTCTTGCTGTGGCACCGCTATTTGTGGACGTTTTTCGCTCGTAGTTTCCACATGGTAGTTGTCCTCCATGATGACATGGCGAGAGCTGAGAATGGCCTTCTGGATTCAACCAGTTCCACGGCCCCCTTCGTTTGAGGAATTCGACTGGTCTTCTGCTTGCAGTGATGTCCGGTCACCATCCCTTAACCAAGGAGTCGACCATGTCGCTGCTGCTCACCATCATGCTGCTAAGTGCCCTTCCCTTCCCGATTCTAGCCACGATCAAGGTCGCGGAACGGTTCAGTAAGCCCTCTCGTTGCAGGGCGAGCGACAGCCGAGCAGTCAGCGCGCGATGACGGACCAGCGCGGATTGTTTCGCATCAGCGTTCACCGTAAGGGCTTTCTCCGGCGCCGTGGCGATACGACCGTCTGTGAAATCTACGATCTGACAGAAAAGGGCTTGCAGATTGCGACGGAAACCCCGCTCGTGGTGGGGGAGACAGTGGCGCTGGAATTTCAACTGATCGATCGGATGATCCTTCACTGCGCCTTGCTGGTGACCCATGTGCAAGACCTGCAGGTCGGCGGGCGGATCATTCAGATCTTGACGGAACATCAGGAGGCGCTGATCCGGTTCCTCGAACACATGATTGCTGCCAACCTCGTCGGGCTGGGATCGGAACCGGAATAGGCTGCCCTTTCGTCCCCTCCAACGGGGAATAGCAGCAACCGCTGCTTACCCATTAGACTTTACCCATCATGGAATCAACACGCCCCTATACTCGTGAGCACTACCGCCTGGCCGTCGCCTATTCCGCCATGTTTTCAGATCAGGCCACGATCGGCGAAGGCACGGTCACCAACCTCTCCGTCTTCGGGTGTATGATTGAATGCAGGGACGTGCTGCCCGAGAAGACACATGTTCTTGTCCGACTGATCCTGCCTGATCAACGCGAGTCACTCCCGATTGATGTGGCGGAAGTCCGGTGGGTGAAGGGCAACCATGTGGGGCTGCGGTTCAATCAACTTGATCGCAAGGCGAATCTCCGTCTGCACGGCTTCGTCTGGGACCGCATGCTCGAACGCCTGCAGGCGATCAAGCAACAGGTCGTTTCCTAGCGACGCCGTGTGCGGTATTAGAACAGCCCGTGTGACAAGGGGCTCGCCTGATTCGTGACCGGCTTGTCGGTATCGTCCCACTGTCGGTCTTCGGGCGATCTCCTTCGCCATAGATTCTTCATCCGGCCCGACAATCCGGAGCCTCTCCGGCCGCTCCATGATTTCTCCTCCTCGGCCGTCCTGTCATCACTCCGCCATCTCTTGAACCACCCTCGTTGTCTCATCGCTCTTCTCCTTTGTTGATCTGCCGGCCTTCTGCTCAGAAGCCGGTCCCAGGCGCAACCCGGCTGCCCGAGCTTCGACGACACAGGGGAAGCTGCCGCCGCTGCTCTTCCAGAGTCGGGCCTGACACCGATCCATCTGGTGTAGTATCAGCAACGGAAGGGCAGATAATTTCACCCGCTCAAAAGTCAAGAGGGTGGAGGGCCGGACGAGACGACCGGAGCCGCCTCCCCGGTAATCGGGCGGCCCTTCCCGATCACCGCCAGGCAGACAAGCCCGACCACAATCCACACCAACTCGCGGAAACGCCGAAGGAGCGCGAAGGTGATGCCGGTGACATCGCTATAGCCGAAGGCGTTGAGCAAGAGCAGATTCCCGCCGTCCTGCGCACCCAGACTGCCGGGGATAAAAAACGTCCCTCCTTTGATGAAGACCGAGAGCGCACCGATGGAGATGGCGGAAAGCAGACCGGCCGGCTCGCCGAGATAAGAGACGATGACCAACACTTCCAGCGCTTCCGCCATCCAACCGATGAAGTACAAGCCGGTCGACGCATAGAACGCCCCTTGGTGGTGACTGTAAAAATTCAGAATCGTGCTGTCGAGCGATTTGAGTTGGGTTTCCCTTGCTTCCAGAAATGCGATCCGCAGATCCAGTTTCCGCAACGTCTCCAGGATCCACGTAAAGATCCCCCGCCGTTGCACGAAGACAAAGCCGGCCGTGCCGAAGACCAACAAACCGACGCTCAGCAAGCCCGCCGCCACGATGTGTCCCGATGAGCCGTGGCTGCCAAGAATCCAGAACCCGAGGGCAATGCCCACCAGGATGAACAGCACTTCCGCAATGGTCATGGTGGTTTTGGCGATGACCACGGAGGCCAGGCCTTCGACCATCGGCACATGGTGCTTTTTGAGCAGGTAGGCCTTGAGCGGTTCGCCGCCCATATAAGCCGTGGGCGTGGTCATGTTCACCACTTCACCGGCGGTCCGAATCGCGAGCAAACGCCAGAATGGGACAGTCCGTGCAGAAGGCCCGAGCGTGACTTTCCATCCATAGGCCTCGACCACATACATGACGACGGACGGAATCAGAATGACGATCAGCGCCAGTGGGCCAAGCTGTGCCGCCGCGTCATAAATATTGCCGGGACCGATATGCCAAATGAGAAGACCGAGGGTAAGAAGACCGAGGGCCAGTAGGAGATATCGCAGCACGCGGGGTTACGCACTCATGATTTGTTGGCCTTCACGGCCGACGGACGAACCACCCACAGCATGATGCCGGCAAAAGCGATCGATCCGAACGCCGCCATCCAGAGAAACCAATCAAGCGTTCCGAGCAGCGCAAAGATCAGGACAAGCACGGAAAAATCCCGGCTGGCCACGTTCTTCAGCATGACCTCGGACCAGGCTGCATTGACCGGCGTTTCCCACCCGCCGGCGGATTTGATTTTCTGCGCCTTTTCCACCAACAGGAACGACACACCGTTGCCTAGCACGGCCGCCGCGCCGAGAGCCAACGACAACCAGGCATGATCCTGCCCCACATGGGTCACATAGAGTCCCGCCCCAATGCCGGCGAAGATCGCCATGTGCACGATGTTGTCCATCGCAATGTCGAGCCAGGCGCCGAACGGTGATTCGGTGAATGTCAGGCGGGCCACTTCGCCGTCGCAACAATCGATGATGGCCGCCAGTTGGAACAACAGGGCGGCGACGACTCCGGCACCGTAGGTGCCCAAGCCGAAGACCGCGGCAGAGACGAGGCCGATCGCGGTCGCGAGGATCGTGATGGAATTGGGGGACAGCCCCACGGCCAGGAAGATCCGGGTGAACCAGCGGGAGAGCTTCCGATTAAAATACCGATCGACGAATCCTTCAAAATCGCCCTTGAGCGACGTAAACAGCTGCTTCTCCGCGGTTTGCACATCCGACAGCGTCCGCACATCCTGATACCATCGGCTGCTTTTCCCCTCCGCCGTGATGACGGTAACATGACCGTCGACCGCGGCCCGTTCGAGCCAGCGGCGGATCGGCATCTCTCCGGCCTCAGCCGCGGTTTCGCTCGCCGCACTCATGACGCTGCCGGGCAGCACGACGAGTTCCGCGGCCCGCGGCGCCGAGTCATCGAACCGTGCGGGCGCGAACGCTGTCAGGCGATCGGACTGCACTTTCAACCGGAGGCCGCGATTGTCTCGTTCGTCCAGCCTTCTACCAGACTCCTGTGCCACTACCATGGCCTGTCCATCTTGGACGTTGCGGCGCAAGTGTTC
>CAYNLM010000091.1:0-16011 GCA_964398045.1 uncultured Nitrospira sp. | reverse complement strand
CCGTAGACTGTACCGTCGTCTGCGTCGGAGGGTGTGTAGAGACAGTCCCAGTACCGCTGAACGCATATCTCACCGTGTTGTGCGATCAGGCGGCACCCCGCCGGAATTTTATGAACCCCCTTGAAGAGCGTCTTCGGAGCCGGAACAAAGCCGAGGCGGAAGAACTGGGCCGCGGCCTCCATGTCGAGAACTGGAGTGACTTCCGGAAGCGTCAACAAAGATTTGACCTCCGACGCGAAGGCCAGCTGTTTGCCGATCTGAGCATAGTAGAGCGGTTTGACTCCCATGCGATCGCGGGCAAGCACCAACCGCTGCAGCCGCTTGTCCCACACCGCAAATCCAAAAATTCCGTTGAAATGCTTGACGCAGTCGGGGCCATCCTCTTCGTAGGCATGGACGACGACTTCCGTATCTGTGAGGGTTTTGAACCGGTGTCCTCGCCGTTGGAGGTCCTCTCGCAAATTCTGAAAGTTGTAGATTTCGCCATTAAAAACGACCAGAACGGTTCCATCCTCATTAGCGATAGGCTGATGGCCGCCTTCAACGTCGATGATGCTGAGCCGACGCATGCCAAGCGCCATCTCGGAATCCGCAAACAGACCTTGATCATCAGGTCCGCGATGCACGATGGCGTGACACATGCGATCGAGTCGGCTGAGTACGGCACCTCGATCACCCGTTGGCTGGTACAACCCGACAATACCGCACATAGAGGAGAGCAACCCTATCGGCTAATTCGTGAGATACTTCCGAATCCGAGGTCCAAGGATTCTCGTGAGTCCCACCGGAAGACGCTTCCACGCTTCCAGAGCGATACGGAACTTCGAGTCCGCCGCAGATACCGCGCTGCCGCCCTCAGCCGATCGATTGATGACCTGCCAGTGAAGCGGCAGAGGCTCACTGCCCCACTGGCGCTTGAACTCGTACGTTCCCGAGCCGACGGATGAACGCCCGAAGTCGAACGTCTTGCACCCTCGCTCGCAGGCCTGCTCAATCGCCCGCCAGTAGAGCAGATTGTTCGGGCATTTCGAAAAATACTCCCGCAGCGACGATGCCCAGGGAACCAGCATGGTGTCCTTGAAAAACAGGCTGACCAGCCCTCCCACTGTCTTGTGCCGGTCACGCACCAACGTGATCCGCATTGCTGATCCGAACGCTTCCGCCATTCTCACAAACAACTCCCGACTGTGAACCGGTGATCCCAAGTCCCGCATATTGATGACGAACACATCATAGAAATCTGAAATCAGCTCGCGCCCACCGCTCGTCACCGTCAGACCGGATTTCTCCGCCTTCCGCACCTGATTGCGCACCTTCGCCGGCAGCGCAGTCCAGAGCCTCTGTTCTCCAGATGTCAGATCGAGAACCATGGTGGCTTTCTCGTGCGGAAGAACCGGTAAACCGGCAATCGGATGCGCGTGGCGCAGTTCGATGCAGCGGGCCCGATACGTCTGCTGCAGGGTTCCGGCAGCGTCCAGCAACGCCGCTTCAGTAGCCGTATCATCGGCGCTCACCCCCCCGCAATCGAGAAACGGCATGGAAGTCAACGAGATACCTAGGAGAGGACTTTTCACCAGGACCAGCGGAAGGATTCCCCTGACAATCCCTTGTCTCTCCGCCATGAGGTACAACATTTTATGCCCATAGGTTTCCTCGATGGCGGAACGCCATCCCCATGAATGTGCCAGGGTCGTGGAGGGAGAACGGCGCACATACTCTTCCCATACGAACCGATGACTTTCCGCACAGGTAATGATGACGGGCGCGTCCTGATTCATTTTCATATCAATTGACCACTGCTTCTTAACCGGGAGCGTCGGTTTCGACACTAGCGCAGTCGTTCCAGGAGAATGTGGACGATTCGCTTGGAAGCGAAGCCATCCCATAAGGGCGGAGGAGAGGGAGCGAGCAGGGGGCTCTGCAATACCTTCTCGGCTTCCCGCACGATAGCATCTGGTGACGTGCCCACCAGGCGATTGGTGCCGTGCGAAATCGTGACGGGACGTTCCGTATTGTCGCGGAGCGTCAGGCATGGAATCCCCAGGGCTGTCGTCTCTTCTTGAATGCCCCCGGAATCGGTGAGGACGATCCGCGCTCCGGCCACCAGATTCATAAAATCGATATACCCGACGGGATCCAAACAATGAATGCCCGATTTCGGTGACTTGCCGACCTCGAAGCTGAGCAGCGGGCGGATCTCTTCCTGCGTCTCCAGCTGTTTCCTGGTTCTTGGGTGAATGGGGAAAATAATCGGCACATGACGGGCAATGTCGGCGATTGCGCGCACCAGATTTTTCAGAATATCGGGGCTATCCACGTTGGCCGGCCGATGCAAGGTCATCACCCCGTACTGACCTTTCGCCACGCCGAGCTGGTCGCCTATTCTCGACTGCGCCCACATGCGACGGGACGCTTCCAGAGAATCGATCATCACATTACCCACAAAGAATAACTTCCGACGGTCGACTCCTTCTGCCGCGAGGTTGCGCATTCCGCTTTCCTCACTGACGAACAGATAGTCCGATACGGCATCCGTCACAAGCCGGTTGATTTCTTCCGGCATTGAGCGATCAAAACTCCTGAGGCCGGCCTCGACATGAGCAACTGGAATATGCAGCTTGGCGGCCGTGATCGCAGCGGCCATCGTCGAATTAACATCGCCTACGACCAACACGAGATCCGGCTGTTCGGCTTCGAGCACAGGCTCCAATCGCTTCATGACTTCCGCGGTTTGAACCGCGTGCGATCCTGATCCAACTTCCAGTGACACATCGGGCGTTGGGATCCCCAAGTCGACAAAGAATTGCCCCGCCATCTTGACATCGTAGTGCTGCCCCGTATGCACCAGCATAGGAACGATGGCAGAATGCTGCCGCATTTCCTTCAAGAGAGGCGCGATCTTCATAAAATTCGGACGCGCACCGACTATATTGAGTATTTTCATCTAGATACCACCTCGTCTGCAGCTCGGTTCCTATCAGTCCTTTGCGGAACGCAGGAGATGCACAAATCCCTTCAGTCGATCGCCGTGCATACTCCACACCGTGGCCAGATACACCGCTCCACCGCCACCCACATTGATTGCGAATCGGATCGCCAACGGCCACTCAGCAGGCACCGCCATTCGGAGTCCCAACACTGCCAGAATCATGGCGGCAGACCCCAGGAGAGCTGGCCAGAGGGATCCTAGATACACCATTGGAGAGAGGTCGAGCTTTCGAAACATCAGCCAATACACCGGGGCCATCGTCACCGGCTGAAGAACCAGCCATGCGGCGGCCACGCCGACGATGCCCCAGAAAGCCCCCACAAAGAAAAATATGGGCGCCAGGACAGCTGTCATGATGCCGTTATACATGGAGAATCGAGCCCCGCCGGTGACAGTAAGCACCTGTGGAATAGGCGGGACAATGGCACGCAGGGCCGTCATCGCAGCCAAAATGGTTAACGCCGGGATGGCGCTGTTCCATTTTTCTCCCATCACGACCGGCACAAATTGATCCGCTACTATTGCCAATCCAAACGCCACGGGGAAGGTCAATAATGCAATGCCCTCGGTCAACATGAGGAGGTACCGTCGCAAGGCGTTCTTGTCGTGCTGGACCGCAGAAAACAAGGGAAATGAGACGCGGCTGATCAACCCTGTGATTTTTTCAAGCGGCATCTGGGCAAGATTCCAGCCGACAGTGTAGAACCCCAGTGCCGTCTGCCCCAAGACCCGTCCGACCACCATAAAATCAGTGTTCGAGTAGGCATACCACATGATCCGCGTCATCAAAACATGCCAACTGAAAGTCAACGCCTTCCCGATCGTTCCCAAGTAGGGGCGTTGCATCGGATGCGGACGGCATGTCACCAACACCGAGGATGACAAGGCCATACCGATCAATCCTCCGAACACGAGTGCCCAATATTCGTATCCCAAGTACGCCAAGACCACGGTCGAGGCAGCCTGCGCAACCGCTTGCACCCCGTCCACGATCGCCACGACTTTGAATTTCAGGTCTCGTTCCAAAAGCGCGGACGGGACGGTCTTCACAGACGCCAGGATGAAGGAGACGCTCATGACAATGACGACGTCCCGAACTGCCGACGCTCTGAAAAAGTGTGCCAACGGAACTGCTGCCAAACACGATAAGAAGAAAGCCGCGATGCCGAGGCTCAGGCAGAGTCCGTTAATCTGGGCAATTTGCTCTCTAGAAAGATCCCGATTCGCCACGACTGCCGCGCCAAGTCCGAATTCATTGACGAGCATGACTAACCCGAGATAAATCATTGCCATGCCAAAAATTCCATAGTCGTCCGGCGAGAGCAGGCGAATGACCAGGATCGTGCTGAGCCAGCTGAGCGCTTGGCTCAGCCATTTTCCGGCCCCAGTCCAGGCAATACCATGAACCAGAGAACGATCAAGCCGCTTCGAACCGAGGGTTTCCACCTGAATGACGTCAAGACCTTGCTGAGACACCAGCGGAAGCCCCGCAGCCAATGTTTGCGATGTGCTTTGTTCATTGGCCATAAAAAGCTACCTGGACCACCCTCTCACAAATCACAAACGAGCCATCCTATTCATCAGGAATGGCGCCCATAGCCATGGTTCAACACTCTGAAGATCTCACTCAAGAGAGTGGCTCGCGAGGCCACTGCAAGACGGAGGATGGTAACGGAGAGCCGCATTCTTTCGATAACGGTGAGAGGAGCCCGATAGGTCGACCGAAGATACTGACCGTAATGCCGCCACGTTCGCAAAAAGACTCGCCCTTTGGTTTTGGGATCCCAGAATTCCTGGTCCCCTTCCATCGTGCTTACACTGCTTAATGCCTGGCTATGCATACGGCGATAAAAAAAGGTGTCGGAAATCTCCATGAATTGCCCGTGAAGCGCGAGCTCGAGGACAAGGGGAATATCGCCACCCGGATAGTTCCCCATAAGCGAAGTTTGGCGCAACGCATCGGCTCGTATTAGGCCGTATTGGACATTTACCAGTCCGATACGTTTCATCGCGCTCAAGAACCGCTTCACGGCGCTCGTTGATCGCAGATCCAAATTATCTTCATACGGCCGTATGACCTTGCCTATTTCGTCTATTAATATCGTTTTGGGATAACACAACACCGCTTCGGGATGGCTGTCCAATGCCGACACACAGCGCTCAAGCGATTCCGGAGGAAACAGGTCGTCCGCCGTCGCCCATCTGAAGTACCTCCCCTGAGATCGCTGGAACACAGCGTTGAAATTCCTCGCTGCTCCCACATTGGAGCCGTTTCGGCAATACCGAATGCGCGTATCCCGCTTCACGAAGGCCTCGCAAATTTCGGCCGTACGATCACTAGAGGCGTTATCGGAAATTAAGACCTCGAAATCCTGGTACGTCTGGGAGAGGATAGCCTCCAACGCCTTCGCGAGATAGCGCTCCCCATTGTAGACCGGCAAACCAATGCTCACGGATGGCGGTTGAGGCTGCATGACAGTCATGTCATCTATCGATCTACGGCTTCAAAGGACGATTTTCCGGCAGTAGAACGCCTCCGCATACTTGTGAGGAGCGTTGGATTCGATGCCGCGCAACCTCAATAGAGCCATGAAGCTATCTTCCGTGAACCAATGTTTATTTTGCTGGGTTTTGAAGCAGTCCAACAGAATTCTAGATTTCATTTTCCCGTGCCGCTCTTCGAGATGGACAAAGAAATTGGGCACGCCCAGATCTCCATCGTACTTGGGGATTTCATATTCCAAGACCAGATGATCGCGGAAGGTATTCCAGGTCAAATCGGAAATTGTGCGATGATCTTGATGCAGATCGCCTCGATAATGGGTCAGAATCAAGTCGGGATCAACACGCTTTTTAATCGTCTCAAAAAACGATTTAATCGAGGCTCCGATGTATGGAAAGAAACTGCCTCGAAAATTTTTCACAATGACCGTCTTCCGCTTGACCTTGACGAGGAATTTGCCCGCGCTCTCCAATGCCTCCCTGCGTCGCTCCTTTCCCGAGCTAAAGACAACCCACACCACCTCAAGATTCGGACACGATTCCGCCAATCGCAGGACGGTCCCTCCGCAACCGATTTCAATATCATCGGAGTGGGCTCCGAGACATAGGATTCTGTAGGGCGATGCCTGCGATGGAATTGTCAACGTGAACATGCACGCAACTTCTCCTTGCCAGGGCCACCGGCCAGCTACTGTTTCGCCCGGTCTTTCCATACTTCCCACGGGGCATTTCCGCGGGTGTACATTTCGTCGAACATTTGCTTATCCTTAAACGTGTCCATACTGGCCCAAAATCCGTCATAACGGTATCCGATCAATTGCTGCTCCTTAATCAGACGCTGAAACGGTTCGTGCACCAGTTCCTCGCCTTCCCGAAGATAGTTAAAAATATTCTGCCGAAACAAAAAATATCCGCCGTTGATTCGGATATTGGATCGATTCATATCCTGAACGCCGGTCACGAGGTTATCCCCGTCAAGAGATACCAGATGAAAGCTGAGGCGGGGCGTTACGCAGACAAAACTCCCGACTTTGCTCTGTTTCGAAAAATGGTCGATTTGTTCGGGAAGAGGCAAATCTGTCAGGCCATCACTATAGTTGGCAAGGAACATCTCCTCGCCATGCACGTACTTTTCAATTGCCTTGAGCCGCTGCCCCACGTTGGCCGTCGTTCCCGTATCCGCAAACGTAATCCTCCAATCATGGATATCGGTGTTCAACAGTTGAAGGCCTTTCCCGCCTTCAGAGAGCACAAAGTCATTCGACACACATTCGTTGTAATTCAGAAAATACCCTTTGATGGCATCAGCGCCATATCCCAAACATAGGATGAAATCTTTATGCCCATAATGGGCGTAATATTTCATCACGTGCCAGAGAATGGGACGGTAGCCGATCGGAACCATCGGCTTGGGGATATGTTCAGAATACTCCCGCAATCTCATCCCAAGTCCGCCACAGAACAAAACCACTTTCATGGCTGTGCTCCTCTCTGTAGATTGCTCCGGCACTCCATATGCTCACCGGATAAGGTGGTGGAAGACGGTTTTCCGCGGCGCCGGCGGCGTGCGGGCCATAAGGGCGTTGGCCGTCCAGAGTCACAAATGCCGCGATTCCGGGACCGACAACTCAGCCATAGTTCGGTCAGCAGGAGCTTGCAGAGAAATACTCGGTCTGCTCGGCGCGGAGTTTGTCGCACAGGCGGCCGGCCGGTAGTTGCACATCTACATATCTAATGAGAGTATCTTTGGGTATGTCTCGGTTCAGGATGCAGCCCTGCGACAGAGCCATGGGAAGAAAATTTTCACGGCGCGATACCTCATAGCTGTCAATGAGCCCATAGCAAGTGAAGCCTCCCATACCGTCGAGCACTTCACCAGCCTTGAGGTCTCGCTTTGCAAAAGCTCCCGTATCGCAGACCGGCGCACCTTGCGGAGCCAGCGTGGGATCGCGGAAAAGTACGGCTCTCGCCACGGTCAACGGCAATTGCAGATGAGGAAGGTGATAGGGCGTGTAGAACATGTAAAACGGGCCATCTCCCATCTTAAAATAACTCATATACTGCTGCTTGATTGGATGGTCGTTGTAGCCAATTACAAAGGCTCCCGTGTGCGGCTCTGCACCTAACGCGAAATCGACCAGACCGCCTTGCAGCAACTGTTCGGCAGAGAACAGCTTCAATAGATCTTTAATGTGCCCGCAGCGGTGCCCGAACATACCGCGTACCCCAGGCCTAAATCCCGTGGCATTGGCCATAATGGTGGATTCGAGGCACAGTTTGGATCCGTCGGCAAATGAGGCCACCATGGCAGCCTTTTGCTTGTGCTTTTCCGCAAAGCCCTGCTGCGTCTCAGGGTTGCGGTATCGATCCAAGAACCCTTTGATCTGACCCATCAGCACGGGACGATAGCCGATCGTTTTGACGAACCGGTACAGATTCATGGCGACGCCCGGCTCGTCTCCATCGGTATAAGTGAGAACGACACCAGCCTTATCGGCGTGAACTTTCAAAATAGGGCCGACTGTAGCGTCCAGCTCAGCGTTCATGAGAATCACATGTTTTCCATGCTTGATTGCTTCCATGGCGACGTGTGCACCGAACTCAACTTCTCCGGTTGCGTCTATGACGGCCTCGATGTTCTCCGCTCGGCAGAGCAGTGACGCATCTTCGGTCACGGCATATCGGCCCTCCGCCACCGCTTGCTCGAGTTGGCCCACCGTCTCAGCCGTCGTTATCACCTCGACACCGGCTTCGGTGTAGGCCCGCTTTGCTTCCGACAATCGGCGATTCGATACAGCCACCAATCTCATCCCGGTGATCGAGGTGATAATTTCGAGCGCGATGCCGCGCCCCATATATCCTGCACCGATTAAAGCAACTCGGATAGGATTGCCTTCTCGGTGGCGCTTTTCCAATGCGGCATCCACGATAATCATGTTCTATCCCTCCTACAGCTCCACAGTCCTGTCATTAGCGTACTGCCTACACGCCGCTTCACAAAGAATACAAAGGCCAGCGTTTGTCCGCGTCAGAAATCACTTCCACCGGCAGGGGCCATAGGACCCCGAATGCCGGATCGTCAAAACGAACTCCTGTTGCATGATCAGGCACATAAAATTCAGAAGTCTGATACAGCACCTCTGTGTTGTCCTCCAACGTCTGGTATCCGTGGGCGAATCCTTCCGGCACGTACAACATCGTCCTATTGCCTGCATTCAGCTCGATGCTCACCCATTGCTTATGCGTAGGAGATTCAGGCCGGAGGTCGATGATGATATCCATGATAGCCCCCATCGTGCAGCGGACAACTTTGCTTTCCGCATAGGGCTTGCGTTGAAAATGCATCCCTCTGACTGTTCCTTTTTTCTTGCTGAACCCGATATTCAGTTGCACGAGAGCGCTATTCAGACCGTGATCGCGAAATTCTTTTTGGCACCAGGACCGCGCAAAGAATCCCCGGTGATCTTCGCGTCTTTCCAGATTGATGATGTAGGCGCCTTTTAGTTCGGTCTCAGCAAAAAGCATGCTGCGTCACCGCCCGATACCTTCATAACGCGCAAAGGATTCCTTATCGAGCATCCTCCTCCCATCGACGAAGACAGGGGACGGCTTCATGACAGCCAGTAGTCGAGGAATCTCTTTGAATTCACTCCACCGGGTGACGAGGACGACGACTTGGACGCCATCGATGGCCGCTTGAAGGCTGTCACGGAATTGGACCTCACCATTCCTAAAGATCTGTTGAGCTTCCCGGTTCGCAACAGGATCATACGCTTGAACTTTCGCGCCTTGGTGTACTAGGTCGCGGATAATCGGAATAGCAGGCGATTCTCGAATATCGTTCGTATCCGGACGAAACGCAAGACCGAGAACGGCCACCCGTACATCCTCTAACTGAGGGAAATGCTTTTTCACCAAAGCAACGACGCGGCCAGGCTGGTCTTGATTTATGTCCAAGACAGCTTGGAGGAGCGGCATCGCCTGCCCGACTTGTTTGCCATGGGCGACCAAAGCCTTGACATCTTTAGGGAGACAGCTTCCGCCAAACCCGCAGCCGGCGCCAAGAAATGATGTGATTGAAGGCAGATAGGCTTCACCATTCGGAAGGGTCATCCGGAAATACCGGCTTAAATGCACTCCCTTCAGCACGTCAGCGACATCCACCTCTCCGAGAGCCGCACACAGGTTCCCCATCTCATTGGAAAACGAAATCATCGTAGCTAGGAGTGCGTTTGAGGCATACTTAATCATTTCAGCAGTCTTATTGTTCGTCCTAATCACCTCCACTCCCTTGAAGGGACTGTACAACTCAGCTTGGAAATCAATGCTGACCTTATCGATCCCTCCGAGAACGATCCGGTCGGGAAACATAAAATCCGGCACCGCTTCGCCTTCCGTCAGAAACTCTGGGTTCATGCCGACACCGAAGTCGACTCCCGCTTTCTTTCCTGATGCCTCTTCAAGAATGGGCAATACCACCCCGTCGGTTGTTCCGGGAACTATCGTACTTTTCACGATAACCAGGTGATAGCCAGGCTTCGTCGCTAATGCCATCCCGATCTGCCGGGACACCTCCTTGATATACGTAAGATCGATATGTTGCCCATCGAACGGAGTTCCTACGGCGATCAGCGAGATATCCGTCTCGTGCACGGCTTTGAGTAGGTCGGTAGTAGCCTGAAGTCGGACTCCGATATTCCGACGTAACAATTCTTCGAGCCCCGGTTCAAAAATCGGAGCGATTCCCGCGCTAATGCGATCCACCTTGGCGCGATCAGTATCGACACAGACAACCCGATGCCCCTTCTCGGCGAAGCAGACTCCTGTCACCAGCCCTACATACCCCGTGCCGATTACCGACACTTTCATAACCCTGCTCCGATCATGGAATCTACGGCGCTTTTACCCGTTACAGTTTCGCGGCTAACAACGGCCTCTACGCGATCCAGCCAAATTTCTCTCCAATAAATGTACTCGAAGCGAGGACAGAACTTGTGACATTGCCCCCTACAAACAACATCTTCAAGAATAATACACTCGTTGGAAAGTTTGATCATCGTTCCGGTCCGCTCATTGATGAGTTGATTCACCCGCCCTCGCACCCGAAATATTTGCCCGCAATATTGCAGCATCTCCTTATCGAACCACAAACCTCGATTCTTATGGTTTTCGTCGAGGGTCTCCTCAATCTCATCCGGGGATTTCACCCGAACCAGCTCGCCCGGTCGCAGATTCAGAATTTGTTGCGGAGTCCTCTTCCGGTCACTTTTCGGAATGTATGGGAACGGACATCCTCCTCGCCACGCTTGGACCCAATTGAATAGCATGATGAGAAGGCCTCGCACGGCTATGATTACCCCAACATTTCCCGAACGAATGTCCCTCCAATACTGCCTGAAATCCCACCAGGCGAGTTCCGAGGTGGCCTTCTTAAGTTCCGTCACCTGACACATAAATTTCTGGTCTTCATAGAGTGCTCCATCGAGAAGTGCGGCCTTTTCCAATTTCGTTCGGAACTCGCTTGCTGCTGAATCGTCTAAGCTATCGGCCGCCATATGCCCGAGCGTGATCGGCCTTACGGCATTTGCCCAAGGCTTGGGGATCACTTTAAGCCAGGCTTCCTTCCAAAACATCATGCACGCCGCTTGACAGCCACCATGGTACTGTCCGTCACAACGGACCCCTTCAAGGATGACTACGTTTTTCATCCGCCTCATACCAGTCTTATCGATCGTATCGCAGGTTTTATCAATACGACGTACAACGCGAAATTGTTTGCCGCAGCACGTCAGCATTTCCGGCATGAAGGGCAACCCCTCCAGCTTCCCTTGATCGTCGAGGGTGACCAGGATGTCCTTCCATCCACGCACCTCCACCCAATCGCCGACGCGTAGCCCGAGTGTCATTGCCATCTTTTTTTCTTGTGGGCTCATTGATGTACGCTCAGCACATGCGTACACGATGTTTTGCCGTAAAATTACCTATGCAAACCAGAAATGCGCCGCGTTACCGCCTTGGATCATCGTATAGACACAGTGCCCCGCCGAGTACAATCAAAAATCCTACGAGGCTCATACTTCCCAGGAATGCAACGCCGGACCAAAATGCGACCGGATGATCCCGTGAAACGATAGCGAAACCTGGAATGCCGAGAGTCCCTCGGACAGCGGCATAGCCCGCGCCTCCACCACAGACGACTGTCATACCAAGCATGAGCAATTCCGTTTTCCAATAACTCGACCGGTGTAGCTTCATAACTCTTCCCATCCTATTGAGAACGCTTAGGCATCCTCAGCCTTTCGATTGTCGCTGTACCACAGAAGTGACCTGCGCAGCCCTTCCTCTAAAGTAATGGAGGGGTTATATCCAAGGTGCGCTCTGGCTTTCTCAATAACAGGGCAGCGACGATTGGGGTTATCAACCAGGTAATTGGCGTCTTGGCTTATTTGTCGCACGAGCATACCCTGGTATCCGAACAAACTTCGAGCGAGGCTGACCATCCTATCCGCAAGTTCTGCTATAGAGATCTCGGGCGATTCGACGCCGATGTTGTAGGCCTCCCCACTCTGGCCTTTGACGAGTATTTTGTAGTACCCGACGATGGCGTCCGCTACATAACAAAAGGTTCTTTTCGGTGAACCGTCCGATAACATCATGATATCGCGGCCTGCCATTATGTCCCGCGCGAAATCAGGGATCACCCTTCTGTCGGTAATCTTTAAACCCGGTCCATAATTATTAAAAGGACGAGCCATCTTAACCGGGAGACCGACTTCTTGAGCAAAATTGGCGCACAAAGTTTCGCCGTATCGTTTTGCTTCGTCATAACAGGCACGCGGCCCGGTGCACGACACGTTCCCGCGGTAGGTTTCTGGAGTCGGGATATTCTCCGGAGTCGGATCGCCGTAGATTTCACTGCTTGAAAAGAAGAGAAATCCATCTACTGGAGTTCCCTTTGTCTTTTGGTGCCGAGCGTATTCGAGTAACGCCCGTAGCCCATTTACGTTCGCATCCATTGTTCCGATCGGATCCCGCCGATAATAGGTCGGAGAAGCGATGGAGGCGGCATGGATGACATAGTCAAATCGCCCCATGTCCTGAGGCAACGGATGAGTCATGTCATGACGAACCACAGTCAAATGTTTATCTTCTTGCAAATTCGTCAACCAGGAGGGCATTCCTCTGACAAAGCTATCGTAAATCGTCACACTAATCGCGTCCCCGCGATGTTTTCCAGCCACATTATTCCAATGTAGCGCAGCTTGCACGAAATAATGTCCTAGAAATCCTGCGCCACCAGTCAGAAGAAGATTTTTGCCTGAAAGCGCGACAAACTCTTCGCTCAAATTCCCACAAATATACTCGACATCCTGCCATACGACATCCTGTGCATCCTTCATCAGTCTCTCCTCACGAGGCTTACTTGTTTCTCTTCAACGAAAAATTTGTCTCATGGGGTTGCAGGGCCAGCAGAAAGGGAGAAGCGCATCACACTCCGCAGGGGATCCCGAAAAATAAGCTACCGCCCTTCCGGTGCAATACCAGAGAGGGAACAGCAATAAAAATCATGATTGTGCAAGACTACAGCCTGTATCAAATGATACAGCCAGGCACCTGATTCAAATGCGCAGAACCTACAAATTTACAATGTCCCTTAGATTCACGACGACGCGTGCCTGGTACGACAATGCGTTCAGCAATAGGACCGCGCGCCGGGTGCCCTTCATTTCTCGTTCAAATACCGCTTCAAGTCCATGCAACAAGCCATCGTGTATCCGTACCGCTTGCCCGTGAGAAAAGCGGGAGCCCAGGATCAGAACCCCATTGTCCAGTCTCGCGCGGATCCCATTAATCATTCCCTCCTCCACTGGAGCAGGAGACGGGCCGAAAGCCACGACCCGCTTCACTCCTCTGGCATAAAGGATGCCGCGGTATCCATCCTCTAAACTGAACTTGGCAAACAAGTATCCGGGGAATAACGGCAACATCGCCTCCTGGAACTTACGGCGGATCATCCGGCCTTCCTTCAGGAGTGGGCAGAACGTCTCGACTCCGAGTTGCCGCAGACTAGTCTCTGCAACGACTTCCTGATGCGGTTTGGTATTAATTGCGTACCAATGCCGGGTCATAGTCCTTGCGCCTTGCTCAGATGGCAACTCATGGTCATCAAAGGCTCGCGTTCTGCGTTTTCTAGAACCGCACGGCTTACATTTGAAAGCCAACAATCACGAATCGGTTTGATCACTTCTCGAATTGGCGCAAAATCAAAATCATCCAGCAGCGTCTGCAGCCGCTGCTCGGTCTTATCTAGATTCAAATAGTGGCGAAATTGAGACATGAGCGACCCATTCATTCGTGGCTGCTGGGGGTCAAGCTCCCAGGGATGCAGATACATAACAAGCGGATGTCCTTCTGCCGCAGCTCGCGTGAGCAACCTGCGTAAGATCCTATACGGGAACAGGCGAAAATACCCGCCTCCGGCAATAGGAACCCTGAGGCCGACGATTTTCACAGTCGAAGGAGGAACTTCCCACAACGGCCCAGAAGCCGTCACAATTTGATGACACCCCGGGTGAGCCCCTGGCATTCCATAGCTATCATGGTGCACCGGGAAAATGCTTGAGTCGTATAGATATCCTTCTTCTACGAGAATGGGAATGGCCCATTTCGTCTCGGAGGTAATAGTAAAAGTTGGGGCTCTGTATCCATGCACCGGCGCTCCTATCAGATCCTCCAAAATCCTTTTCGACTTCCTGATATCTTCACGAAAAGAAGAGGCAGTTTGCGCGGTAATCAGCTCATGCGCATAGCCATGGGACGCCACTTCATGCCCCTCAGCTGCGAGTCCCTTCACCAGGTCGGGATGGCGCTCAGCGACCCACCCCAACACAAAAAAGGTTGCCTTTACGCCCTTCATATCCAGTTTCTGGAGAATTCGATACGTATTTTGTTTGACTCGGCTCTCAAAAGAATCCCATTGGCGCCGGCGCATGGGAGATGCGAACGCAGACACTTGGAAGTACTCTTCCACGTCGAAAGAGAGACAATTCCGCACTCTTCCCCCCTCGGTGGTCATAGCTACCGCGCTCCTTCAACAAGCAACACGACTCGGGCCGTTTCTATCAAAATCCGAAGGTCTAACCCAATCGTCAGGTTTTTTACATAATACAAATCATACTGGAGCTTCATATGCGCATCTTCGGGGGATGCGGCATATCCAAATCTGATTTGGGCCCAACCGGTAATGCCGGGTCTCACGGTATGCCTCATATCGTAGTACGGAATTTTATTTCGGAGTTCCTGTACGAATACCGGTCTCTCCGGCCGTGGCCCCACGAGACTCATATCGCCTTTCAATACATTGACGAACTGAGGCAGCTCATCAATGCGGGCTTTCCGCAACCACTTGCCGACACGAGAGACACGAGGATCTTGCACGTCCGCCCAACGAGGACCTTGCTTTTCGGCCTCCTGAGACATTGACCTGAATTTCCAAATCATATAGGGCCTCGCTCCCAGCCCTACACGCATCTGACGATAGAAGACCGGTCCGGGACTGTCGAGCTTGATAAGGATCCCGACTAAGACAAACACTGGAGTAAGCAGCCCCAACCCTAGTATTGATACGACCACATCGATGAATCGTTTGATCCCCATCGTCATCGCCCGGCGGCGAAATCCGGCAGAAAAGATAAGTGCGCTGGGCCTTAAAAGATCGATTGATAACCGTCCGGATTCCTCCTCATATAAATGGTGGCCATCCACCACATCGAGCCCCATGGCCTTCAAGTCGAGCAGAGTCTGCACCGGGAGCAGGGAGCGCCGATCCTCCAAGCATACTGCGATGGCATGCACACGGTATTTCTCGACGATCTCGAACAACTGATCGTAGGTCCCAATCACATCTGGATTCGTCAGACGTAGATGCAAGCGGTTTGGATCATGGTCCAGAAACCCCACCACATCGACGAAATTCGTCTTCTTCGACAAGAGCACGTCGCAGAGGTCGGTCGCTAACTTACCGGATCCCAGGATCAAGATGCGTTTCTTAAGGCGCGCAAACCCTTTCCGTCGAGTGTCTTCAGACGGCTGGACCACTGGAATGGAATCGATGATATTCACCGCAGATAGCTTCCCTTCGCCGACAAGTAATAATCGTGCATATAACTCGGTACGCTGGTTTCGCTATATCCGGTCATGATGACACCGGTACGCCCAGAGTGTTTGAGAGTCTTCAGACCTTTCTGGACAAGTTCTTGTGGCGTGGCCCCCGTGCGCACAACAAGCACTAACATGTCCGCTAGCGCACCAAGGAGATTCATATCAGCCAACGGGAAAATCGGTGGTGCATCAACGATAATGAACTCATAGCGCTGCCGGCACTCCGCAATAATGCTCGTGACCTGAGGGATCTTGGTAAGGTCCACCAGACGATGGTCGCGCCGACCGGAAGGGAGCATCCATAACGGCGCCCCTCCCCTTCGATGGATGCAGCTGTCTACGGGAACATCGCCGTAAAT
>CAYNLM010000090.1:0-16143 GCA_964398045.1 uncultured Nitrospira sp. | reverse complement strand
TTGGCTGCAGAGACATCGTGGTGACGGGGAGCATTTGAAAGGGGGCGACGAAGGCGGGATTCACGCCGGACACTGTCATTGGGCTGTGTGCTGCCAGTGCTGGACTGCCGCATATCCGTGTGAAGGGACTCATGGGTATTCCACGTCCGACTCAAGATGCCGGGCAGGCGCGGCCATATTTTCGACAGCGTTGCCATCTGGCTGTGCCCATCGCCGAACTGAGGCTGCCCTCCGTTGTGATGGATGAACTGTCCATGGGCATGTCGAACGATTATGAAGTCGCCGTGGAGGAAGGGGCGACCCTCGTCCGAGTCGGCACCGCGATCTTTGGAGCGCGCCATGCCTAGTCAGGCCGTGACACAAAAAATCGCTTTTGTCGGTGGCGGCCAAATGGCGGAGGCCTTAATCAGCGGGCTGCTCTCCGCTAAATTGTGCGGTCCAGATCGGCTCTGGGCAACGGATACGGTGGCGGGCCGACTGGATCATCTCAAGAAACAATACGGCATTCAGGTGGGGGGACAGAATCGCGAAGCGGTGGTCTGGGCCGATGTCGTGGTACTGGCGGTCAAGCCTCAGGTACTCGACGGGGTGCTCAAAGAGATTGGCGCCGAGCTGGATAAGGCGTTGGTGGTGTCGGTCGTCGCCGGAGCGCCGATTCGCCGGATTGCTGATGCCTGTAGTCCGAAGACCCGTGTCGTTCGTACGATGCCGAATACGCCGGCCATGGTGCATGAGGGGATGACGGCGATCGCCATAGGGCCGGGCGTTGTGGAAGAAGATGTGACGTGTGTACGACAGATGTTTGAATCCGTCGGCAAAGTGGTACCGGTCGAGGAGCGTCTCATGGATGCTGTGACCGGATTGAGCGGAAGCGGACCGGCTTACGTGTTCCTCGCCATCGAAGCGCTGACCGACGGCGGGGTAAAAATGGGTCTGCCGCGTGACACGGCCGGACTGCTGGCTGCGCAAACTGTGTTGGGTGCCGCACGAATGGTTTTGGAAACGGGCCAACATCCCGCTCGCCTCAAGGATCAGGTGACGTCTCCCGGCGGGACAACGATTGCCGGATTGCATCGACTTGAACAGGGTGGACTGCGGGCGACCTTGATCGACGCGGTGGAAGCGGCCACCAAACGATCGCAGGAGCTGGGGCGCTGATGTTTGTGGTGGGCAACGTACTGCTGGGATTTGCCACCGTGCTCGACTATGCGCTGTGGTTTTATATGTGGATCATCATTGCCAGGGCGTTGATCTCGTGGGTGAATCCAGACCCGTGGAACCCGATCGTGCAATTTTTGGATCGCGCGACGGAACCCGTTCTGTCGCCGATCCGGCGATGGGTGGGTTGGCGGATGGGCATCGATTTATCGCCGCTCGTCGCGATTGTGGCGATCACCTTTCTCCAGATTGCCGTCGTGCAGTCGCTCAAAGACCTCGCGCTGCGGATGAATTGAGTCAACCAATGGGGGATGCCATGAAAATCACACCGCTCGACATTCAACAGATGGTCTTCCGCGTGAAGCTTCGAGGGTATGATCGGGAAGAGGTCAATCGGTTCCTGGAAGAGCTGGCGCAGACCGTTGAATTGCTGAACCGCGACAATGCAGCGCTGCGTGAACGGATCGCGTTTATGGAACAACAGGTGTCCGAACTCAAGCGCACCGAATCCACCTTGTCGAACACCTTAATCTCGGCACAATCACTGGCGGACGACGTGAAGCGCAGTGCACAGAGGGACGCCGAACTGATCGTCAAGGAAGCGGAACTCAAGGCGGGAGAGCTGATCCGTCAGGCGCGAGTCGAGCTGGGTGAAACGCAGCGAGACCTGTCTCAATTGCAAAAGCAACGGCTGCTGATGGTGGAGCGGATGCGGGCCACGCTGCATACTTTCGAGCGGATGCTGGACGTCGAGGCGAACGAAGCCTACCAGGATAGCGGCGCAGTATCGGAAGACAAATTGGAAGGCGAGTCCAGTCCTGCTCGTTGAGCAGGACTGGCTTTCCCAGCGTGGTTGAATCGACTTCGTCATCCTGCCTCCACGCGCAGTTCACGACACAGGTCCTCGGCGCTGGCCTAGGCGACCTCCCTTACCATGCATGTCCCCCCATCAATCCAGACGGCGCTGCAACAGGCCGTGGCGAGTGGAGTCTTTCCCGGTGCCGTGCTCGCGGTTCGTCGCGGCCACGGTCATGTCTGCATCGCCTCTGCCGGCCGTCTCTCCTGTGATCCGCCAGGCGGACCAGTTGTGACGTCAACCATCTATGATCTCGCCTCCTTGACAAAGCCACTGGCTGCTGTCACGGCTGGCGCTCTGTTAATGCAAGAAGGACGATGCCGGCTTGATGACCGGGCGGATCAGCTTCTGCCGGAGTTGCAGGATGCGCCGGTCGGTTCCGCAACACTTCGGGACTTACTCACTCACAGTTCAGGCTTGCCGGGTTGGCGTGGGTTTTATGAACGTATGAGTCCGAACGCTGACCTGCCAAGTTCGCAGGAGGCTAGAGCCAATGCCGGCCCCCAGGTGCTGCAGCTGATCAAAGAAGAAGCTCTTGTGTATGGAAGAGGAGAGAGGAGTCTCTATAGCGATCTCGGGTTTATGCTGCTGGGATTTATCATCGAACGTCTGAGCGGTAGCACGCTGGATCGGTTCCTGGCCGAGCGCATTGCTCGGCCATTGGGAGCGGAGTCGTTACAGTATCTGCCGACCGACAAAGAGACTGAACCCCGAACAAGCTCGCTGGTTGATGTAATCGCCCCGACCGAATATGATTCATGGAGAGGTCGATTGTTGCGCGGCGAGGTTCATGACCAGAATGCGGCTGCGCTCGGCGGCGTGGCGGGACATGCCGGGTTATTCGGCACGGCCGAATCTGTCCTCGCTGTCACGGGAGCATGGCTTGCGGCCTATCATCGGCAAGCATCGCTTCTTAATGTGGATGTGGTGCGGGAGTTTACAAGACGGCAGGACAGCGTCCCCGGATCGGGCTGGGCGCTTGGGTGGGATACGCCTTCCATACCGTCTTCGTCGGGACAATACTTTTCGCCCCGTTCGTTCGGACATCTCGGGTACACGGGGGCGTCGATCTGGGTTGACCCGACGTGCGAACTGGAAGTCGTATTGTTATCGAATCGCGTGCATCCAACCAGCAAGAACGACGCGATTCGCAGCTTTCGTCCAGCCATCCATGATCTGGTCTATCAAGAATTCGTAGCGGGGTCTTAGAAATCTTAGGAAGGGTCTGGGTAATCGACCCAGGTTTCTTTCTCCGCGAGGTAGCGGGTCCCCTTGAAGTTCGCGCGAGATCGCATTCGACTGAATCCCAAGGCTTGCAGCTTTTCCACCACTTCCGTGACGGCCGCCGCGATCGTTGAATGAGATCCGCCCTCCACGGTCAAGGCTTCGTACATGACCTTGGCGGCATAGCCGGCTGCGGTTCGATTGACGAGTACGGCGCGGCTAAAATAGCGGTCGCTCGGGTCCACTCCTTCCAGCTGGTGTTTCTCGACCAGCCCTTGCTTTTTAAACATCAACGGTAGCGTGCTCATCAAGTCCTCCAGCCTTGGTGGGTCCTCGGAGGGGCGAATTATAGGTGCCTTCGCTGGCGACTGCAACCGCGTTGACAAGCTCCCATCCTGTTACTATGATGCCTGCCCTTATCAGGTCCGGAGGCTCGGTTTGTAACCGCTTCCATGAACATTCCCAATAGCCTGACGATCCTTCGCATTCTCCTCATCCCTGTCTACATCGGGTTTATGACATATGGCGAATATGGATTCGCGCTGACGGCTCTACTTCTGGCGGGAGCCACGGATGCCATTGACGGTCCCATCGCTCGGAAGATGAACCAACGTACGAAATTGGGAACCTTTCTTGATCCCCTGGCGGATAAGCTTCTTCTCACCTCAGGATTTATTTCCCTGTCAATGCTTCACTTGGTCCCGTCGTGGTTGGTCATTCTTGTAGTCAGCAGGGACGTCATTCTCCTGTTAGGCACGGCCGTGGCTCATGTCACTAATTCTCCCATCGATATCACCCCCACGTTTCTGGGAAAAGGCACCACCTTACTTCAACTCAGCTACCTCCTCCTCGTCGTCCTCATGACCTGGAAGGGGTTCAGTCTCTCCATGTTGACTCCTCTTTTAGTCGCCATGGTGTTTTTTACTCTTGCCTCCGGTCTGCACTATCTGTACAGAGGCTATCGGTATACCAATGCCGTTCCGCCGTTGAATTAATGCCGCGTCATCGCCACAGCAGATCCTCCTCTCGTGACGAGCAAATTCTGCAATTGTTTTGACAGGTTTTCCGACCCCCAGTAGACTCGCTCCGTAGTCGTACTCTTGTCATTTAACCGGCTCTAGTGAGCCACAACAGGGCGAGAAACTTATGGCCACGTTTGCGTATGTCGGGCGGAGCAAGTCGGGATCGGTCAAGAAGGGCGAGTTGGTTGCGAAGAGCCGCGATGAAGCGGTCGAGCAGTTGCGCAAGCAAAGCGTGGTAGTGACGAGCCTTGAGGAAAAGGCAGCGAAGGAAGGCTTCAAGCTGAGTTTTGGATCTGGTCTGACGGACAAAGATCTCGTCGTCTTCACACGTCAGTTCGGAACCATGATCAATGCTGGGCTGCCCTTGATTCAGTGTCTCGAAATTCTTTCAACCCAATCAGAAAATGCAGCTCTCCGAAAGGCCATTGGCGAGGTCAAAGTACAGGTTGAAGGAGGGTCAACGTTCTCAGACGCGCTCCGCCGCCATCCTAAGATATTCGATGATCTATATATCAACATGGTGCATGCGGGAGAGGTAGGAGGACTGCTCGATACAATTCTCAATCGTCTTTCCAAGCACATTGAGAAGGCGATGAAATTGAAAGCGCAGATCAAAAGCGCGATGGTTTACCCGGCAGCCATTTGCGGCATCGCCGTGATTGTCATCACTGTCTTAATGATTTGGGTGATTCCGGTTTTTGAGAAAATGTTCAGGGAAATGTCCAACGGAAAGATGGCACTGCCAGGTCCGACGCAGCTAGTCATTGATATGAGCAATTTTGTTCAGGGGAATTGGTATCTTATTTTGGGTGCCATCGTTGGCATGGTGATCGGAGTGAAAAAATATTATGCGACGCCACAAGGCAGACTTGCTATCGACAAGCTTCTGCTAAAAGTGCCCGTGTTTGGCGACCTCATCAGAAAAGCGTCCGTTGCAAAGTTTACCAGAACATTAGGAACTTTACTGTCGAGTGGAGTGCCGTTGCTTGAAGCTTTGTCGATATGCGCGAAGACCTCAGGTAATAAGGTGGTGGAAGGTTCATTGCTTGATGCCCGAGCCAGCATCAGTGGAGGGAAAACCATTTCTGAGCCGCTGGCAAAAAGCGGAACATTCCCGAAAATGGTGACTCATATGATAGCGGTTGGAGAGTCAACAGGCGCACTTGATTCAATGCTGGGGAAAATCGCCGATTTTTATGAGGAAGAAGTGGACCAAGCGGTAGCCTCTTTGACGGCTCTCTTGGAACCCATGATGATGGTCTTTTTGGGTGTCACTATTGGGTTCATTGTTATCGCGATGTATTTGCCGATCTTTTCAATGGCGTCAGCGATCGGTTAAGTCCTGATGGTTCCAATGCCGCCTCATTAGCCGAGCTAGTCAGGCGGCAATCTGTTTCATTCGGCGCGTCCTGCAGCCCTAAAGCACTCACGCTCTTCTTCACACGTCAGAACATGTTCCATGGGTGATATTAATAAAGCGCGCATCCAATGGTTGATGGGGCTGCGGGTCGTTGTCGTGACCCTCCTGCTGGGCCTTTCCCTCACGTTTCAGGTCACGAAGGGTGAGAGAGTCGAAACGTTTTATGCGTTTATTATCTTCACCTATGCCATCACCATTCCCTATGCGTTGATTCTCCGATCCGTCACCTCTCCTGAAGCGCTGACAAGGTTTGCGTGGGTGCAAGTCGGCGTCGACTTTCTGCTTGAAACGATCTTAATCACCCGCACGGGAGGCATAGAAAGTCCATTTGCCGTCCTCTATGTCATTACGATCACCGTTGCCAGCCTGGTTCCACGGCGTCGCGTTGGAGTACTCACTGCGAGCCTCAGCATCATTCAGTTTGGCATTCTCACCAACATCCAGCTCTACGGGCTTCTCGAACCATGGGGATGGCTCCTGAGAACACACCTCAGTGCGCCTGAAACGCTGCAGATATTCGGCGTCTATAGCCTCGCATTTCTGGTTGTCGGTTTTCTCAGCGGGGCATTGGCGGATCAGCTCCGCCTTGCCGACCAATCACTTCGTGAGAAAGAGCAAGGACTCAACCGTCTCCAGGCCTTTCATGAAAATATCGTCCAAAGTATCAGCAGCGGCGTGTTTACCACGGACGATGGAGGAAGGATTACCTCATTCAACCCGGCGGCGCAGGAGGCGACAGGCTACAGCCTTCAGCAAGTCTATGGACGACACTGGCGCGAGGTGTTTAATTGGCATCCAAGTCAGCCTTCAGATGAACACACGATGGATAATGCCGCCAATACGCGATTTGAAGTGGAGTGCAAGAGGGCTGACGGGAATCGACTCATCCTGGGAATGACTCTCTCCCCTTTACATGAACAGGGAAAAGAAACCGGCCTTGTCGGGGTGTTCAAGGACCTCACGCAAATTCGCGACTTGGAAGAGGAGATGCGGCGCAAAGAGTGGCTGGCCAGCCTCGGAGAAATGTCGGCCGGTATGGCGCACGAGATTCGAAATCCTCTCGGAGCTCTTGCAGGCGCCATGCAGATGCTGCGCAAGGATCTACACGCGGACGAGACGAGTCAGCGTCTCATGGAGATTGCCGTGCGAGAGGCGACGAGGCTGGATACCATCATCACTGAATTTCTGCAGTACGCCAGGCCGCCGGCGTTGAATTTGGCCGAGCATGATTTGAACAAAGTCCTTGCCGAGACTCTTGATCTGGTACAACATGAAGCACGGACTCGAACGAACATCACGATCGTCACCACGCTCGCGGCCGGTGCTCTGCCGGGGCAAGTGGACCAGGATCAAATGAAACAAGTCTTCTGGAATCTGGCCACCAATGCCTTTGATGCCATGCCCAAAGGCGGTCAGCTCACCATTGCGACAGGCTGCCGGAAAATCGATGTCGGAGGGCGCAAAGCCGATGTCGTCGAAATCGCGTTTCAGGATAGCGGGGAAGGCATTCCGAACAAGAACCTCGATAAGATTTTCCTTCCCTTCTTTACGACCAAGAAACAGGGATCCGGATTGGGATTGGCCGCGGTGCATCGAATCGTCGATCTCCACGGCGGGTGGATCAAGGTCGACAGCCAACAGGGCCAGGGGTCTCGATTTGTGGTCTGTCTGCCCCGTTCAGCGGAATCAGGTGTGCGATTGTGGCATGAAGGTAGGGAGCCGTGGAAAAGATTCTAGTTGTCGATGACGAACAAAGCTTGCGGGAAGTGTTGAGCATCATGCTCAAGCGGGCGGGCTATGCGGTGACCAGCGTGTCCGACGGTGAAGAAGCCATCGAGCACCTCCATAAAGAAATCTTCGATTTGGTCATTACCGATCTGCGAATGCCGAAGGTGGATGGGATGGAAGTGCTGAAGGCGGTGAAATCCACCTCGCCGGAAACCGTCGTGCTCGTCATTACCGCGTTCGCGACGGCTGATTCGGCCGTTGAAGCGATGAAGCAGGGCGCATACGACTATCTCACCAAACCTTTCCAGGTCGATGAAGTGCAGCTGATCATTCGCAACGCGCTGGAAAAGCGGCGGCTCTCCACCGAAAACATGCTGCTCAAGCGTGAGATGGCGAGCCAGTCCTCGTTTGCGCAGTTGGTCGGTCAAAGCGAGGCCATGCAAAAAGTGTTCGATGTCGTCAGGAAGGTTGCCGACTCCAAGAGCAATGTGTTGATTTGCGGAGAGAGCGGAACGGGCAAGGAATTGGTCGCACGAGCCATTCATTACAACAGTGCCCGCAGCACCGCGCCATTCGTGGCGGTGAATTGCAGCGCCGTTCCCGAGACGCTGTTGGAAAGCGAGTTGTTCGGCCATATGAAGGGGTCATTCACCGGCGCCATTTCGAACAAGGCGGGGCTGTTCGAAGTGGCCAACGGGGGGACGATCTTTCTCGATGAGATCGGCGATACTACGCCGACGATTCAAGTGAAATTGCTGCGGGTGATTCAGGAACGGGAGTTTCGTCGTGTGGGAGGCAATCAAGACGTGAAGGTGGATGTGCGGGTCGTGGCCGCGACGAACAAGGATTTGGAAAAAGCGGTCGCCGACGGCTCGTTCCGCGAAGATCTCTATTATCGTCTGGACGTCATTCCCATTAAGCTTCCGCCGTTACGCTTGCGCAGCGGCGACATCCCCTTGTTGGTCAGCCATTTTCTTGAACGGTTCTCAAAGGAGAGCGGCAGACCCATGCCGACGTTGAGCCCCGAGGCCATGCATGTCCTGTTGGCGCACGAATGGCGGGGCAATGTTCGGGAGTTGGAAAACTTGATCGAGCGTGTCGTGGCCTTTTCAAACGGCGACATCGTCACGGACGCAGATGTGCGCGGATGGCTCCATAAGCCCCTCTCACCGCAGTTCCCGCAAGGCGTTCCTCCTGATCTTCCCGACGATGGGTTGGATCTCGAGGGGCTCATCAATGGAATCGAAAAAGATCTCTTGATGAAAGCGCTCGAACGCACAAAGTGGGTCAAAAAGAAAGCCGCCAGGCTTCTGCGACTCAATACCCGCTCCTTCCGCTATCGGCTGGAGAAGTATGCTATAAAAGGAGGTCGTGACTAGACCAGCCATCGAATTGAAGGCCGACTCAGCCTCCGCTGTTTTGGTTCTTGCTCCGGCGAAAGTCAACCTCATCCTACGAATCCTCGACCGTCGCCCGGACGGATTTCACAATCTCTGGTCTTTGATGCAGACAGTGCGTCTGGAGGATGAAGTCTCAATCCGCCTCAGCCCTGCCCACTCTGAGATCAAGCTGCAGTGTGATTCGCTCTCATTAAGCACGGATCAGACCAACCTTGTCTATCGCGCCGCTGCGGCAGTGCTTCAACGCAACGAGCAGAAGATCGGGCTCGACATTGCCCTCACCAAACGCATTCCCATGGGCGCAGGATTGGGCGGCGGAAGCAGCGACGCCGCTGCCACGATCATTGGGCTGAATCAGTTGCTGAACTTGGGATGGTCGGCGATGGACATGGCCGACATCGGGCAAGCTTTGGGCAGCGATGTGCCGTTTTTCTTTCTGGCCCCCTCGGCGTTCGTGTCGGGGAGAGGTGAGCATGTGAGAGCAGTGAATGTTATCGGTAGCCGGTGGGTAGTCCTCGTCAACCCCGGGTTTCCGGTTGAAACGAAGTGGGCCTATCAACAACTTTCCTCGACTCGCTCTGAAGTGCGGCCTCTGCCGGACTCACATAGTGCGCTGGCGCGCGCCCACCAAGTCTCATGGGAAGAGGTTCTGAAACTGGCGGAGAACGACTTCGAGCTTCCCGTGTTCAACCTTCATCCTGTTCTGGGTGACATCAAGATGCAACTTCTGGGGCAAGGTGCGGAAGCCGCTCTCTTGTCAGGCAGTGGTGCGACCGTTTTTGGTGTATTTCCGGACGAGAGGACGGCTCAACGAGCAGCGATGCGGTTCCAGGCCGATTCTCAGCTGAAAGTCTACGTCGTTCCAGCGGGAACCGGTCCGCTGGTTTGCCGCAAGTGACATGCCGTTCAGATGAATGGTCTGGTTGACAAGCGTCCGAGCTTTCCGATACAGTTTCACCCCTTGGTGGCTCTCAGCAGCGTGCAGCGAACGAAGTAGGTGAGGCTCGCGAGGGTCCCCCGACGCCCGCCGTAAAACGAACCACTCGAGAATTCAGGATCTTACAGGTAGACGAATAGGACGGTTCGAGAGAATCCGATGAACAGAGAACTGAAAATTTTCTCTGGCAACGCGAATCTTGCGCTTGCCCATGAAATCTCCGCCTATTTAGGGCAGAAACTGGGCGAGGCGACCGTGTCCTCCTTTAGCGACGGTGAGATTCGCGTCAAGATCGAAGAAAATGTGCGTGGCGCCGATGTGTTTGTGGTGCAGTCCTGTTGCCAGCCGGTCAACGATTCCCTCATGGAGTTGTTGATCATTATCGACGCGCTCAAGCGGTCGTCGGCAAACCGTATCACCGCCGTGATTCCCTATTTCGGCTATGCGCGCCAGGATCGCAAAGACCAGCCGCGCGTGCCGATTACGGCCAAGTTGGTGGCCGATCTGATCACCACCGCCGGCGCGGATCGTGTGCTGACGATGGATCTTCATGCCGGACAGATTCAGGGATTTTTCAATGTGCCGGTGGATCACCTGTATGCGCTTCCTGTGTTGCTCGATTACATTACCAAAAAGAAGATCGCCGACCTGGTCGTGGTGTCGCCGGACGCCGGTGGTGTGGAGCGGGCGCGAGCCTTTGCCAAGCGGCTCCAGGCCAACTTGGCGATCATCGACAAGCGGCGCGAGGGGCCGAACCAAGCGCAGATCATGAATATCATCGGTGATGTGCAGGGCAAGAGCGTGTTGCTGCTTGACGACATGATTGATACGGCCGGAACAATCGTTCAGGGTGCGCAAGCCTGCGCCGATCAAGGGGCGAGGGAAGTCTGGACGGCCTGTACCCATGCAGTCCTTTCGGGGCCGGCGCTCGATCGGCTGCAGAAGTCGTGCATTTCGCAAGTCGTGATTACCAATACGATTCCGTTACGTGGGAAAGAGCAGGTCTGTCCGAAGTTGCATGCCTTGTCGGTGGCGCCCCTCCTGGGTGAAGCCATCCGACGCATACACGAAGACGAGTCAGTCAGCTCATTATTCGCCTAGACCCGCGCAGACCGGGTATGGGGCCGACAGCAGGGGAGACGGAGGAGCATCATGAAATTCGAATTAGCGGTGACAGTGAGAGAACGGGCCGGCAAGGGAGCCGCGCGGTCCATGCGGCGGAATGGAAAAGTGCCCGCCGTCCTCTATGGCCAAGGAGAGTGTTTACTGTTGACGGTCGATCCCGAGGAGTTGATCAAGATTTTGAAGTCGCAAGCGGGGAGTACGGCCTTGATTTCCTTGAACGTGACGGGCGCGAAATCCAAACCGAATCGGACCGCACTCCTGCGCGATTATCAGGTTGATCCCGTGACGGGTGCCGTGCTTCATGCGGATCTGTTTGAGATCTCCATGAGCAAGCCGATTCGCGTCAAGGTGCCGATCCATGTCGTCGGCGGAGTGCCGGCCGGTGTCAAGGAAGGCGGCGTGCTGCACCATAACTTACGCGAGTTGCATATCGAATGTCTCCCGTCCGCACTGCCGGACAATATTGAAGTCGATGCCTCCGCACTTACTATCGGGGCCGGCATTCACTTAAAAGACATCGCCAAGCGCGAAGGTCTTCGGTTCCTGGACGACCCTGAGCAGATGGTGGTCAGCGTCGCAGCACCGATGTCCGACGCCAAGCTCGAAGCTCTGTTGACTAGCGCCGCCGGGACAGTTGCCGAACCCGAAGTCGTAGCGAAGGGTAAAGAAGCCGCAGCGGTCGAGGGTGGGGAGCCGGCGAAGGCGGGGGCCGCGGCTCCAGCGGCCGGTGAAGCCAAAGCCGGCGACAAGAAGGAAGCCGGCAAGGAAGCTCCCAAGGCTGAGAAGAAGGAAGCCGAAAAGAAGAAGTAGCGGTGCATCTCCTCGTAGGACTGGGCAACCCCGGCAAAGCCTACGCCCAGACCCGGCACAATGTCGGCATGTGGGTCATCGAGAGGGCCGCGGCTCGATGGTCCATCCGCCTCTCTCCCCGCGGTCCAGCGCAGCGAGGTTCCGGGCGGCTCGGATCTGAATTGATCGAGCTGGCCGGCACCCTGGACTGGATGAACGTCAGCGGCCCTCCCCTCAAAGGCCTTCTGCGGGAATTCAAGCTCACTCCAGACGACTTGATCGTCATCCACGATGACTTGGACTTAGAGCCGGGAAGGTTGAGAATTAAGCAGGCCGGTGGACATGGGGGACACAACGGCATCAAGTCGGTGGTCGAGGCGCTCGGGACTCCGCAATTTGTCAGGGTCAAAATCGGCATCGGTCGGCCTGGGCCAGGCCGAGATCCGGCCGACTATGTGCTGGAGCCGGTCACAAAAGATGAGATGGTTGTAGTTGAACCCTGCTTGGAGCGGGCCGTCGATGCGTTAGAATGCCTGATCCATCGCGGCACGGCTGTGGCAATGAACCAGTTCAATGTACGCGAAAGGGAGAACGGTGACGAGTAACGGGTGACGAGCGGACAAACTCGTCACGCATCACGGATCACTCATCACTGTAATTATGGGACTTTGTTGCGGCATGATCGGCCTGCCGAACGTCGGCAAGACCACGGTGTTCAATGCGCTCACCAGCGGCGGCGCACTGGCGGCCAACTATCCATTTGCGACGGTCGATCCGAACACCGGCATCGCGCTGGTGCCCGATCCGCGCCTGCTCAAACTGACCGACATCTTCAAGTCGAAAAAGACCACCTACAGCACGCTCGAAGTCAGAGACATAGCGGGCTTGGTCGAGGGAGCGAGTAAAGGGGAAGGACTGGGCAATCAATTTCTCGGCCACATCCGCGAAGTCGATGCGCTGCTCCATGTCGTCCGCTGCTTCCAAGGAACCGACGTGGTCCATGTCAGCGGCGGGGTCGATCCCATCCGTGACATCGGCGTCATCGAAACGGAATTGATGCTGGCCGATCTGGAGGCGCTGGATCGGCGCAAACAAAAGACGGAAAAGAAGGTGCGGGCGGGCGATAAGAAAGCGGCGTTCGAAGTGGAGTTTCTCACCCGCCTGATCGGACTGCTCGACAAAGGCGAATGGCTCGGCAATCTGACCTACACATCTGAGGAACGGACCCTGCTCGATGAATGCCAACTTCTCTCGGCCAAACCGGTGCTCTTTGTGGCCAACGTGTCCGAAGGGCAGCATGCCGACGAGGCGATGGTCAAGACCGTGCGCGACTTCGCCGACAAGCGCGGCGCGCGCGTGGTGACGATTTGCGGGCAGCTCGAAGCGGAATTGTCATTATTACCCGAAAGCGAACGGGCGGACTTTCTCAGAGAAATGGGGCTCACCGAATCAGGCCTTGTGCGCCTCACGCGCGAAGCCTATGCCTTGCTCAACCTGATCACCTTCTTTACCGCCGGCGAAATCGAATCCCGCGCCTGGCCCATTCCTCAAGGGACGAAGGCGCCGCAAGCCGCCGGCAAAATCCATTCCGACATGGAGCGCGGCTTCATCCGCGCCGAGGTCTATCATTATGACGATTTGATGGCTTGTGGCTCCGAGGCGAAGGTCAAAGAGAAAGGCCTGTTCCGCCTCGAAGGCAAAGATTACGTCATCAAAGAAGGGGATATCGTCTACTTTCGTTTCAACGTGTAGCAGGAGTCATGGGTCCTGTCCGCCTAGCAGCCAAACCGTGCTTGGGTGTTCAACCCGGCGTCACGCCTCACTAAATCAACCTAAGCCTCTTCTTCCCTTGTAGCGGCACTCCGTGGAGTCTCGGTTTTTAGCGTGAAGGTGTGACTTGACCCAAGGGATGGAAGATCCCTTGGGTTGAAAGTGGATGGCGCGGTTAGGGGGTGAATTGGTAGCGGTGTGGCGGATGAAGAAAGCGGAGGGAAGAAGTCCTATGAGTGAAACTTTACGTTGCGGTCGTGATGTTGTACCCTCCGCCCGCAACTTAAGGATGAGGCGAAGATGCCGAGGTATCGACTTCAGAAACGAATACATAGTCTGCTCGAATATGGGGTGTATGGCGATGGCGGCCTGATGCGTTTTACGCGCTACAACATTTCCTTTTCACCATGGGAACCGGATGTCGCGACAGCATGGCAGTCTCGATATTGGCTGGCTGAGTACGAGAAGGAGGCGGAAAGCTTTACCGAAGCGTGGAAGGCTTTTGACAAGTCATTAACACACGTTGCTTCTCGTATCGCTTTTGTGGGGCAAGCGTATTACATGCATGCGTGGCAGCCGTTTTTGGCTCTTAAAAAAGGTTCAGACATGGCTCTATTCAGGCATTGCAAAGAACGGAGCGCAGTGCCGTTGATGTTCGACCAACAAGAGCTAAGGTCTCTTGATATTCTGCTTGAGCACGACGAGATACCAGATGCGTTCTTCCTATATTGGCATGACGCGATAAACACGGTTGGCTATTCATCAAAACTAGTGCTTATGTTCGGAGCCATAGAGATTCTCTTTCAAAAGGCCTCGCGCTCGAAAGTCGCGTTTTATGCGGATATGGAGCGACTGTTCGGACCAGAGCTAAAAAGAGAACTATACGGCACTTCAGAAGACAAGGGTTGGTCTGGGGTTCGTCAGCGTCTTATACACGGTGACTATCTTTCGGAGGCAGATACTAAAAGGAACTATGTCCGCGAGATTCACACGCATATCTTGCGCTATTTCAATGAAAGCGTGCTTCGCACAAGCCCAATCAATGAAGCTGTTGTAGGTCCTCAACGACACCCTTACGGCAACATTGGTCTTTGGGAAGGATTCATTCGGTTGGAGGCCGGTGCGCCATTAGAATTGAAGCCTGTGCTTGCCGCATTTGATGCAGATGAGAACAACCCTGAGGGCTATGTAATCGTGCCCCCTGACGAACGGCCTGATTCTTATTAGCTATCCCTTTGGTGCATTAAAGATTAAGTGGATAGTCCGGGTCGGGGAAATACAGGGTGTCTGGAACCGTTTTTCAGCTTAGGAGGTCGGAGAGTCGGCCTGGGTTTGGACGTACTGCCATTCCTCCCAAATCCCCAATCGTTTTGTCCAGTCGGTCAGGCAAGGTCTGATCCAGACCCTCTTGGGAATCTGTCCAGAATCTGCTTTCCTTTCATCCCTTCCTTGCGTAGGATGTTTGTATGGTGATGTCTCAGACCAGAAAGCCGCCGATCTGGTTGGCCAAACTGGCCACCTTCTGCAAAGAGCTGAAAGCCGTTCGGTGGCCTGTGTCGCCGGCTGCAGGGATTCTTGAAGGGTGCCGTCTCTCCGATCTCGGTCAAACGATCTTCCGCGCTACATTGCGAACGCAATACCGCACTACATCTCCCAGCGAGGTGGCCACGCTTTGCGACAGTCTGGACAGACGTTGGGAAACCAAGCTGCGCCGGGTGTTTTCCCGATAAACCCTCGACGACGAGGATTCATTTGGCTTCAAGCGGCGAATCAGCCCCTGATTTTTTTCACGTTCTTCGCACGTTGATTGAGAGCCTTCCGGCGTCTGCTCCGCCGTACTGCCTCATCGGTGCATTGGCCCTCAGTGCCTGGGGCCAACCCAGGGCTACGAAGGACATCGACCTTCTTATCCTGTTGAACGAGTCGAGTCAGGAGGAGCTGTTGAGGGGACTCGCATCGCGCGGCTTTCTTAAGGACGAAGCATGGAGCAAGCACAATCTCATGCTCCAAGGAACGATGGTTCGACTGCGGTCTGGCGACGTGCCCATCGACATGCTCGTCCCACGCGATGCGCAAGAAGAGGAAGCTCTGATTCGTCGTCGGATGATTGAAGTAGAAGGCTTGTCCCTCTGGACTGTCAGCCCTGAGGATCTTGTGCTCATGAAACTGAAGGCCGGGCGTCCATATGATTTTGGGGACGTTGCGACGGTGATCGTGCGCCAAGGCGATGCGTTGGACCTCGAATATATGTTCCGCTGGGCAAGGCGGCTTGGGGTAGGAGAAGAACTGGCCTATGTCCTGGATCAATCGTCGGGACAGGGTTGAGGGAACCTGGGTTCGGTGTCACAGCTACCCGCTGCTCATCCCGCCTTTGTTTGACAGTCCGCTGACCTCTGTGCTACCGTCCACCGTTCATTGCGCCTGAGAGGCGCCCTACACCTCGCTCCGGGCTGGTCCCGGGGCCTTTGTCCAGGAGGATCCCTGCATGGAGCTCTACGAGTCTCTGTTCATTATTCGTCCGTCCGTCTCCGATGAGGAGACCAACGCGCTCATCGAGAAAATGAAAGGCGTCGCCGATAAGACCGGCGCGCAGTTCATCAAGTCAGAAAACTGGGGCCGCAAGAAGCTCGCCTATGAAGTGCGACGGGAACGGAAGGGCACCTATGCCTATTTCTACTTCAAGGCGCCGAATAATACGGTCGGCGAGCTCGAAC
>CAYNLM010000089.1:0-16350 GCA_964398045.1 uncultured Nitrospira sp. | reverse complement strand
AAGACGCCCGTGACCTTAACTTCATGGGCGATTATGAATACTATCTGTGGAAAAAAGCCCAGGAGTTTGAGTCCATCAAGGAAACGAGCGAGGAACTGGAAGGCAAGGCACAGGGAAAGTCAGTCGCTCCGACGCGCGCCATGGCTCAGCAAATCCAACCCAAGGCGCCGGTTGGAGACCGTCGTGACCTTACCAAAACTCAGGCACGGCTCGACAAACAAGTGACGCGGGCCGAGGCCGACATTGCCGAGGTGGAATCGAAAGTGAAAGCCCGCGAGGTGGAATTGGCGGATCCTAAACTCTACGAAGACTTCGGCCGGTGGAACGCCTTGCATCAAGAGCAGGAAGCCTGGAAGCGTGATCTCGAACGATTGACCGCACGGTGGGAATCACTGTCGGCCGAGTTGGAAGAGATCAAATCGAAACTGGCCGCGCTCACCTAGGCGGATGATTTGATGGTTTCTTCGAGGTAGTAGTACAGCCAGCGGTTCTTCTCTTTTGTCACCAATTCATCCCACACCACGCCGATCAAGAATCCTTTTTCCCAGGGCTTCACCCAGGCGACGGTGCCGTCGAGTTTTTCCTGTTGCTCGGCCTGATCGGAATCCAAAAACGCCAACGAGACCGTCACTTTCTCATTGGCGGGAAATTTTTCCTTCGTGCGGAGACCGGCGCCGATCTTATTGACATTATCCAGCACGGCCGTACAGGCACGGCCTCCGCTCTTCGGTGCAACCAAAGCTGACCCGACTAGCGTGGCCCGCACAAACTTGCGGCGCTCACTCGCGGCGACCGAACTCCCAGCTTGCTTGGATTCTCCCTTCTTCATGCTGTCTAAGTATAACCGATTAGAAAACTTTGTAAACCTCTAAAAATCCCCTATTGTTGAGGCTTGGGCCGATAGTAGCGTCGTTCTTTCAGGGTATCGGGAAGGTGAGGTTGCTCGCCTTTGGCTTGAGGATCCTCATGGACGTACCGGTACCCCTGTCCATACCCCAGCCCTGCCATGAAGGATGTCACGGCGTTGCGGAGATGCAAGGGAACCCCAAGATTTCCATACGCTTTTGCGTCGTTCAACGCCTCCAGCAGACCGACATACGAGGCGTTGTCTTTTGGACGGGACGCCAGATAGGTGGTGCCGTGGGCCAGATTGATCTGGGCCTCGGGCAGCCCGACGAATTGAACGGCTTGGGCCACGGATGTCGCGACCACGAGGGCCAAGGGATCGGCATTGCCGATGTCCTCGGAGGCGAAGATCACCATGCGACGGGCGATGAATTTGGGATCTTCCCCCGCTTCGAGCATGCGCGCCAGCCAATACAGCGCCCCGTCGGGATCGGAATCACGCAGACTTTTAATGTAGGCGGAGATGACGTTGTAGTGCTCTTCGCCGGATTTGTCGTACCGCAACGACTTCTTCAGCAGCGCTGCGTCAACCTGACTGTCGTCGACGTGGAGCGATCCATCCGAGGCAGGAGTCGTCTGTTGAATGACAAACTCCAGCGCCGTGAGGAGCGCCCGTGCATCGCCGTTCCCATAGGCCATCAATCGCTGTTTCGCCGGTTCCGTCACGGTGACGGCCAATTTTCCGAACCCGCGCTCCGGATCGGACAAGGCGCGATCCAGAATGGCCCGCAATGCTCCGGCGGACAGCGGCTGGAGCACGATCACGAGGGAGCGGGAGAGCAGCGGAGCGATGACTTCAAAAGAGGGATTTTCGGTCGTCGCCCCGACAAGAATGACGGTTCCCCGCTCGACATGAGGCAAAAACGCATCCTGTTGCGCTTTGTTGAAGCGATGAGTCTCGTCGACGAAGAGGACGGTCTTCTGCTGCTGTAGGGCAAGCCGATGCTCCGCCGCCTTGATGATATCGCGCAGTTCAGGAATGCCGCCGGTCACGGCCGAAAATGAGACGAAGTGGGCCTTCGTATGGCCGGCAATCAGCCGAGCCAGCGTGGTTTTGCCTGATCCAGGCGGTCCCCAGAAAATCACGGACGACAGACGATCCGATTCGATGGCCCTCCGCAAAGGTCGCTCCGGACCGGCAATCTCGTCCTGACCGACGAAATCCTCAAACGCTCGCGGACGCATTCGTTCCGCCAAAGGGGCCTTCAGACCGTCGGGCTTCGTCTCCGGCGCAGCGAACAGATCAGATGTGGGTTGGTGCGGGCGAGTCATACGGCTCATGAGAATCTTATACGCCTTTCGTCATCGACCGCAAATCATGCGCTCGTCGGCCCAGCCTTGACGGAAGCGCCGGGCCGATGGTACGAAGCCGGACTTGAGCGAGAGAGGATGCCCATGAAGGCTCAAGTCAACGGTATCACCATTGCCTACAATGACTGCGGAAGCGGCCTTCCTCTCGTCTTTCTGCATGCCTTTCCGTTGAACCGAACGATGTGGCGGCCACAGGAAGAGGCTCTCGCCGACAAGTTTCGTATCGTGACGATCGACCTCCGCGGCCACGGAGAATCGGACGCGCCTCTCTGGCACTATACGCTCGATCAGGCGGCTGATGATGTCTGCGCACTGCTGGATCCCCTCGCAATCCGAGAGGCGGTCCTAGCGGGGCTTTCGATGGGCGGGTATATCGCGTTGGCCTTCTATCGCAGATATGCCGACCGTGTGAAGGGATTGGTCCTGGCTGATACGAGGGCACAGGCGGACACACCGGAAGGGAGAAACGGACGGTTTCACATGGCGCAGACCGTCTATCGAAAGGGCCCGTCTGCCGTCGCCGATATGATCGATATGATGATCCCCAAACTTCTGTCACCGACGACGCTTCGCACTAAGCCGGAACTCGTTCAATTCGTCCGGGCCATGATTGAAGGCAACGAGATGAGCGGGATTGTGGGCGACCTGATGGCGATGGCTGAACGAGCCGACTCGACTCCGCTCTTAAGCCGGATCGCGTGCCCCACCCGGATCATCGTGGGAGAACTGGATCTCGCGACTCCACCGGCTGACGCGCAACTCATGGTGGATCGCATTCCACGCGCGCGCATGGCCGTCATTCCGGGAGCCGCCCATCTGTCCAATTTGGAACAGCCGGAGGCCTTCAACAAGATCGTGCAGTCTTTTGTGTCCGGGTTGACGAGCTAGGACTCGAACGCTCAGAAGCTAGTCGGAATCTCCGACGCTGCGGTGGCGGATCAGCTTGAGAAATTCCAAGCGGGTTTGTTGCTGGGTGCGGAACGCGCCCAACATGGAACTGCTGACGGCGATCGTATTCTGTTTTTCGACGCCACGCATCATCATGCACAGATGTCGCGCTTCGACGACTACCCCCACCCCGTGCGCATTCAGCTTGGTGTTCAAGGTTTCGGCGATCTGGACCGTCAGCCGCTCCTGGACTTGCAGGCGTCGTGCAAAGGCATCGACGACGCGCGGAATTTTGCTGAGGCCGACGACCTTCTTGTTCGGCAGGTATCCCACATGGACTTTTCCAAAGAAGGGCAACAAATGATGTTCGCACATGCTGAAGAAATCGATATCTTTCACGATGACCATCTCGTCGTATTCGATCGGAAAGAGCGCGCCGTTCAGGAGAGAATCGATGTTGCGCTGGTACCCCTGGGTCATGAAGGCGAGCGCTTTCGCTACTCGCTCAGGAGTCTTGAGCAGACCGTTGCGCCCGGGTCTTTCGCCGAGGGCGAGCAACATTTCCGTGACCAGAGACTGCAGCACGTCCAGGTCCGCTGCGCGCCCGCTTCCGGCCACATCCTCCACCTGCCGCCGTCCGCGGCGTGCCACGACCCGTTTAGCCATGCATGCTCCCCGTGTGTTGGATCGCTTCCCGCCCCGTCCCGGCGTACTCGAAATAGTTGTCGCGGGTCTCGATCAGCCCGACCTTCATGAGCTGTCCTTCGGGAAGATGTGGAGCGAGCAAATCCCAAATCAGCAACACCAGGTTTTCGCCAGTCGTCGTCCGCTCCGCGAATTCCCGGTCTTGATTCAGGTCATGATGATCGAACCGCCGGACGATGCGCTCAATGACGATCTGATCCAGCTGCGCCGTCCCCACACCGTGGCCCCTTCCAGACAGATCTCCCACCGTGACGAGAACCACATAGTTGTGCCCATGTCCATTGGGATTGTTGCACTTGCCGAAGGCCGCCCAATTCTCTTCGGGCGACAGATGATCAGTGTGCAACCGATGCGCCGCGCAGAACCGGTATCGTCTGGTGATGCTCGTCTGTCCCATTTGTTTTCCGGCAGGCCGCAAGAAAAAACAAAGCCAGGATCACCTTCTCGGGTGGTCCTGGCTTGAACGTCTATCGATCGACTGTCCGCAGATCGTGCCTTCCGCCCCGGCTCTTACGCGCTGAAAGAACTGCCGCACCCGCAGGTGGTCTTCGCCTGAGGATTCTTGATGGAAAACCCGGAGCCCTGAAGGCTATCGACGTAATCCACTTCGGCCCCCTGCAAGAGAGGGGCGCTCTGTGAATCCATGATCACTTTGACTTCGCCCTTCTCGATGACGGTGTCGTCCTCGGCCATTTTGGACTCAAACGCCATCCCATATTGATAGCCGTGGCAGCCGCCGCCACGGACGTAAATCCGCAACCCGACGACGTCTTTTTCCTCCGCCATCAGCTCTCTGATTTTCTGTTCTGCCACTGAGGTAATGGTAACCATCGTTTCCTCCTCTATATGTCCAGGCGAAGCCCTGCCTGGCTAGGTTAGTGTAACATCTCTTTACCGAATATCAACACCCTGGGTTTCCGCAGACCGCGTGGTCGGGGCCTCCCACTTGGTCTCCGGCACTCGCACGACGACATCGCCCAGGACACGAGCCTGACAGCCCAGTCGATGCCACGGCTCGCTCAACGCTTCCCGATCCAGCAGATCCTGCTCCTCGAAATCGATCTCCGAGAGGTGTTCGGCCCCGCTCTGCACCTCCACCCGGCAGGTCGTACAAGAGGCATTCCCACCGCAATCATGATTGAGCGGGAATCCCAGCTCCTTGGCGGCATCCAGCAAGGTCAGATTGCTCGTCACGACTCCGCTCTTCCCATTGGGATGAAGGAACGTCACCCGCGGCATCACGCCTCCTCAGGTATGGGCCGCCGCTCCGGCCGGCACCGCTCCGTACGGGCACCGCTGCAGACGAATGTGATCTTCATATTCCTGCCGAAACAGCTTCACGCTGCTCTGCACCAAGACCGCTGCGCCCGTCACGAGCGTGCAATACCCGGTGCCTTTCACAAAGCCACATAGTTGCAGCAAGCTGTCGAGGTCCTTCTGTGTACCCTGACCCTCTTCAATTTTTGCCATCAACATGGCCAAGTTGATCGTTCCCATCCGACAGGGAGGACATTGACCGCAACTTTCGCCCTTGAAGAAATTGGAGTAATGCAAGGTCTTCGCAACCATACAGGTGGCATCATCAACGACGATCACTCCCGCCGACCCCAGACCCGTCCCCGCTTTCTTTAGCGAGTCGAAATCCATGGGGAGGTCAAGCTGATCCGGCGTCACCATGGAGAATGCCGGCCCGCCGGGAAACACCGCCTTGATCTTGTGTCCGCCGGGCACTCCTCCGCCGCACTTCTCAATCAGTTCACGAATGGTGACACCCATCGGCATCTCGTACACACCGGGCCG
Source organism: uncultured Nitrospira sp. (assembly GCA_964398045.1). Classification (GTDB taxonomy): domain Bacteria; phylum Nitrospirota; class Nitrospiria; order Nitrospirales; family Nitrospiraceae; genus Nitrospira_D. The sequence goes on along the minus strand of CAYNLM010000089.1, from coordinate 10,740 downwards.
ATTGACCGCGCCGCTCAAGGAGAACATCATGGTGCCGGGGCACTTTTCGGTGCCGACCTGCGCGAACCAAGCAGCTCCCTTGTAGAGAATCCGCGGAATATTGCACAACGTTTCGACGTTGTTCACCAAGGTCGGTTTTCCATAGAGACCGAAGTCCGTCGGATAGAACGGCGGCTTTTGTCGCGGCATGGCCGGACGCCCCTGCATCGATTCCAACATCGCCGTCTCTTCTCCGGCCACATAGCTCCCATGGCCCTCAAAGATTTCCAAGTCGATATCGACGCCGCTGCCCAGCACGTTCTTCCCGAGAAATCCTCGCTCCTTGGCTTGAGCCAGCGCCTTTTTTAAATTCTCCCGCTCTTCCTGATATTCATGGTTCACATAGATGAACGACGCCTTCGCCTGCACCGTGTGGGACGCAATCAGGCAGCCTTCGATCAATTGATGGGGGAGCGTCTTAAGAAGATGTCGGTCTTTAAACGTACCGGGTTCGTGCTCCCCGGCGTTGCAGACAAAATAGCGTTCTTTGACCCGATGATTGAGGACCTTGTCCCACTTGATGCCGGTGGGAAACCCAGCGCCCCCGCGTCCACGCAGGCCGGATTTCTTCAGTTCATCCACTACCTGAGCCGCTTTCAAGTCCCGCACGCAGCGCTTCCACGCCTCGTACCCGCCCGCCTTGAGATATCCATTGATTTCCCAAGGGGCTCCTTCAAGCTGTTGGACAAGGCGTGGTTCCGTGGCAATCGACATGGTGATTCCTACCAACTAAGGCCCGAGTTGAGAGGTGGTACTATACGGCTCCCCGCCTATCGGCGTCAAGGAAACCGCGCGGGAATAGGCCTGAATCTCAAGCAGTTAGGGCTAGCGCCCTATCCTGGGCTGGGCATAGAGGGCAATGGAAAGACGGATGGAGGAAGGGACCTCGCCGGCGCGAGTCACTCGCCGGCGAGTGACCCGCTACTTGAAGTGGCTGCCGGCCCCCATGAAAAACAGCATGGGAATCGAGAGTAAGAAATTGACGCGTGAAGCCAGCAGTGCAGTCCGACCCCATTGAGCCATTTCAGCCGGTGCCGGTGTGCCCTGCGCGGCTGCGGTCACAGCAGCGATGATTTTTTTCTGATTCGGCCAAATGATGGCGTGAACGTTGGCCATCATGATGAGACCCAACAGTCCGCCGATTCCCAGCGCGATGGCGCCCGTTCCCCCTTTGGAATAGAGATAGAAGTACAGAATAATGCCGGCCAGTACCGTCACCGTCGCCCCATGCCGGAACCAGTTAAGCGCCGCCGGCATCAGCTTGGGGATCACGGCATTCTTGGTCGGCCCATCCAAGCTCTTGAGAAAGGCGGCATTAATCAGGTTGAAGAAGTACAGCAACCCGATCCATGTAATGCCGGCCAGGAAATGAATCCAGCGCATGATGACCCCGAACCAGTCTGCCTCTCCTGCGCCCAGGCCGGTTACACCAAGATACACCGCTATCAATATGACGGCGAGTGCGAAGCCCGCACCCATCGTCTGCATCGGATCTTCCAGAAATTTCATAGCTCCCTCTCATCTAACGGTTTACTGCTAGGCCGCAGTCTGTACTGCAGGCCACTCAGTCTTGTCAAGCAACGAATTGGTCAACGGGTCACCGGTCATTGGTGATCAAAAAGAATGACCCGTCTTCACCATTGACGAATGACTTCTGATCAATGACTGACTTACGCCATCAGCCGGTCGACGGCTGCGCAGAGTTCCCTCACGGCGTTTGCGGACACTTCCAGCGCCGCGCGCTCGTCAGCCGTGAGTTCGTATTCCACGATCTGTTCGGCTCCTCCGCGGCCGATTTTCACCGGCACACCGACCACCACATCCTTCAGGCCATATTCTCCCTCACAGAGCACGGCCGAGGGAAGCACGCGTTTTTGGTCCCGCATGATGGCCTCGACCATATCGACCGCCGAGGCGGAGGGCGCATAGAAGGCGCTTCCGGTTTTGAGCAAGCTGACGATTTCAGCGCCGCCGTCCCGTGTGCGCTTGACGATGGCATCCAATGTCTCTTTCGACATGAGTTCCGACACGGAGGTCCCTTTCACGGTGGTGTAGCGCGGCAGCGGCACCATCGTATCGCCATGCCCGCCGAGGACCATCGCCTGGACATCGGGACCGGGGACATTCAGCTCAGCCGCGATGAAGGCGCGCATGCGGGCCGAATCCAACACACCGGCCATGCCCAAAATTCTCGCCTTGGGCAGGCCGCTCACGCGACGGGCGACATGGACCATGGCATCGAGCGGATTCGTCACCAGAATGAGGATTACCTCCGGAGAGCGGGCCACGAGTTCGGTCACCACCGACCTCACAATTTTGGCGTTCGTCGACAGCAACTCGTCGCGGCTCATGCCGGGCTTGCGCGGGATGCCGGAGGTAATCACCGCCACTGAGGAGCCGGCGGTTTCCTCATAGCCATTCGTCCCGACGACACGCGAGCTATAACCGCAGACCGGCCCGGCTTGAACAATGTCCAGCGCCTTTCCTTGCGGCACGCCCTCGACGATATCGACGAGGACGACATCGTACCGATCCTTTTCGGCCAATCGTTGCGCCGTCGTGCCCCCGACATTCCCCGCCCCCACTACTGTGATCTTCGGTCGCCCCATTTCAACCACCCCTCGTCAGGCGTGAAGCGTGAAACGTGAAGCGCAGGATCCCCTGACGCTCACCCCTAACCCTTCACGAATGTTCATGCTCCGTCCAGCCCGCCACTTTGAAATTGATCGTACAAACAAAATTGTCGCCGTCGTAAAAGTTTACTTTGATTTTCTTCTTGCCGTAGGTCTTCGCCAAGAATTCTTCGGGATTGTCGACCAGTTCCTGGTAGCCGCCGGCCGGATATTCACCGAGATCGTGGAACACGACGATCATGCCGGACTTCACCTCTTGGAGAATCTTGGCGGTGCAACGCGGATATACCTCCCAAAACTTGGCCTCGATCATTTCCTTCGTCGGCTCCGGACGGTCCTCGCCCGGCTTCACGGGTTGCGCAAATTTTGCCAGCCGCCGGACATAGGGATACTGGTGGCCGGTAAACAATTTATACAGCCAAGGAGGAACGGTCTTGCGTCCAGAAAGATCCGCCATTGTGTCCTTCACCTGTTACGCCTTACCGCGCCTATCTGGTCAGCCGCTGATAGATCCGGGGCAATCTCGCGGGAAGCGCGGCGGCTCGATCGATCACGGTGTAGTGCACATCGCCATACATCCGGCGCAGATAGTGATCCGCTTCCCGGTCGATAGTCACGCAAACCGGATCAATGCCCGACCGTCCCGCCTCACGCAGCGCGGCCTTCGTATCTTCCAAGGCATATTCGTCCTTATAGTCGCCGTCCAACGGCCGGCCATCGCTCAACAGGATGAGCAGGCGCGTCTTCACCTCGCGCTGCAACAACTTGGCCGTCGCGTGCCGAATCGCCGCGCCATCGCGATTTTGCTGCCGTGGGACGAGTCCGCCCACACGACCGGCCGTGGAGATTCCCAATCGCTCATCGAAATCTTTAATCGTCAGAAAATCCACCTGTCCACGACCCTGCCCGGAATAGGCATAGAGACCGTACTGATCCCCGACCGCATCGAGCGCCTCGTACAACAACACGAGGCTTTCTTTTTCGATATCAATTACGCGCCGGCCGTCTTCCACCTGCCGGCCGGTCGATCCGCTCACGTCGACGAGGAACGCCACAGCGACGTCGCGCTCTTTTTTCTCACGCCGGACATAGATCCGATCGCCACCCTCCAGCCCCGCCTGCTGTTCCGCCGCCCGCCGCACGACCGCATCGATATCCAGATCTTCGCCGTCGACCTGCCCTGCCACGCGGCGAAACGCCGGCGGACGCAGACACTCAAAGTACCGCCGAAGCGATCGGATCGCACTCTGATGAGCCGTCAATGCCGAAGAGACTGTTTCGTCGGATCCGGCTTCCGCCGACCGCTCGACCACTCGGCACCAATTCGTGCGATAGTCCTGAATCGTATGGTCCCATTCGGGATAGCGAACCGCCCGTTCGCCATGGGGGGTTGATTCGGACGCCGGTTGCTGATCCACATCCAGCGCGAGCAATTCGTCCACTACCGAGGGCAATGACCGTCCACCGCCGAGCACCTCTCCCGTCGCCGATTCATGTCCTCGCTGCTGACGGCCCTGCCCAGCGTCCGATCCTTCTTTCGATCCGCCGCCCTGACTGAGCGGGCCATCCACTGCCTGCTGTTCGTCGGCCTGTTTCAGGTCTCCGGTGATGAATTCGGGATTCATCGCACCGCGATACACCCAGTTGGTCACAGGACGGTACGTTTCACTCGTGTCCTCGGAGGCCGTCGGCCCCACACCTAATTCTTGCGACTCTTCTTTCGCCTGTTGCGCTGTGATCATCTCCGCCTTGGGAGCTAGCAGTTCTTCCATGCGGACATACACTGTATGGGTGAGCCGGACGATGTCCTCCGCCGTCGCGCCTTTGGTCAGAACAGGCCGGCACAGATTCCACAGCACGGACACTTCTTCTGTGACGGCGTGCGGAACCGCCGACGATTCCGACTCTCCCGTCGACAGCCGAAGCAGGCAATCGACGATCAATTCTTTCACGGTGAGGCCATGGGCTGGATCGCGCGGCGTGATGGCCTCCGCGGCTAACCGTGCCAAATCCCGGCGCAATCCCGGATACTCCTGTTGCAACAGATACTCCACCCGCGCATCTTCGAGGACCGTCCACAGATCCTGAACCAGCCGCGGATGGGGATAGAGACGGAACAACGCGGCCAACGAATCCGGCGCCGTCTCACGAACTCGGCCGTACCGCTCACGCACCGTTTCGATCACATCCAGAAGAGGTTCGAGCGTCAACCGATAGGTCCCGAATTCTAAATGACCAGCCTCATGCGCCGCCATCAACAAGTACAGTCGTTCATTCTCTTCGGCAGTGGGATAGCGACGAACCAGGGCGGGGAGAGCAATCGTGCGACCGTCCGCGCTGACGGTCGCACGCCCGGCTGGCATCGTTTCGGCATCGGAAAGCGCGGCGATCGACACATCGGTACCGCAAAGCCCCTCGACGAACAGCTTCACCGTTTTCGCCACTCGCCGAAGCGGCACACCGCTCAACGCTTCTTCAACCGAGGACAACGCCTTCTGCGATTCCATGGCGAAATAAGCGCGGGCGCCTTCGGGGCTGTAGGCGAGCACTTCCATGCCGGCTTTGAACCAGGTTTCGAATCGCGAACCGGTGTGGGGGCCATCGCCGATCAAGGCGATCATCTCAGGACAACGCCGCAGGTAGAAGAGGGTCGCCAGGGCATCTTTCTCGCCCAGCAAGGATCCGTACTGCAAGACTTTGACTTGCCACTCGACGGACGGCAGCCTCCGCATGAGGCGCGGCGCTTCACCCAGCCAGGCGATGGCGGCTTCAGCTGAATGATCCGCGAGCATCGCTCCGAGGGCCACGGCTCTCGAACGGACCGTAGGATGCTCAATGTCCCCCACAATCGCCGGGCTGGTCCGTAGAAATTCCATCGTGCCGATGTAGTCCGGCTTGCCCAAACTATTCGGCGTGATCAGCTTCATGGCGAACGCGATCCAGCCACGCACGTCTTCCAAGGGAAGCACGGGAGCCAGCGCGGCGATCTGTCGGATATACTCGAGCCCGACCACTCCATCGACCTGCGTCAGTTCGAGGCCGATCTCAAGCCAAGGCTTCAATTGATCGGGAGGAACAACCCCGAGAATCTGAGGCGCTGTCCGGAGATATTCCACTGTCACATTGGCATCCTGATCGGCCATCTCAAGGCCGATGGCCAAGACCGCCGCGCGCGCGTCGGATGGCTCAATCACGCCGAGAATGAGCGGACTGTCCTTAAAGTATTTCAACGCCGCGGCGCCGGAGGATTCGGCCAACGCCACGCCCAGGTCGAGCCAAGGGACCACCAGCGACAAGCCCGCGCACCGGTCCAGTTCGGGCAGCGCTTCGATCGCCGCATGAACCGCTTTCGTAGACACCTCTTCCAGCTCATCCAGCAATGTCAGCACTGCCGCAACGGCATCCGACCGGCCTGCCGCTTCCGCCATTCGAGCGGCGAGGACGGCTGCCGTGGCCATCCCCAGCTCGCCGGCCAGCCGATCAGTGAAGGTTTTCTCTGTGGGAAAATCCGCCATGACTCCTTCCAAATCGGGCGAAGTTGTGGATTGTAAAGGAGCGAATTCCCCTTGTAAACTAGCCACTCGCGTCAGTTGTCGCTAGGTGAGAGGAGCATTCGATGGCCGAGCCGAAACCAGAGAGTCTCGACAAGATGTGGAAATACGTGAAGGGCTTCGCCGAAAAAAGCGGGACTGCCATGCATCCCAATCCAGCCGTCACCGAAGCGGTGGTGAAGGGGTTGGCGATGCACGTGGATGAACTCGGCAAGCCTCTGTGCCCCTGCAACTTCTATAAGGACAAGGCAGCCGAAGCGAAACTGCGCCGGTGGATCTGCGCCTGCGACGAAATGCAGATTTACAAATACTGCCACTGCCTGCTGTTCGTTCGCGAGGATGGCATGCCGATTACGGAATACCTCCCCGAAGGCCACGAAGGGCGTGAAGTGTACGGCCTCATCACCGATCCCACCCCCGACAAAGGACGGGCGCTGCGTCATCGAGCGGAACAACCGTCTGGGGAAACTTCGGCAGTTAAATCAAGCGGACAAGCAGGCTAGGGCATAACGTCTCCTGAGTAGCTTCAACCACACTCATGTTTTTCTTCCCTTCTCTCTCGGGCTCGGGATGCTGATAGTTTCAGTGCGCGCATGCACCGAGCACCGCCCTCCAACTTCGATCAATCTTGTGTGCGCGGTGCGCGAGCAAGAAACCCTCGGCATCTCAAGCCCTTTCTAATCCCACCCGCTGACTTCATAGCCCTTTTCAATGAGGCAGCGCACCACCGCATCCGCATAGGGTGGATCCGGCACCAACGGTTTGTAGGCGCCTCCCACCAAGCCAATCATAAGACCCAATCCGCCGCCGGCCGCTGCGCCGATCGCCACACCCACGCCTCCTCCGATCAATCCGGCGGAGGCGCCGATGGCCGCCCCCAGCGTCACGCCAAGTCCAGCCCCTGCCGCCGCGTTCCCCGTCCGGTGCACTCCCGGACGCAAGCCCGCCTCTTCGGCCTGCCGTTGACAGGCCTCAATGTCCTGTCGCCCCATCTGCTTGCCGTACAGCTGCAGATGTTTATTCGAGCGCAACAACGGCTCCGGCCCGGCACAGCCAATGAGACTGACAATGAGCATCGGCAAAATCAGACGCTGCCCCAAGAGTAAAAAACACACAACCCCTCCCAGCATCTTTCTTCCCACACCGGGTACCCTCCCGCATTGGCCGAGCACATTCCGATCGTGCGCGGACAGCGAGCATGAGTACCGCCTGCTCGCCCTGCACTCCCCTTACTGCCAGCCCGTCACCTCATAGCCCTTCTCTTGCAGGCACCGATTCACGAAGTTGGTGTAGGCCTGGCTGGGCGCCGATGATCCGGCGCTGAACAGTCCTGTGAGCAGGCCCCAGACAGCGCCGCTCGCCGCCCCGATCAGCGACCCCCTGCCGGCGGCGCCTGAGATGGCTCCTCCGACGGCGCCGCTCGCCGCCCCGATGCCGGCGCCGACGCCGGTACCCGCGGCGACGCGACCAGCCTTGCCGCTGCCCTCCTCAGCCCCGGCCGATTCGGCCAGCTGCTTGCAGGCTTCGATGTCCTGCTCGGCCACATCCTTCCCCACCGATTGAAGATGGGCATTCGGATAGAGCACGGGATGCGCGCTCGAACAAGCGGCGAACAACAGCGCTCCTGCCAGGACACCCGCCGTCTTTCCGTTCATCCTTTCACCAGTTTTTTACCGCCTTCGGCCATCAATCGCGCCGTCACGGCCTCCGCCGTGATGCCTTTCAAGCACAGACGCTTCCGCCGGCCTTCCGCGCCGGATTGAATCACGATACTCGCGCGAGGGATCGCGCACCGGTCGGCAAGAAACCGAATCAGCGCTTCATTGGCGGCGCCTTCGACCGGCGGAGCCGCCACGCGAATCTTGAGCGCATCCCCGTGCACGCCGACACATTCCGTACGGGCGGCTTTCGGCTGGACATGGACGGTGAGAACCGTTCCGTCCTTGGTTCCCTGCACGATGGGAGTCGTCATGTGTGGTGGGAATCGAACTCCTGCTAGAAGATCGCCTTGACCAATTCGAGGATGCTGCGCTGCATATCGGGATCGTCGGTGATGGGGCGGGCGATGGCGACATCGCAGGCCCGGTCCGGTGGGACGCCTTGCTTAATCAACGTGCCTGCATAGATGAGCAACCGAGTGCTGACGCCTTCCTCCAGACCGTGATTCTTGAGGTTACGGACCTTGCCGCCGAGCTTCACGAGATTCCCGGCAACGGCATGACCGACACCAGCCTCGCGTTCCACCACCGTCGTTTCCACATCCGGCGTGGGATAGTCGAATTCAATCGCCATGAATCGTTGCTTGGTGCTTTGCTTCAGATCTTTCAAGACGCTCTGGTAGCCGGGGTTGTACGAGATCACCAACATGAAGTCGTCGGCTGCCTCGACGATCTGCCCCTTCTTCTCGATCGGCAGCACCCGGCGATCGTCGCTGAGAGGATGAATGATGACCGTTGTATCTTTCCGCGCTTCGACCACTTCGTCGAGATAGACGATGGCGCCGTGTTTCACCCCGATCGTCAACGGACCGTCCATCCACACCGTGTCCCGGCCTTTGAGCAGATACCGCCCGACCAGATCGGAAGCCGTGAGGTCTTCGTGACAAGCCACCGTAATGAGCGGGCGCCCCAGCTTGTAGGCCATGTGCTGGACAAACCGCGTCTTGCCGCATCCGGTCGGCCCTTTCAGCATGACCGGCATCTTGCTCTTGGCGGCGATGGTGAAGAGCCCGACTTCTCCGCGGACCTCCGCGTAAAACGGCTCGCGGTCGATCCTGAGCGATCGAATGTCGAGTTCGCGTCCTGATTGATTCATGTCATCCCGGTCCATGAGAAGGAATTGTGCGGGTCACGATAAACGGAACGGAGTCCGAAGATCAAGCAGATCACCCGGTCACTCGTGACGTGCCACTCGTCACCCATCACCGATTCATGCGACCTTCACCCCGTCCAACACTTCTCGGACCTTTTGGGTGAGCACGTTCGGGGTAAAGGGTTTTTGCAGAAACGCCGTCTCTCGCTTGACCCCTTGCGAAAACACCGGATGGTCCGGATAGCCGGACATGTACAATACTTTCATGTCGGGCCGCACGGCGGTCAGCTTTTCCGCCACCTCCGGCCCGCTCATCTGCGGCATGACGACGTCCGTGAGCAGCAAATGGACCGGCCCCATGTGCTTCGCGCCGGTCAGCAGCGCTTCAATGCCGTGGCGCGCCACCAACACGTTGTATCCGTGCAGGCGCAACGCTTCATGGACAAGTCCACGGACCGCCGGTTCGTCTTCCACCAGGAGAATGGTCTCCCGCCCGTGCGCGCGGCCCGCCACGGCGCCGGCCGTTTCCGAGGCTTGCGCCGCCTCGTCCACCCGCGGGAAGAAGATCTTGAACGTGGTCCCCCGGCCCGGCTTGCTTTCCACACCGATGGCGCCGCCGCTCTGCTTCACGATGCCGTAGACCGTCGACAGACCCAGACCCGTGCCTTGCCCCTTTTCCTTGGTCGTGAAAAACGGCTCGAACAAATGGGATTGCGTCTCCTCGTTCATCCCATGACCGGTATCCCTGACCGCCAACAGCACGTACGGCCCTTCGTCCAACACCATGGTTTCGCGCCGCGGGCCCTTGCCGATCACCACGTTTCTCGTCTCGATCGTCAGCCGTCCGCCGGTCGGCATGGCATCCCGCGCGTTCACCGCCAGGTTCATGATGACTTGCTCGATCTGGCCGGGATCCGCCTTGATGGACCCCAGTTGCTGATCGAGATCCGCACACAGTTCGATGATGTCTTCCCCCAGCAGCCGCCGCAGCATGCCGTCCATATTTATGATGACGGCGTTCAAATCGACGACCTTGGCGGAGACAAATTGACGCCGGCTGAAGGCCAGGAGTTGTCCCGTGAGCCCCGCGGCGCGATCAGCCGCTTTCTTCACTTCCTCCATTTCCCGACGCGTGGGATCTTCCTGAGCCAGTCGGCTGAGAATGAGTTCGCTGTAGCCGCGGATCACGGTGAGCAGATTATTGAAGTCATGGGCCACGCCGCCGGCGAGCCGTCCGACCGCTTCCATCTTCTGCGACTGCCGCAGTTGCGCCTCCGTCAGATGCAGCGCATCCTCCGCCCTGGCGCGCTCTCCGAATTGGCCTATTTTGAGGCCGACGTCCGCCACCATCTTCAGCAATTCATCATCCGGCTCCCGCACCTGACGGCTGAAGAATTCGACGACGCCTTCGACGTCGCCGGCCACCCGAATCGGGAACCCGAACGCCCCGTGCAGCCCCCCCTTGGCGGCGGCCTCGGCCCGAAGAAAACTACCGTCGCGCGTCACGTCCCTGATCCACACCGGCTGCCCGCTTTCCCAAATGCGGCCGGGCAATCCGATACCCGGCTTGAAGACCTGCTGCCACGTGGCCATCACGAAGTCGTCGGCGTTGATCGCCGCCGCTTTCCATTGATCCAGACAGCGCAACGTGCCCGAGGGCTTGTCCAATTTCCTAAAGACCCCCAGCTCCCACTCCAGGCTTTCGC
>CAYNLM010000088.1:0-16400 GCA_964398045.1 uncultured Nitrospira sp. | reverse complement strand
CTGTGACCACAGTGACCTTAACAAGGTGGTTCTTTGGCAGCTTCAGAGGGGTATACGAGACAGGCATTGACGAGGTGGTTAAATGGGTCAAAACTCACTCTGCAGCCCGAGCTGTCCATCGGTCAACTATTCCTCGCAGTCGGGACCTTCTACCATAGGCCGGCCAATGAGTAGACGTGGGCCGTCGCTTGTTTTTTTGACACTCGTGCCCGTGAGCGGTCGCGGGTGATGTAGGGAAGGGAGATCAGACATGCATAGAAAGCGAAGGAAGGTTTGGATGAGGGTGAGCCTGTTGGTGGGCCTGGTATTGACCAGCCCGGCGTTCGCGGACGGTACGCACAGCGAGCAAGGAATACCCCAGCTCGTGAATCAAACAACAACAACGGTGACGTATCAAGGGAACACGGTGACGGTGACCTTCGGACCAGTGGACCTGCCGTCGGCGCATGACGGTGAGCTGGCGGCCAGCCTCCCGAAGCATATCTTTTCCCTGCCAGAGGAGATGACGATGGTGGGGTTTCGTTCGGCCGTTTTCACCAAGGACGGGACTCCGCTCCCGCGCCAGTATCTCCACCACATTCTGCTCATCAACCAGGACAAGGAGAGCGTCTCATGCGAGAAGGAGCCGCTCTTTTTCGCCGGAGCAGGACTCGAAATGGCCGAGGCGCGGTTTCCGGCCGGCTATGGAGTGAAGATCGCCAAAGGGCAAAAGCTCATGACGATCGTGGCGTTCTATCACGGGGTGCCGCCGACGAAGGATGTGATGGCCAGTTTCACGATGGAGATGGCGCCGAAGGGCACGACGGTGCAGCCGCTGGATGTCTACCAGGTCGGCGTCAACACGGTCTGTTATAGCCGGTTCGGCCAGCGGCGGAAGGACGAAACCGACGAGGGTATCGAGATTCAACCCGGTGTGCAGGTGGACCGCGCGCCGCTGAAGTTCCGCATGGACGGCTGCGTGAAGTTCGCCTATCCGCACGGCCACGATCAAGTGCTCCTGGTCGCCCTCGAGAACAGGACGGCGCGGAGGACCCTGCTCAGGACGGTGCCCGAGGTCGAGGCAGACGGGTCGTTCTTGAACTTCCGCCCGCATCAGATCTATCAGGACGCAAAGGGGTTCGAGGTGCGCGCCCGTGACGACTACGAGATGGTCATGGTCCATCATCGCCCATTGCAAGTCCCTCGTCCCAACCATGGGATGGGAAATTACTTATGATACATGACGCCGGGCGGGTGTCCGGTCCGATAAGAGATCACGCCTGACGAACGAGCCACCTCCGAAGGGGGGGAGGGTGGGTGATGACAGCGTATTCGGAGTTTAACCATCATCTGAGCGGCCTCTTCGTCCTGTTCATGGGAGGGCTGCTCGCGCTGGATGCGGCCGGTCTCCTAGGGCCGCGCTGGCTCCGGCTGTGGCCCATGTCGCTGCTGCTCTTGGGGGGATACCTCGTGGTCTGGAGTGACCGCATGGCGTGGCCGATCGGTCCGTTGGGACTGCTCGCGTCGCTCTCCGACGGCGAAATCTTTCAACACAAACTGTATGCCGTTATTCTGCTGGCCATGGGGTCTCTTGAGTGGGCGCGTCTGCGCGCCCGGTTCCTCAGATGGGGAAGCCCGGCGTTTTTCGCTCTTCTGGTATTCGCGGGGCTGCTGATGTTTCACCATAGCTTCCTCATGGAGCATAACCACCAGTCTCCGAAGCTCTTGTTCAACCATATCGTCCTGGGCGTCCTGACACTCATGTCGGCAGGAGCCAAACTTCAATGGGAGATGGGATGGATGACATGGCGGCACGGAGGGTTGCTCTGGCCGGTATCCGTGCTGGCGGTAGGAGTTCTGCTCGTGTTCTACACGGAGTAAGGGGACTGACCCCCTTCTGCTGGGGTCTGTCCCCGGAGGGACGAGGGGGACACGCGGGGGGAGGAGGGGGACAGGCACCGGCGACGCCGGAGCCGGTCCCCTGGATTAGACACCCGGGAACAGACAAGGAGAAGACCGATGGAGACCTCGCAAGCGAATGTGGACGCCGTCGTGCGCCGGGCGATCGACGCGCGGGACTTCGACGAAATCAGCAGACCGTATTGGACGCGAGGCGAGGCTGTCTTTCTCGAACATTTCCTTCCCGGTCAATTAGTCCAGCAATTCATCCGGGAGGTGGACCAAGTCCGGCCTCTCGTCACTCGCGGATACGTTCCAGGGCATAAGAAGGCAGGGGCCGTCGGCTTCCATGATCTTCTGAAGAAGGCGCCGACCATCGTCGCGCTCTATGAATCCCCGGAGTTGCTCGACTTCCTGAGCCGGCTCGTGAAGACTCCTCTCATGCGCTGTCCGGAAGAAGATCTCCACTCCTGTGCGCTCTACGTCTACACGGAGCCGGGCGACCATATCGGCTGGCACTACGATACGTCTTATTACAAGGGGGACCGCTACACCATGCTGGTGGGGTTGATTGAGCGTTCAGCGCGTTGCCGGTTAGTCGCCCAGTTTCACAAGGACAAGCCTGGGGTGACGCCCGAAGAGGTCAGGATTGCGATGGATCCCGGCTCTGTCGTGATCTTCAACAGCGATAAACTCTGGCACGCGGTCACGCCACTTGAAGAAGGAGCGGAGCGGATCATGCTCACGCTCCAATTCGTAATCGACCAGGCCATGGCCCCTGTGAAGCGGGCCATTTCGAATCTGAAAGACGCGGTTGTCTACTTTGGTCCGACGGCTCTCCGTCGGCGAGAACCGCAGTAATCGGACTCAGGGAAAAGAAAGTTTCCGGATCACATTCAAAAAAGAGGTGAGACCATGAAGCCAAATGGGAGTGTGCCGCGTCTGTTCGCATTGTGTGTGATGAGTCTCCTGATGCTCGCGGGGTGTGCTCAGGGTCCCGAGGCGCGGAAGCCTGCCCAGGCTGCCCCTCCTTCTTCTGCAGCTCCTGCTGCTCAGAAGGCGGTCGTCCCTGCTCCCGTTGCTCCGGCGCCGCCGGCGCCGATGCCGATCGCAGCGACAGGAGCCGCCTCAGAGGCTGAGCTGACGATGGTGTCGGGCACCGTCACGAAGGTCAGCAAGGAGGCGGGGCTGCTGGAACTCCAGACGCCCAGCGGATGGAGCCGGTTCATCATCACCGATCCGGAGAGGAAGAAGGACTTGGAACGCGTCACTGTGGGCGAGAAGGTGGATGTGAAGGTGGATTTTCGGACGAGTGAACGGAAAGTCATCGCGGTGCTGAGGCAGAACCCTTCGCCGCCGACTCGGGCGGAGTCGAAATGACCCCGAGGACGTAGTGAAGGAGCGACTGTGAGTTGGATGGTCTTTCCATTGGGGTGGGTTCTCCTTATGTCCGGTGCAGGCGTCTCCGCGTCGGCCGAGTCGTCGGCCAAGTTGTCTGAAGGACAGACAGGAGACATGGCGTTGATTCCTGCCGGCTCGTTTCTCATGGGCGGAGATTTCGATGAGGAACGACCGCGCCATCGCGTGATGCTAGATACTTTCTGGATCGACCGGTTTGAAGTGTCCAATGCCCAGTATGCGGAGTACTTGAAGGCGACCGGCGCTCCGGTGCCTCTGTACTGGAACAAGAGTGATCGGTTTCACAGCGGGGAGAAGTTTCCTCGCCATCCGGTTGTCGGCATTTCCTGGCTCGATGCCAAAGCGTTCTGCGAGTGGAAGGGGAAGCGGCTTCCAACCGAGACTGAATGGGAGAAAGCGGCTCGTGGAGGACACGAAGGACGCGCCTACCCGTGGGGAGACATCGCGGACCGGGAACGAGCCAACTTTGAAGGGCAGGGCACGCTGCCGGTCGGCAGTTTTGCGCCGAACGACTATGGTTTATACGATATGACCGGCAACGTGTGGGAATGGGTCTCGGATTGGTTCGATCCGCATTATTATGAGAACAGCGCTGAGACGAACCCCCGGGGGCCGGATTCGGGCAAGGACAAGGTGCTGCGGGGCGGATCATGGGTGGATGGCACCGGGCCCAACCGTGTCGCTCACCGGCACTGGTATCCTCTCGCGGGCCGGTACAAGTGGCTTGGCGTTCGATGCGCGCGCTAGGAGATCGTCAGTGGTCATTCGTCATTGGTCAATCGTGAAAGCCTGATCGAATGACGCTTGACGTTTGACGAATGACGTATTTCCTGAACAGGAGGCCGGAAAGGAGCACCATGAAGGCCTGTGCTAGAAGAGCGATTCTGATAGGACTCTTGAGCCTATGGATGTGGCCGCTGCCGGCTCCGGCGGCAGGTCCTGGTTCCGGCTCGTTTGCCGGCGACGGCGGACCGGCCACCGAGGCGCGTCTGAACAACCCGCGCGGCATCGCGCTCGATCGGGCCGGCAATCTCTATATTGCGGACTCCAGCAATGACCGGGTTCGTCTGGTGGATAAGTCAACCGGCGTGATCACGACCGTCATCGGGTCCGGCGAGCGGGGTTTTACCGGCGGCGACGGCCCGGCGCGTCTGGCCAATCTGTATTTTCCCCACGGTCTCGCCCTGGACGACAGCGGCTCGCTGTACATCGCTGATGCCGGGAATCATCGCATTCGCAAATGGGACTCGAAGACCGGGACCGTGACGACCGTTGCCGGCACGGGGCAACCCCGATTCTACGGTGATGGAGGAGCAGCGACCGCCGCCGGGCTGTTCGCGCCCCGAGGGGTGGCACTCGACGGCAAGGGAAACCTTTACGTGGCGGATACGCAACACAGCTGTATCCGCAAGGTCGATCATGATGGGATCATTACCATAGCAGCGGGATCGGATCCAGGGCTGGTGACGAAAGGAGCGGCGCCCAAGTTCTTATGGCATCCAGTCGGGATTACCGTGGGGCCCGATGGAGAGATTTACTGGGCGGATGCGGACTTGAATCGAGTCAAGAAAGCGGACCCGAAGCGGATTGATCCCAAAACCAATAGCGGATGGGTGACGATTGTCGCTGGAAGCGAGGAAATGGGATTCAGCGGAGACGGCGGCCCGGCGCGCGCCGCGAAGTTGGAGGCCCCTGCTGCCGTGGCCTTCGACAGCAAGGGGAACCTCTTCATCGCCGATCATAATAATGGGCGCATCCGGCGAGTCGATGGCAAAACCGGCGTGATCACCACCATTGCGGGAAACGGGCAGCGGGAGTTGTCCGGCGACGGAGGCCCGGCGAAGGAAGCGAGCTTGAACGCACCGGCGGGGCTTGCATTCGATGCGGAGGATAACCTGTATATCGCCGATGCCGGGAACAATCGAATCAGGCGCGTCGATGCCGCCACCGGCACCATATCGACCGTCGTCGGCAGCGGGCCTATCGACGAAGGCCCGCCGGCCGGTCCGGTGAAGGAATCGTTTATCTAAAGTAATGCGTGCTTTGGCTGCTTGGCACTATGCGATATGGCTGCTGCTGGGCCTGATGGTCTGCTCAGTCATGGGGATGGGTATGGGGACAGGCACCGACCTTGGGCCGGAGCCAGTCCCCACGGTCCCTATCGAAATCACCGGAAAGGACGGGGTCCTGATGGTCCTGATCTCGGCCGGGGAGTTCACGATGGGACATGAGAAATGGGATGCGGACGAGAAGCCGGTCCATCGGGTCGTGCTGGACGCCTATTATATGGATAAGTACGAGGTCACGACGGCGCGATATGCTCGATTCATGCAAGCGACCGGTCGCACCCAGCCCACCACGTGGAAGGACGTGACTCCCTCGACCGATGGAGAACGTCCGGTCGTTGGCGTCACGTGGCACGACGCGGATGCCTACTGCCGCCATCATGGGAAACGTCTCCCCACCGAGGCGGAATGGGAGAAAGCGGCGCGGGGGACCGATGCGCGGCTGTTCCCATGGGGAAATGAGGAGCCGACAGGTGTCCTGGCAAATTTCGGTACTGTCTGGACCGGGTATGAAACGCTGGCACCGGTGGGAAGCCTCGAAGCCGGCAAGAGCCCCTACGGCATCCATGATTTGGCTGGTAACGCCTGGGAATGGGTCGCGGACTGGTACGACATGGAGTACTACAAAAAAAGCCCGGATCGTAATCCAAGCGGTCCTGCTCGCGGAGGGAGCAAAGTGCTGCGTGGGGGCTCCTGGTACAACATGCTCTATGACCTGCGATCCACGAACAGGAATTACTACTCACCGAACAATGCGTACTTTGATGTCGGATTCCGTTGTGTGCAGGACAGCACGAACCAATCTTCGTTCTAGGATTACACCCGAACGCTGCTCCCGCAATTGCAGGCTCGCCGCCGCGACAAGCCTGTGCGGGGGACATGCCTCGATCGGACGGTGATGCCGCCAGCCGTCGATCAGACAACCACGGGGGCCAGGCCGAGCTTGTGGATCGCATTCGTGACCACCATCTTCGCGCTGTTGAATGACACCGTGCCTCCGACCGTGCTGATGGCCTGAAGATAGCGTTTTACGTCCTCGGCGCTCGCCGCGGCATTGGATCCGTCCGGAGCGATCGCGAACCCGCACAGGCGTTCGATCTCAGGCAGCCGGGCCCTATACAACCTCGCAGCGATCCTGGCATGTTCCATGATCGCTTCTCCGTAAGTCGCCATGTTCTTTACCTCCAGTGTCGACCCCAAGTCTTCCGCGTTTATCCGGCCTTCTCGCAAGGGGACCGTGCTGGAGGGACCGTCCTGAATCAGGACGGTCCCGCCCGCCCGGTCTCCCCTCCCATGGCTCACGCCGCGCGGCGCGCCGGCGCGGGAAACAAGTAATCCACTCCGCAAGGGAGCGCCTCCAGCCATTTCAAGAAGGTTTTGGTCTCTTCGCCCCGAAGGATCGCTCCATGCTGTGGGACGATCGCCGTGATGGGGAGACCGGAGACACTGAGAATGAACGCTGCCACCGCGCGGCTCGAGCTCATGTACCGTTGATGGAATCCGATCATGGTGGCGACCTGCTCCTTCCAATCGTCGATGACCAGATGCACGCCTCCGTCCGAATATGGAGCCGCTCCGATATCGCCGGTGAAGAGAAACCCACTGACGCTGTCGAAGACCACCATGTTGCCCGGCGAGTGGAGGTAGGGCGCCGGGATGCACTTCAGGTGTCCTCCGCTTTTCAGCGGGACCACGAGTCCTTCGTCTTTCACGGGCAGGTACTTGGCGTTGTAAGCCATATAATGGGGAAGAAATCGCTGCCATAGCGAGGGGCACACGACCAAGAGCGACGGATTGAATTCCAGCCACGCTGCGATCGAGCCGCAGACGTCCGGGTCCTGGTGGCTGAATAGCAGGTGAGTAATCGTTTCGGCTGAGAAGACCGAATTGACTTTCTCCAAGGTCGGCCCGAACCGGTCGTATCCACCCGGCTCAAGCAGATAGCCTTCCCCGCGGTCCACAATGAGATAGCTGTTACATTCGATCTCTTCCCCACGGGTCAAGGTGCCCACCCAGTAGACGTGGTGATCCGGAGACTGGTAGAGCGGGATGGCCTTGGTGATGTCAATGTCGCGGTTGGTGAGTGTGGACAAGCAATCAGTCTGCATGAGGAGTCCTCCTTGATTGGTATATGGCCGAGTTCACCCCGACCCCTTCCTTTATCGAAAGGGGAGGCCGCCGGGCAGAGGGCAGAAATGCTCAGATCCCCTTGGTTAAAAGTGCTCAGGTTTCCCGCCCCTGTTCCGAAAAGCTGGTATGGGTGTCGTTCGGAACATCGATCAGGGTCTCCTCCAGGCGACGCTTCGGGGCATCTTGGACTCCGTTGGGGCCATACTCCACCCGTCCGCGATTCGGCAGGCGCTGCGTCAGATAGGAGTCAAGTTAGGTCGTCAGGCCAGCGAGCAGTATCGGCTTGTGAATGGGGTGAGCGATCCTCTTTCGAGGAAGGACTATGCCCGTTGTCTTGTGAGCCTGAAAGAACTATGGAGATGGGAATGTGTTCTTCTCGATGAAACCGCCAACTCGCTGTCCTTGCGGATTCCTAGCTGCCCGTTCGGGAATAGCGCGGCCAGTGGTTCCGAGCTGTGCGCGCTGACCTCCGCTCTCTTGGGGGGGATTGCGGCGGATCAGTTCGGGTATGCCAAGGTGTGCCTGAAACGAGGTTGCGGCATACCGCCGCAAAATTGCCGGGTGACGATATACATCCGGAAAACGGATGAGAGCCTTGCGGCACAGGGTGAGACCTATCCTGCTGTCTCGGAGGAAAGGGATCGTCCGAGTGCCGGGTTCAAGAAAGATGCTTCATTGGCATGTCTCTCCCGGCGCGAGTGTGAGGTGCTCAAATTGATCGGAGAAGGCATGAGCGACAAGGAAGTGGCGGCGACGTTGACGCTCAGCCCCCGGACGGTTTCCAATCACGGCGCCAGAATCCGGGCAAAGCTGGGGATCTCGGGGCGGACCGGCCTCGTTCGATTCGCCCTTGCCCACCACCTCTGCACTTGTTGAGAGCCTCCTGCTTTCCTGCTTGACCGGCTGGATGTATTCCATACGATGGGTGCGCGGAAGTCCTATATTGTCTTATCGATGCAGATACGGCAAACGAAGGATGACAAAGATCAAATCTTTACATGATTATTGACATGTTTGGGGACCGGGGGAGGTTGGATAAGTACCAACGACCTTAAATTCGGCAGGGAATGCCGTGAAAACATGAATAGGTCGCTGACGATATGGCGCAATTCTGGGGCGCGATGAACAGCGAGCAGTATGTCGGCCTGTGTCCATGGGCTTGGATTCAATTTGAAAGTTCAGAGCCTCCGGGTCCCTTTCCGTTTCTGGGCGGTGTAGCCCCATCGGTTGTGGTCAGCCTCCATGAGGTCCATCAGCACCTCTCCGGCGCGATCGACATGGCGATCAGCGATGTGTTTGCGGGCCGCTCGTCCTGCCTTGATCCGGCGTTGCGGAGGCGTCTCGAGAATGCCTATGCGGAGGTTGTGCAGTCGCGCCCTCGTTGGCGCGAACACATCCGGTGCCGCCGGGAGCATGATGGAACCTTCCTGTGGGAATTTCCGCTGGATGCCGAAGGCTCCGCCTCCGTCGAGTACAGCGGTTTGCGCGTCTTCAATGCTGCGACGAAGCAAGTCATCTTCTTCGGCTTTGACCGGTCGATGGCTCCGGCGATCGGGAGGCTGATCGGCATCCTCGATGGGAAGAAGAGAGTGGCGGAGGTTCGTGCCGAGATCGTGCGGGTGGGTGCAGTTTCCGGTCCCGACTGCGTCAAATGCCTGGCCGGGCTCTTGGATCTTCTCAGCACGCATGACTGCCTGGCCGTATCGGCGCGCTCATCGATCCATGCGCACTGGCTCGGCGCGACGCATGATCGCGATGTCGTTCATCTCGGCCATGCCGCTTTGATGTATCGGCAGCGCGACAGCTTTCTGCTGTTCGATCCCTGGCTGATCCCCTGGTTTGCCGAAGCCCCCATTCCGTCTCTCTGGACTTCTTTGCTCCCCAAGCCGTCCGCGATCTTTCTGACCCATGACCATGACGACCATGTCGATCCTCGCGCGCTGTTGGCTTTGCCGAAGGAGACGCCGGTCATCGTGCCGAGTCGGAAGGATCGGCGTGCGCTCTTTTACGACTACAAAGCGTTGCTCGGCGGTTTGGGATTTACGCGGATTGTTGAGTTGGCGCACGGGGACACATGGACTTTCGACGGGGGCGGCGTGGTCTCCGTTCCATTCTACGGGGAGTGCTCATGTGAGCTGGGTCTGCCGCGCAATTGTTATCTGATTGCGGATCGCGGCCGGAATATCCTCATTCATGTGGACAGCGGCCCGACCAACAGCGGCGAGAGCATGGTGAAGGACGGGGTGATCGATGAACTGGTCCGGCAGTACGGGCCGATCGACACGGTCTATGCCCAGCCGGGCCAACTCCTTGAGTTGCGCGCGTTCGCGGCCTACGCCTGCCTGTCCCATCCCGGTCGCTGGCTTGAGGTCGGCGAGAACTGTTGCGTATCAGATGACTATCTCGCCGCACTCGTGGCGAGCGCCGGAGCCCGCCTGTTTGTGGCCTATGCCAACGGAGGGGCGGACTGGTTGCCCGATCATCCGGTGTTCGTATTCAGCGAACGCAACCAGGCCCTTCGCGAGATGGTGACGGCCCACTGGTGGCCGCTCGCCGCGTTGAACGAAAAATTGGAGCGGCAGGGGTGCTGCGTGCATCAGAGCCATGCCTTCGATCTGTTTCGCGAGTCGCCCGATGGGACCACCAAGCCGCTCCCGTCTGTTGCGCCGTCGCCGCGTGATCTGTACTGCCTGGATCACAGCTATCCGTCTCTCGCTCAGGGGTCGCGCTCCGAGGAGCCTGTCCGACAGTGACCTTTCTATTGCGGCGAACGATGCACCGACATTTGCGTCTTTCTCGACCTCGAAAAATCCTCAGCGTGTTCCAGCGAATACGCCTCCGGTTTTTCGTGGTTGGGGGACTGGCGCCCTTCTTTCCGGCGCCTGTCCCCGTTCTGAAGCGGGACAGGCACCGCCGCACGCGGCGGAGCCAGTCCCTTCGCCTCGTCACGAACGGCAATGTCGGGCAGGCTCCTACGGCGTTCTCTCTTCCGGGGAGTTGGTGCAAGGAGCTGCCAGCGGGCCCGTTCCCATGCGAATACCCGGGCAAAAACGATGTTCCATGAAGAGTGGGTTGCGCAGGTTCAACGGAGGATCGCATGAATGAACGAGACGAATCGGTGTTCCGCGTCATCAATGCCGGCGCCGTCAGGCCGATCGAGCCGGACGGGGACGGAAATGAAACAGCGGAAGGAAAACCGACGACCGGATTGCTGTCTTCCGTGGATGTGCCCACCACTATCTTGTTTGCCCTGGTGTGCGCGACCGCCCTGGTTGCCACTCCCTTGTACGGCTATGCGTACGGCTATACCTGGTTGGACTGGACTCTCTTTGGAATTCTGTACGTGGTCACCGGACTGGGTATTACGGTCGGCTATCATCGGTTGATCGCGCACGGCAGTTTTCAATGTCCCGACTGGGTCAAGGTTGCGCTGCTCGTGGCGGGCGGTTGGGCCATGGAAAACTCGGCGCTCAAATGGTCGGCGGACCACGCGCTGCACCACGCGCGCGTGGACCAGAAAGAGGATCCCTATAACGCCATGAAGGGATTCTGGTACAGTCACTGCGGATGGGTCCTCCGGAAGAACCGGCATTACACGGAAGCCTATGCACCTTGGCTTCGAAACGACGGCGTAGTGTTGTGGCAGCATGGGTGGTATGTGCCGATCGTCCTGTCCGGCTTGGCTCTGCCGTTCGTGATCGGATTTCTGCAGGGTGGGGGGTTGCGGGGGTTGGGCTGCTTTCTCCTGGCCGGGGTCGCGAGGGTCTTCCTCGTGTTGAACGCCACGTTCTGCATCAACTCCGTCTGCCATCTGTGGGGAACTCAGCCTTACAACCGGGCGAACAGCAGCCGGGACAGTTGGTGGGTGTCCCTCATTACGTTCGGGGAGGGGTATCACAACTACCATCATTCGTTCCCGCGCGACTACCGAAACGGGCCCCTGTGGTACAACATCGATCCTTCGAAGTGGCTTATCTACGGATTATCCAGGGTTGGACTTGCCGAAGGACTGGTGAGATTCGATCGGGGCGATTGTGCCAGATCAAGAAGCTGAACGGGAGAACGCAAAGTTCAGCCGGCAAGAGGCAAGAGGGGGAGGGCCGCGTAACACCATGCTCGAAGGTTTCTGGTACATCGCCGGGGAAAGTGTCGCAGTCAGGACCGGCCGGCCGCTTGCGGCAATGCTCTGTAACCAGCCACTGGTACTGTTTCGGGCCGGCCGGGGTCGGGTTCATGCGCTAGAGAACCGCTGTCCTCACAAGGGCGTGCCGCTCTCGTCGGCCCGGCAGGAAGGGGATTCCTTGCGCTGCCCTTTTCACGGGTGGCGCTTCACCTCCTCGGGCGAGTGCGTCGAAGTGCCGGCTATCGGCAACGCGGCGCACCCGTTGCCGGCCTCGGCCTGCGTCAAGACCTTTCCGGTCGAGGAACAGGACGGGTGGGTGTGGGTCTATATCGGGAGCGACCAGTGCCCGAAGCCTTCCGCGCCGCCGCCGTTGTTGCCGACGCCCGCCGACGGCAGTCCGATGGTTTCTACACACGAGTCTGCCGAGGCGAAAGTCCGGTGGGATTTCGCAGTAGACAGTCTCATGGATCCTGCACACGTCCCGTTCGTGCACAACAAATATTTCCGACGGCGGGAGGCGGCCAGGGAAAAAGAAAAGGTGTTCACGCGGCTGCCGCTGGGGTTTCGCACCGTGTCGCACAACGTCCTACTGCCGGACACTTTTATCTTTCGCGCCCTGTCTCCGGGACTGGGCGCGGCCACGACCACCGTCGATTTCGTCCTGCCCGGCATCCATTTGGAACAGTGGGAGATCGGCAAGCGGTTTGCGTCCGTCATGTTGGTTGCAACACCGCTCACCAATGACCGAAGCCGGTTCGACATCACCGTCGGGTGGAATTTCTTGCGCGGGCTGCCCGTGGGATGGCTGGTCCGCCGGACCTTGAGGACCATCATGGGCCAGGACCGTGAAGTCCTGGAATTGCAGGAACAGGGGTTCGGCCCGAAGGGAAGCATGTTATTGAATTTGGAATCGGACACACTGGCCGTGTGGTACCGGCAACTGAAGAAATATCGTCTGGATCAACTGGCCGGCGTGCCCAACCCCCAGCATCCGGTCCCGGAGAAGGTCACGCTTCGGTGGGTCACCTGAGCCGGATCGTCGAAGACAAGGAGCACCGGCATATTAGAACCGATGGCCGTACGTTCACCCCACGACGTGACGAATGACGATCGTTCTAATCTGGCTCCATCTTGTCGCGGTGATCAGCTGGATCGGCGGGATGATCTTTCTCTCACTGGTTCTGGCTCCGCTGGTCAGGCAGCGGAAAGCGGCGCCGGAATTCCTGGCCTTGTTTCGCTCTGCGGCGCTCAAGTTCCGACTCGTCGTGTGGAGCGCGATTGGGGTGTTGTTGGGCACCGGGCCGTTCCTCCTCCATCAAAGAGGCCTGTCCATTATCAATCCCAGCCAGTGGCCGCGCGTGTTGCAAATCAAGATCGGCCTCGTGCTTGTTTTGCTGATTCTCACCGTTGCACACGACCTGATCCTCGGACCGCGGATCAGGAACATCGGCGCCATCCCTGAAGCGGCGAGATCGCCGTGGGATGAGGCCCTGATGCGCACGTCCTCCTGGCTGCCTCGCCTGGCGCTGGTTCTCGCTCTGTGTGTTGTCTTGGCAGCCGCGCTGTTTGCGAGATCCTGATCACGAGCCTGTAGCCTTCTGCAACAGGCGGACTTGCTGGTCTGACGCAAGAGACTACGATCTCGCCCATCCTCGTCGCTCACAGCATTCGAACGTGGCGATTTGCCTCGTCTCTCCATGCAACCCATGTGAAAGAGAGAGTCGGCGTTCTCCTTGCAGTCGTTCTTGCGCGAATCCATTCGCATCCCGGTGAC
Source organism: uncultured Nitrospira sp. (assembly GCA_964398045.1). Classification (GTDB taxonomy): domain Bacteria; phylum Nitrospirota; class Nitrospiria; order Nitrospirales; family Nitrospiraceae; genus Nitrospira_D. Next base: position 3,010 of record CAYNLM010000088.1, on the reverse strand, counting down.
TCATAACCACTGAGAGAGGCGGCGACAGCAAATGACCAACAGAGGCATGAGGTCGGGCGGTCAGGTTAGAGACATCGCATGAAAAGGAACGGAGGTTCGTCATGGCACGTATCGCGATTATCGGCGCATCGATTGGGGGATTGCCGGCAGCCTATGAGGCGCGGGCGTTGTTGGACAAGAAACACAAGGTGACGGTGATCTCCAACGTGGATTCGTTTCATTTCGTGCCGTCGAATCCCTGGGTGGCGGTCGGCTGGCGGAAGCGAAAGGACATCAGCTTTGCATTGGGGCCGGTGCTGGAGAAGAAAGGCATCGAATTCATCAACGCGGCCGCCAACCGAATCGAACCGGAGCAGAATCGGGTCGTGACCTCCAAAGGGGAAGTGCCCTATGACTATCTCATCATCGCGACCGGTCCCAAGCTCAATTTCGGCGCTGTCCCCGGCCTCGGACCCAGCGGCTATACCCAGTCGGTCTGTACGGTGGATCACGCCGAACAAGCCTGGGGGACATATCAAAGCTTTTTGAAAGATCCTGGTCCCATTGTGGTCGGAGCGGCGCAAGGAGCCTCTTGTTTCGGACCGGCCTATGAGATGGCCTTCATCCTCGATGCGGATTTGCGCAAGAAGAAACTGCGCAAGAAAGTTCCGATCTATTTCGTGACGCCGGAGCCCTATATCGGCCACATGGGACTGGCCGGAGTCGGTAAGTCGCGGCGGTTGATGGAGGATGAATTTGCCGAACACTCCATCAAGCCGTTCCCCAATATGTCGATCAAGGAAGTGCAGCCGGGGAAAATGCTCTTGGATGACGGCCAGGAAGTGCCGTTCCGCTATTCGATGATCATCCCTCCGTTTGCCGGCGTGGATGCCGTCGCGGGGACGGCGGGACTGTGCAATCCCAAGGGATTCGTGAATATCGATTCCTATCAGGCCAATCCCAAATATAAGAATATCTATGCCGTGGGTGTCTGCGTGGCGATTCCACCGGTTGAGCAAACGCCGATCCCGACCGGCGCGCCCAAGACCGGCTATATGATCGAGTCGATGGTGTCGGCGGCCGTCCACAATATCAAAGCCGACATTGAGAATGATGAGAAGAAAGACACGGCGACCTGGAATGCGATCTGTCTGGCCGACATGGGCGACACGGGGATGGCCTTCGTGGCCCTGCCGCAAATGGCGCCGCGCAACGTCACCTGGGCGAAGAAAGGCAAGTGGGTGCATCTGGCCAAGATCGCCCTCGAAAAGTACTTCCTGATGAAGATGAAGCGGGGGGTCAGCGAACCGTTTTTTGAAAAGGCGATTCTGAAGGCCATGGGCATCAACAAGCTGGAAAAGCCGGCCTGACGAAGAGCGGGAATCCTTTGTCCCGGCCTTGTCTCACACAGGGACAGGAGAAAGGAGGCGTACATGAAACTCAATGAACTGTTGCGGTTGATTGCCGGGGCCTTTGTGTTGCTCGCGGTCTTCCTGGGCGCCACGGTCCATCCCTACTGGAACTACTTCGCGGCGTTCGTCGCGGTGAATTTGATCCAATCGGCCTTTACTGGCTGGTGCCCGATGATGGCGCTCCTGAGATGGCTCGGCGTGCAGGAGTAGCGGGCGATTGGAAGAAGGTCGAGGCTTAGGGTAAGGTTGAGTTCCCGGCACCTCAATCCTCAGCCTGAGCCTCGACCGTAACCTAGTGTGTCGCGGGGCGAGAATGAATCGATATGTCGAGTAAACCATGGCTGTTGATGTTGGCACTGCTGACGGCGGGATGCGGATCGAAAGAGGAGCCGGCCCTGTCTTCGGTATCGGCCGCGCCGCAAGCGAGCATTCAGGCGGCGGTGGTCGACATCAAGACCGCTCAAGTGCCCATCCGCGTGGAAGTCACGGGGCAGGTGGCCACCGTCTATCAAGCCACGCTCTCCAGCCGCATCCAAGGGACGATCGATAAGCTGTTGGTTCGTGAAGGCATGCAGGTGTCCAAGGGACAAACCCTGATTGAATTGGACAGCCGCGATGTCAAAGCGGATTTGGCCCGCGCCACGGCGGAGGTTGAGAATGCGAAGGCGCAGCTCAATCGCATGACGACGTTGTACCGCCAAGATGCCGTGTCGAAGCAGGAGATGGAAAACGCGACGCGGTCCTTCAAAGTCGCCGAAGCGAATCGAAAAGCCGTGTTGGCTCAGTTGAGTTACACCCGCGTCAAGGCGCCCTTCGACGGCGTCATTACCGAAAAAAAAGTGGAAGCGGGCGAATTGGCTTCGCCGGGCCAGCCCTTGCTCAAGATGGAAGATCACCGGCAATTGCGTCTCGAAGCGACGGTCGCCGAAGGCGATCTCAAGTCGGTGTCCCGTGGCGATAGGATTCCCGTCGTCATCGATGCCTTGGGCGGACAGGTCCTGAACGGCGTGGTCAGTCAGATTCTTCCCGCCGGCGATCCACAGACCCACACTTTCATGGTGAAAGTGGATCTGCCCACCACGCCGGGTTTGAAGACCGGCATGTTCGGGCGGTTCCAGTTGGACAAAGGCACCACGCAGACGATCCTTGTGCCCGCTTCGGCCGTCATCGAGCGAGGGGTGCTCACCAGCGTGTTTGTCGTCGGCTCCGACCACATTGCCCGACTTCGCTGGATTAAAGCCGGGCGGCGATTCGACCCGCAGATGGAAATACTCTCCGGCGTGAATGTCGGCGAGCGAGTGCTGTTGGATGGTTCGCGAGGCGTTGACGGCGCCACGGTGCAGATCGTCGAGTCGGTGGCGGCGCCCTCGAAGCCGTAATTCGTCAAGCGCCAACCGTCAATCGAAAAGCCTTTCGGCATGATCGAACGTCCTCTCATATCGTCCAAGCGAATGACGAATGACGCGTCTCCTTACGGCCTCTCCGGTCGTATCGCCGCCCTCTTCCTCGGCAGCAAACTGACGCCGCTCATCATGCTGGGCGCGTTGCTGCCCGGCCCCTTCGCGGTGGTCGTCACGCCGCGTGAAGAAGGGCCGCAAACAATCGTTCCGCAGGCCGAC
>CAYNLM010000087.1:0-17154 GCA_964398045.1 uncultured Nitrospira sp. | reverse complement strand
TTCGTCGGCATCGGGATCGTGTGGTTGATCCTCTCATTGGGAGAGGGATTCCGATTGAAGCTGGATCTCGCCGCGCGGGCCACGTCGCGTCTCGTCGGCGACAGTTTGCTGATCGGCGCTGCGGATCTGGCGGGGGCCTTGGTCGGCGGCGCGCTCGCCTGGATCGGCGTGTGGGTCATGCGCTCCTATGAAGCGATCCGCTATCGTCCCTGCCCGAAGCGCACGACGCTTGCCGCGACCATTATCGCCGCGGCATTGGTCTTTGTCGCGCGCATTACTCCGCCGGGCGTCATCGCCCAGCAGGTGATTCAGGCGTTGATTATCATCAGCTTGATGGGAGCCGCCTATTTCGCCGGCTCCCGCCGATGGCTCGGGAAGTGGTAACGGCTAACCTCGAAGAGCGGATGGCGTATAGCTGATGGTCAGAGAAGAGGTTAAAGCAGCGCCCTGTCCCCATTGTTGGCCATCCGCTGCTCCGGACCGAGAGAATCTATGAGACAAGAATTTTACTCGTTGCGCAATCTCTGGTATACCAAGCACAACGGTTAAACACTCAGACACGGAAGGGGGTGGAGTTCTCATGGCAACGAAGAAGGCAGCAGCGAAGAAGCCCGCAAAAAAGGCTGCTAAGAAGAAAAAGTAGGCGCACCATGAGGAGGCGACGGCCACGTCGCCTCCTCACCTTCCCTCTTCCTAGACTTCCTCAGAGCCGAGCCCTCCGGATCATACATGCAGACTTTCTTCTGAGAGCATCTCGAACGCAACTTCAAATTTTGGACATTTTTTGGCGCAGGACTCCCACTAAAGTGCACTCATCTGAGTGACGCCAATCCGTGACGGCATTGTTGTGATGCCGGCGGGCAACAGAGCGTAAAAAAAAAGGGGGAGGTGATGGCCACATCATCTCCCCCCTATTCTTCTGCGCCAGGGAGAGTCCCTTAGCGAGAAGAAGGCAGCGTTTGGGATCTTGGGAGTCCCAAACGCCTTTACCTTATCATGAACATTCCTACGAAAGAAGGAAGAATAAACTCTGCGCGATCAATGACTTGCATAGATAACTCTACTGCAACGGATATGCTTTTGGGAGAGTCCCTGACAGATCATGAAGCATGCCGCTAGGGTCGGCACCGTCCCCGCCCGTTATTCGCCGCTGAGGCCTCGACCCACTTCTCCGGCGTACAGATCGCGCGCGCAATCGCATAGGTCGTCAACTCGCGAACATGGTCGCCTGCCCGCACAATCGGCTGCGACCAGCGTGCCGTCCCTTCGAGTACCACCGTCCCGGTCTCGACGCCGATCCCTCTCACGGATATGCGCTCGTCATGCAGATAGGTGTTCGCGACCGACTTCTGCTTGTCGAGAATCAGCGTGTCGGTGATCTCCAACACAACCACATGGTCCGCACCGACGCTCTTGCCAAAGGCGAGAAATCCTTGGTCGCCCCGCTTTTGGCCGGGTCGTTGTGGTCCTTGTGTGTCACCAGGCCATGACGGAAGAGCTCTGTCAATGACCGTCATCCCACCCCGCTGAAAGACATCTCTCGCGGCAGCCAGTGCGGCAGAGACCGATGCACCTGTCTGCGCGCTCACGACGACAATGCGCGAAATGGGCGTGCTTGGAGCATGAGAGGTGCCGGTAGTGACAGGATAGATCGCGATGACTCGGTCGGACGTCCCGGAATCAGCCGCGCCGGACGGAAATGGCAGGAGCGTGAACAGTACGGCGACAAGCCATCGAATTGGCGACCCCGTGATCATGATGTGTGCAGGTTGCCGAGAAGCGGAGCGCACATGTGGATGGCACATAATCAGTTCCGAGGCTTCGCGGATTGAGAAGAGCACCCGGGCCCAGGGACAAATCGTCCCGTCTGAGAATTCGCTCTTCCACATAACTCCCTCAAACTACCGCATCTCTTTCTAGAGCCTATCTCAAAACCTGCCCCCCCTTTGTAAGCGAGGTTGGGAGGGGTAGAGTCTCGGCCGGCCGCGACTGCTCCGATCGACGAACATGGCCATAGTGGCCGATCAGAGCTTCGACCTCCCCTGCCCCTCCTTACGAAGGAGGGGCAGAGAGAGCCGGGATGCCTGTCAGGATGATTTTGAGATAGGTTCTAGCTGGTTCCTAGAGATAGTCCTCGTGGATTATGCAGCAAAATGGTTGTTTAAGGGAAGGAGAGGCTGGTGCCATGTCGAATCTGGCGCACATTTTTCCCTATGACGACGTATTGGCGCTGGAGGGGACCGCCCTCAACAAGGCCATCGCACGACAGTTGGGCTATCGGCTGGGCAGCGAGTTGTCGCTGAGCGAGCGCGAACGCGAATGGTTTGCCCCCACTCCCGGTCGCGCGGAGTATCAGCCGATCGGTCCCGATGGAATCGAGTTTTCCACGAATACCGCGTTAGTGCTGGGTCTCCCGCTCCCCGTGCCGAATGACTGCTACGAAGACTGGATCCATACCGAATTGGGACCGCACGGACGGTGGATTGTCCGCTTAATCCGTTTTTATCGTGCCGATGCCACACAGCCATGGAAGAGCAGAGAATTATATGTGGCCGATCGGGACGACAACTCCATCCCCCTGGCCACCGCCTATGGGCGGGCCTGGCTGTTCAGCCATTCCACCTGGCCCGGCTCCAAGGTCCCTCCCGCTACCAAGAAGATGACCCTGGCCAAGTAGCCTCAAGAAGTGGACGCGCCTCTTCACCGGACCGAAATAGCAGCTATTCCGAGGACGTTCATCCAAACTTGTAGTCGATAAATCGGCTCTCAACTAGGGTCCTGCCTAGTAGGCCCGCTCCCTAGGCCCTCTTATTATCCGGCTGTCATTTACCAGGTGGGCAACCGTTGGTAACGGTCCAGGAGGGCGTCATGACACGTCAATGTGCGTGGTGTGATTGCGTCCTAGGCTTGGGAACGTCCAGAACTCACGTGACGCACGGCATCTGCGAGCGCTGCGCCGAGGACATACGTCGCGCGATGCGGCGCATGAGGGAGGAAGACACGCCACGCACGGAAGGAATTCTGCTGGCCACGAAGGCGACGCTACGGAAGGTCTTTGTTGATCGTTGACGCTGGGCTGTAGCGCTTCGCGACATTGGGCAAATTGGTGGGGTGGACTCGAACCGGCCCCGAAGAAAAGACTCCCGACCCCTTTGTTTTGTCCCCTCGACCCCTTTGTTTTGTCCCCTTTGTTTTGTCCTCGACCCCTTTGTTTTGTCCTTTGTTTTGTCCCCGGCTCTCTGCCTGGACCGGCGGCTGACGGAGGAGATCCTGACAGCGGGAAAAGGTCCCGAAGAGTTGGTCATCCAGATCATTGCGGTCGGTGAGAATGACGAGCGTGGGATTGTTCATCGCAGGTTCGCGGATGACCCGCCCGGCATAAAAGGCCATGGTGAGACTCTTACCAGAACCCTGAGTGTGCCAGACGACGCCCACGCGGCGGTCACCTAGTTCACCACCGGGGCGGCGATGCGACTCGTACCGTCCTCTTCCCCTGTGACCTGAGTTAACTTGGCTGCGCGTAGAGTTTCCTCAAGAGCGATATTCACCGCGTGGAACTGGTGATAGCCCGCCATCTTTTTGGTCAGAACCCCAGCGCCAGAATCCTCGAACACGAGAAAGTGTCGAATGAGATCGAGAAACCGTTGTTTCTCGAAGACGCCCTCGATGAGCACCTGCAATTCGGGAGTACGGGCGTCCGCTAATCCCTCGCCTGTGATAGTCCGCCACGGTTTGAACCATTCGCGTCCTGCGCCAAGAGTCCCAATTCGTGCCTCGACTCCGTCGGAAATCACCATGACGCCGTTGTAGGAAAAGAGTGAGGGCAGTTCGTGTTGATAGGTCTGGAGTTGCTGAAACGCCGTCCAGATCGTCGCGGTCTCGTCAGCGGCGTTCTTAAGTTCGATCACCGCCAGCGGCAGGCCATTCACGAACAGCACAACGTCGGGGCGGCGGCTGTGCTTGCCTGCCTGCGCCGCACCCGTCGCGGCAGACAGGTGCTCACTGACGCTGAACTGATTAAGGACGAGCCAATCGTTGTTGTCCGGCTTCTGGAAATCGATGGCCTGAGCCTGCGCCCCCGCAATGGATCCGTCCGGCCGTCGATATTCCACCGTGACACCGTCCACCAGCATCCGGTGCACGGCCCGGTTGCGCGTATCGAAGGTTGGACCTTCTGAACGGGTGAGTTTCCGAAAGGCGTCGTCGAGCGCCTCAGTGGGCAGGCTGGGATTCAAACGGACGAGTGCCTGGCGCAACCGATCTTCGAGGATGACTTGCCCGTAGCTCGTGCGCTCCGCCGCCAGCTCACCAGGAGCGATGTCGGGACCATGCTTGACCCCATAGCCGAGGCTTTCCAGCCAGCCCAGCGCCGCGTCCTCGACGACGGACTCAGTGAATGCCTTCGTCACGGCACCTCCCAGAGTGCGCAGAGGGGCACGGCGTACATCGAGTCGCCAAAGCCTGCGCTCATCTCGCCGTCATATAGCACGACCCCGCAGGCGAATCGCTTGCCCGCCGCCTCCTTGAGCTTGCGCAGGCCGCGGAAGTCGGCGGCGGTCACCGTGGCGGCTGCCTTCACTTCCACGCCTGCCACCGCCCGCGCGCCGCGCTCAATGACGACATCCACCTCATAGCCGTCTCGGTCGCGGAAATAGAAAAACGACAGAGGATCCTCATGCCAGCTTGCCTGCCGCTTGAGCTCCTGAAAGACGAAGGTTTCCACAAGTTGGCCGAGCAGCGCCCGATCTGCCTTGAGGGCTCCCGCGTCGGCGCCCAGCAGCGCGCATGCAAGCCCCGGATCGCCGAAGTGCAACCGAGGTGTCTTGACGAGCCGGCTCAGGCGGTTGCTGTGCCAGGGCGGCAATTCTTCGATCAGGAACACGCGCGTGAGGAGCGTGAGGTAGTCGCGGATCGTCGGGCGGCTCAACTGAAACGGCGCAGCCAGATCCGCGACGTTGAGGAGACGCGCCGTTTGCGCGGCCGCCAGCGCGAGCAGGCGCGGCAGCGCGTCCAGCGAGCCGATGCGGGCGAGCTCGCGCACGTCGCGCTGCACGATCGTCTCGATGTAGTCCTGGTACCACTTGGCCCGTCGGCGACCAGACGGGAGCGACAGAGCCGCGGGGTAGCCGCCAGCGGCAATCCGTTCGGGAAGCGCCGCCGCCAGCCGCTCCCATCGTTGCACCTTGAATCCCTTGCCGAACAGGCCGTCGAGAAAATCCGGGACCCGTCGTACCAGCTCGCACTGCGCCAGCGGGTGCAATCGCAAGATGGCCATGCGGCCGGCCAGCGAGTCGGCCAACTTCGGCAGGAGCAAGACGTTCGCCGAGCCGGTGAGCAGGAAACGCCCGGGTATGCGTTCGCGGTCGATGGCCGTCTTCAGCGCAGCGAACAGATGCGGCACATGCTGCACCTCGTCGAGCACCACACGCCGTGGCAGGTCAGCGACGAATCCCACGGGATCGGTCATGGCCGCGCTGCGGGCCACCTCATCGTCGAAGGTCATGTAGGTGTAGCCCGCCCGTGCGCCGACGGTCTGAGCGAGGGTCGTCTTGCCACACTGGCGGGGGCCGTGGATCAGCACTGCCGGCGCATCGGCGAGGGCCTCGGTCAATCGTGGCTCGGCGAAGCGGGGGTAGAGGGTGCGGTCCGGCATCGGCTGATCGTAAGCCCGTCCGTCGGCTGATTGCAAGCTTCAAGGTCGGCTGATTGAAAGGTTCGAGAGCGGCTGATTGAAACCTTTCACTCCGGCTGCGCGACGGGTCCCTCGCACCATGACGGCTGGCATGTCAGCCACGAGGTGCACGGCATGGTTTCGTGTTTCGAGAGTTGGACCTTCGGGACGGGTTAGCTTCCGAAAGGCATCGTCGAGCGCCTCCGACGGCAGGCTGGGATTCAAACGGACGAGCGCCTGGCGCAACCGATCTTCGAGGATGACTTGCGCGTAGTTCGTGCGTTCCGCCGCCAGTTCACCGGGAGCGATGTCAGGACCATGCTTGCCCCCATAGCCGAGGCTTTCCAGCCAGGCGAGAGCAGCTTGTTCAATGACAGACTCGGTGAAGGCGGTCATGCCGCCGGCTCCATGAGCAAGTTGATAATCAGTCGGACCATCAGGTCCTTGTTGGCCGGCGCGCTTTCCGCCACCAGCAGGGCGAGTGCCGTGAGCGTCTGCGGACTGAAGCGATGCGCCATACCCTCCTGTCCCAGATAAAGCATGAACAGCAAGGAGCCGATGCGCTTGTTGCCGTCGGAAAACGGGTGATCCTTGATGACGAAGTAGAGCAGGTGGGCCGCCTTTTCCTCACTCGAGCGGTAAAGCGGCTCGCCGAACATGGTCTGCTCGATGCTCGCGAGGATGCCCTCCAGCGCCTCACCACGTGGATTGCCGAAGAGCGGTGTGGCCTCGCCGCGATTCGTCAGTTCCCGCTTGAAATCGGCAATGGCGCGTATAGCGCGCGCAGAATCCAGCACCCCGACGGAGGGACGCGTGCCGGGCGGCACGGCGAGACGGTTCTCGTCGTACGCAAGCAAGAGCCGCCAGGTCTCAGCGTAGGCGCCGATCAGTTCCAGCACCGCGCGACCGGTGTCGTCCACGAGCGCCTGGTTGGTGAGCGTGCGCGCTAGAAGGTCGAGCGTCTCCCTTGCTTCCCGTAGGCCGTGCTCGGCCAGCCGGCGTTCGTTGAGGGTGAAACCACGCACCAGATGCTCGCGCAGGGTGCGGGTGGCCCATTGGCGGAAGCGGGTGCCGCGCCTGGAGTTGACCCGATACCCCACCGAGATGATGGCGTCGAGGTTGTAGTGGCGCAGCGTACGCCGAACCCGCCGACTGCCCTCTGTTTGAACGACCGAGAAATCCTCGGTCGTTGCCTCCTCTTCCAGTTCTCCGTCCGAATAGATGTTCTTCAGGTGCAGGCCAATGTTGTCAGTCGAGGTGTCGAAAAGATCGGCCATCTGTCGCTGTGTCAGCCAGACCGTCTCCCGCTCCAGCCGCACCTCCACCCGGACGCCGCCCTCGGGCGTCTCGTAAACCAGCATCTCTCCGCCAGGGGTCGGGGTCGTCATACCGCTCCCCCGATGAGCCGCTCCACGTCGTTCCCCCCTGCCTGCGCCGCACGGTCGCGCAGCGCGGCAGGCAGGCACAGCTCACCGGAAATGAGCTTGGGCAGCAGTATATCGCGCCGAACGGCGTCTTCGACGACAGATTCGGTTAGCGCAAGCATTTGAGCAGCCCGAGAATGTGGGGGGTGGCTAGGAGAACATAAAGGACCATGAAGATAAGCGGGACCCAGCCCTCAAGATGCGAAACCGGTCGGTATGATTTGCCCCGGCCTTGTTCGGCAAGTTTCCACTCGTGGTCGTAAAGTGCTGCTGGCAGATAACTCTCCAACTCGTGAATTACCTTGAACTTGACGGTGTTCAGGTCCCGGTACGACCGGATCAGCCACCACCATACAAAGCTCGCCAGTATTCCGGCAATCGGAACTGTAACATGCCAAACGACCGAAGATGCTGGCTGTGCCGCCAACCCATACAACGTGACAAGTCCAGTGTTCACTGTGAGCAGGTAGTTATTCGCAGCGGTCCGCCTTTCGCTGATCTTGTCCGCAGACTCGACGTACATCTTGTATTGCTCGAACAAGTCCGACCGCCAAGACTCACCGTACGCTTCTTTTCCTTGCCGGATAAGCGGATGGCTTTCCTGCTTGGCCATGAGCTACCTCGCGCCGCCGATCAGTGCTTTCAGGTTGTCCCAGGTCCACTCGTAGACCTTGTCCGCCGCCGGCGCCGAGGTCGGCTTGGTGCAGGTCTTGCCGTTGCGTCCCCAGAGCAAGAAATAAGGTTTGTTCGCTTCTCGCGCTATGGTGAGCTCAGCGGCGACACCCATGGCTGTGTGAGTGTATTCACCGCAGATGACGATAACGACGTCGATGTTGTCCATGCGCCGTCGCACCTTCTCCTTCCAGTCGCCCGTCAACGGTTCCTTGAGCGAACGGTCCTTGATCTCGAATGGCGAATCCGGATGTTTCGCCTGCCCTGCGAGCAGGTTCCGCAGGTCCTCATCGTGATCGAAGTCGAAACTGATGAAAGCTCTCTTGATGGCCATTGGTTGCTCCTCACTGTCGCGGGGCGTGGCGGCGTATGGCGCTCACAATGCTATCGGTATTCCAGCCGACAACCTCGTCGGCATTGCGTTGCACGACAACCGGAAGCTGGACGTTGCCCCAGGGCATGACGCCTATGATTGACTGGCCAATTCGTCGTGCGAACTCCATTTCCCAGTCCATCCATCCGCTCCGCGCGGTGTACATACCTGCCAACACCAGCATTACATCGGCAGGCCGGATCTGGCCTCGAAGGTTCTTCTGGAGCATCTCATCCGTGTCGAGCGGGTCGTGCCCCGGTACGCTCAGGTTTTTCCATGAAAAGTTGGGAGCGCCGTCCAGAAAATCGCAGATCCGGTGGTAGTCGTCACTGTACTCCCAGTCGTGACAGATAAACACGTGGTAGGTGCGAAGGCCTGGCATGGCTATGTCACCTCCGCGATAATTGGGTCAACATCCTTTACCCGCAGCTCGCCGGAGATGAGCTTCGGCAACAGTGTGTCACGGAGGGCGGCGAGGGTATGCGATTCGAACAGATTGTTGCGGATACGCTCCAGAACCGGTGCAACGGCACGCTCGAACGCTTCGACCAGGCTGACCGGCGGAACTACCACATCAGCGCCAGCGACCGTGTCCCGTGTGATCGTGTCGAAGACGGAGCCATGAACGCGTTGCTGCAATGTCGAGACAAGCGCACGTGTCGCATAGTAGGTGAGGAATCCGCGCTCCCCGGTTCGGCCACGCAAACCGTAGCATGACTGGTTCATTGCCATCGGGACACCGACGAGGGCAACTTTGCCCACTGTGCCGCGAGCGGTGATGATGGTCGTCCCTTCGGGTAGGATCTGGGTGGAGGAGTTCACGAGGCCAGCATGGGTAATCCTCTTCTCGGTGTCCAAGACGAAGACATCTGAATCTCGTGGAGCATCCACGACTGAAAACCAACGAATCTCTCCGCCCCAATACTCCGGGATCGAGGTTTTCGGTGTGCCGCCGCCGAGGATTTCAACTATGCTAGCGAACGAAGCGACATCCCAGCCAGCCGGAATCTCGCCCAGTTCAGAGTCCACGAGGCAGGAGGGGAAAAGGTCGGCGAGATGCTTGGGCAGGCCGGGGTCGCGGCCTTCGGCCTTGGCGCGGACGGGGTCGAAATCCACGAACCATGATTTGAAGAGTGCCCGCGCCATGGCCTCCAGCGTCTCGTTCATTCGCCTGTTCAGCTCGATCTTGTCGTCCAGCGTGCCGAGGATTTTGGCAAGTGCTTTCTGCTCCCTCAGAGGAGGCATTGGCAGCAAGAGCCGCCGAGCGATATCGGTATTTAGGTTTGGCTGCGTTGTGCCATCAGCGAAATGCCGGATCTTGTGCGTAACTAAGTTGATGCAATAGTAGAGGTAGCGGCGGTCCAACTCCCGGAAGTCGGTCAGTAGTAACCAACCGTCATGAATGCATCCTTCAATCCGTGTGATGGCCGCGAAGCCGAGCGAAACGCCACTGTTGGCTATAACCAAGCTACCTGCGGGGATGCGCACTGAGCATTTCGCGCCCTCCTCGTTCACAAACTCTTCGGTGGAGTCTATGTATCTGCCCCCTGTCTTTGTAGCATCGCCAATCTTAATCCATGGGATCGTGCCGCCACCAAAGTACTTGGGATCGCCTGCTGGTCTAGGGGACGAACCTCGCCGGATGCTGCAACGATTGCCAAGTAAATCGAATTGCCAGCCTTGAGGCACCTCCTTCCAGCCAAATAGATCAAGGGCTCCACCGAGCATCTCTTTAACTGCCATACCCGAGATCCTTCATGTTAGCGGCAATGGTTGCGTCGAGCATTGCGGCTTCCTGCTGCTGTTGGCGCAATGTTTTCGTGAGCCGCTTCATTTTGTCGTCAAACGGCTCGTCGTCGTCCTCCTCCGCTTCGGCCCCAACGTAACGGCCTGGGGTCAGTACATGTCCATGCTTGCGAACATCGTCCAGCGCGGCACTCTTGCAGAAGCCGGGGATGTCTGCGTACTCGCCGGCATTCTTCTCGCCGCCTGCCTGTGCGTCGCACGCAGACAGGCGCCACGCATGATAGGTGTTGGCAATACGGCTGACTTCCTCATTTGTCAGCTCGCGATGGGTGCGATCCACTAGCCTGCCCATCTTCCTGGCATCGATGAAAAGAATTTCATCTCGACGGTCGCGGAGACGATGGGCAGGCCCCTCACCCTGCTCCCCTCTCCCAGTGGGAGAGGGGCTAGGGGGTGAGGGTAGCCCGCGCTTGTCGCGGGCAATAAACCACAGACAGGCAGGTATCTGCGTCGAATAAAAGAGCTGTCCTGGCAATGCGATCATGCAATCGACGAGGTCGCCTTCAACGATGTTCTTCCGGATCTCGCCCTCATTGGATTGGTTCGATGACATGGAGCCGTTGGCAAGAACGAACCCCGCGACGCCGGTTGGCGCGAGGTGGTAGATCATATGTTGCACCCAGGCGAAGTTGGCATTACCGGCGGGCGGCGTGCCAAATTTCCATCGTTTGTCGTCCCGCAACAGGTTGCCGCGCCAGTCGCTCACGTTGAAGGGCGGATTGGCGAGGATGTAGTCGGCCTTGAGGTCGGGGTGGCGATCGTTATGAAAGGTGTCTCCGTGCGCGATCTGGCCGTCGATACCGCGGATGGCGAGATTCATCTTCGCCAGGCGCCAGGTCGTGTAGTTGGACTCCTGCCCATAGATGCTGATGCCTGCCGCGCCGCTGCGCTTTGCGGCGCAGGCGGGTCGCCCGTCGCTTTGCGCCGTTCCCGTTACCGCTGGCGTGTGCATTGATGAATTCGACGGATTGCACAAACATGCCGGATGAGCCGCAGCAGGGGTCGTACACACGGCCCTTGTAGGGTTCGAGCATCTCGACCAACAGCCTGACCACGCAACGCGGCGTGTAGAACTCCCCGCCTTTCTTACCTTCCGCGCTAGCGAATTGAGATAGAAAGTACTCGTAGACCCGGCCGAGCACGTCTTTCGATCGGCTTTCCTTGTCCCCGATCTTGATGTTGGTGATAAGGTCGATGAGTTGACCGAGCCGAGTCTTGTCGAGTGCGGGTCGGGCGTACTCTTTGGGGAGCACGCTCTTGAGCGATGGATTATCCCGCTCGATCCCCGTCATGGCGTCGTCCACCAGTTGCCCGATGGTGGGCTGCTTGGCCTGAGCTTTCAGATGGGACCAGCGTGCTTCCGGCGGCACCCAGAAGATATTCAGCGCGCGGTATTCATCCGGATCTTCGGGGTCTGCTCCCTTCTTTCGTTCATGCTCCAGCTTGGCGTGCTGCTCTTCAAAGGCATCGGAGATGTATTTGAGGAAGATAAGCCCCAACACTACGTGCTTGTACTCGGCTGCATCCATGCTGCCGCGCAAGGCATCGGCCATCTGCCAGAGTTCAGCCTCGTAGCCCACGTTGGCGCCATTGTTCTTCTTGTTGTTTTTCCCTGCAGCCATTCGTTTTTTCTCCGGAGCTCTCACACAATCAATCCAATGCCTGTACAGCGTCAGGACGACTCTGGAAGTGATTCGCGAGAGGCTTACCTACTTTGGCTGAAGAAAGCAATCATTCTGACGGTGGACCTGGCGTAAGCGACAGGGGTCCTCTTGGAAGGTCTATCTGGTGCGGGGGGTCTGTCTGGTGCGAGGCGAGAAGAGCGAGAGGGCCGGGTTTGTTTGGTTTATCTTGTCGGGCTGCGCTGGTAGTGCAAGAACAGCGGCGCGACTCATTTGTCGAAACCGCCGTGATAAGGCAAATATTTTGGTGGCCAGAATGAAGGTACGCCGAAGCCCTGGCAATGCTATCAGGCCCACTTCGCCTTCTAGCGGTTGTTCAACTCTTCCGGCTCGTCTTGGCCATGACGCTGACGATCAGTTGCTCCATGCGTTTGCTACTGGATCCTTCACCGTTCAGGAAGAATGTGGCTTGACCCAATGCTCAACCGGCCGTGACAGAAACTCCTCCAACGCGATCCCATCGCCCCCAACCAGCAAGGTACGCGCAGGTTTGAAGGCAGCGGCAAACGCGTCCATGCCTGCCAGCGTCTCCCGCACTCGGCCGCTCTTGACTTCGATCGCGGTGACGGTCCGGCCCGCGCGCACGATGAAATCCACCTCGCGGTTGCGATCACGCCAATAAAACAGATCGCACGTGCCTGTCGCCGCCGCGTTGACCAGGTGTGCACCGACCGCCGATTCCACCACCCGCCCCCAGAACGACCCATCGGCGCGCGCCGTTTCGAGCGTCAGACCTGATTGCGCACCCAGGAGCGCGGTATTGAAGACTTGAAGTTTGGGACTGGAGCCACGTTGTCGGGCGGCGCCGGCGAATTTCTGGAGGCCGGCGACCATGCCGGCTCCGGAGAGGAGTTCCAGGTAATGCGCGAGCGTGGTCGTGTTGCCGGCGTCCTGAAGCTGGCCGAGCATTTTTTGATACGACAGCACCTGCCCCGAGTAGGCACAGCCCAGTTCGAACAGCCGCCGCAGCAGCGCCGGCTTGTCGACGCGGGTCAGCAGCAGCACGTCGCGGGAGATCGTGGTCTCGATCAGCGAGTCCTTCACATAACGCGCCCAGCGCTCCGGTTCTTTCACCAACAGCGCCGCTCCTGGATAGCCGCCGTAGAGCACATACTGATCGAGCGTCCAGCCGAAGGCGGCGCGCATCTCCGCGTAGGACCAGTGCGGCAGACGCAGCACCTCGAAGCGGCCGGCGAGACTCTCGGTGAGTCCGCGCTGGATGAGGAGCGGCGCCGATCCGAGCAGGACGACTTTGAGCGACACACCGTGTGCGGTGTCAGCATCCCACAGACGCTTCACGGCCTCGGACCAGCCGGAGATCTTCTGGATTTCGTCGAGCACAAGCAGCGCGCCGCGCCGGCCCGCATCGCGGGCTTCAAGGCGCGCCGCATCCCACTGCTGCGCGATCCACTCGCCCCCGCGCAGCGTCGGCTCGTCGGCGCTCGCGTAGCGGAACACGAGTCCGGAGGTCTTCGCAACCTGGCGTACCAGCGTGGTCTTGCCGACCTGGCGCGGGCCGGCGACCACCTGGATGAAGCGGCGCCGTTCACCAAGCCGCCGAGCGAGCACCTCTCCATGAGAGCGAGAATACATGGCGTGCAATTTACTCAATGCGTTGAGATAATTTACTCAACGATCTGCGTAAATGCAAGGCCATCCAAGATCGCGAAGAAGGTGACGAAATCGTCGGTAGTCGTCGCGAGATAGAGAAACGTGAACGGCACCTTGGACCTTGAAGTGGCTTATTGGTATGTGAGTCATAAAGATTAGCGGGTCGCAGTCGTTAGACGCGTGGGCTGCTGAAGGCGGTCGCCCGTTTCGCGAGAAAGTGATTTAGGTGAGTCATCAGCTTGGAAACCGCGTGACCAAGTATATTGTCTCAAGAGAGTGAGACGGATAGGACCACGGTTGGCATTAAAGCCTAGTTGCCAATCTGTCGTGTTTGTTGCCTCTTCAACCGGGTGGAGAATTCGATGAATGGTGCCCGAGGCCGGGATCGAACCGGCACGGGCCTTTTGGGCCCGAGGGATTTTAAGTCCCTTGCGTCTGCCTATTCCGCCACTCGGGCATAGGACGCTGTAGCCGCGGACTCTAGCATCGGGGTTTAGGGGATTCAAGCAGGCTGGAACGAGTGATCTGTGATGAGTGATGGGTGATCAGTCGAGCAAGTATGAAGTGAAGAGTGATGGGAGCCAAACGCAGACAGCCTGTGCCGTGTTACCGGCAACAGGCTCGCCCGCCCACTCTGTCCCGTCCTGGGGGAATTAGTTCATTGCCGCTGCGAGTTCCGGCTTTTCTTCACGGCTCTTCACCAGCGTGCGGCTGCGATCCATGACGTCCTTCACACCCGACTGCACTGCCCGGCTCCAACGCGTCGCCTGCACCTGCGCCTTGCGCGCGTAGCGGTTGATGTCCCGGCGGGTTTCCGCGCCGCTCTGTGGCGCAAAGAGGAGTCCGATTCCAGCGCCGATGACCGCACCACCGGCAATCAACGCCGCCGCCTTGGCGACTTGTTTCCCTTGCTCCGACATGGCGAACCTCCTTAATGAGTGGTGAATGCTTGAAAGGGTTTTCTTCAGCCCCTTCTTGCGAATGGTGTATCAGCATGCACTGTGCCAGGGGGAAAACGGAGAAGAACCGGACCATTTCGGGGCAAAAACGAGGCGGACCCCCGATGGCGGTTAAATCGACTTAACAAAGGGTCTCGTTTTCTCCACAGATGACGACACAGTCGTTTCAGAAACCCAACAGTCCATCTGGCTCCTGGTCAAAACCGCTTGCCTGGCCGATTTGAGCCGACGACCCGTGAGAGGCTTGCATTGATGGAAGGTCTCCAATATGATCCGCTGACTTAACAGGTTGTTGCCGTGTCTCGTGCCTCGTGAAGCGTATCTCGTCTTCTTGCGAGATACGAACAACGCTTCACGATCGACGGTCTGTAAGGCAACTGAAAGAGGACAAGAGACCGGAATGGGTTCGTTCGCCGCCATCCCCTACCCGCATATCAATCCGGTGTTCCTGGAGTTCGGCCCGCTGCAGTTCCGTTGGTACGGGTTGATGTACTTGATCGGGCTCACCGCCGCCTACTTTCTCATTCGACGCAAGGCGGCGGCCAAGGGCCTGTCGCTCACCACCGATCAGATCTACGATATGGTGGTCTTCGCGGCCTTCGGTGTGTTCATCGGCGGGCGGATCGGATATACGCTCTTCTATAACTTCCCGTACTACTCCCAGCATCCGCTGAAAATTTTTGCCGTCTGGGAAGGCGGCATGTCCTTCCATGGCGGTCTCATCGGCACGTCGATCGCGCTGGTCTGGTTCAGCAAACGGCAAGGGATTCCCGTCTATACGATTGCGGATCTGGCCGCCGCCGTCACCCCGATCGGCCTGGGGTTCGGCCGGCTGGGCAACTTCATCAACGGCGAACTCTACGGAAGGCCGACGGACGCGGAGTGGTGCATGATCTTTCCCGCTGGAGGACCGGCTTGCCGCCATCCTTCGCAACTGTACGAAGCCGGCCTCGAAGGCATGCTGCTCTTCACGGTCTTATGGCTGATCGGCAGGCGCCCGACGCCGCCCGGCACGATTCTGTGGAGCTTCATCACCGGTTATGGCGTCTGCCGTCTGATCGTGGAGCTGTTCCGGGAGCCGGATCAGCACATGGGGTTTGTGCTGGGGCCGATCACGATGGGACAGATGCTGTCGGCCCCGATGGTCTTGCTGGGGATCTTCATGCTCGTGTGGGGCTACCATAAAGCAGGGCTCAAAACCGCGCACAACGCGCAGGGCTAGGTCGCGTTCGCAAGAAGAGCCGCCCTCGTTACGAACAGCAGTCCCTTCCCTCAGCGGCGCCTTCCTTTCCACCACCGCCTCATTCATCTTTAAATATTTAGACCGCTTTATATCGGGTCAGTCAGGGCCCGAGAAAAAATACCGCTTCTGCCATCTAGATGGCAGAACTTAGGCTGCGCTCTCTGCACAATACCGCGCGGTGCCACGGGAGTGAGGCTATGCACTCGATTGAAACCATTGCGAAGAACAACCGTCTGTTGAGTGCCATTCCGAGATCTGAATTCGAGCAACTGCTCCCCCACATGGAACGGCATATGCTCAATCCCCGCGAGGTCGTCTATCGACAGGGAAAGCCGGTTGAGTACGTACACTTCCCGGTGGCGGGAGTCCTCTCCATGATCGCCTGCACGGCTGACGGCGAAACCGTCGAGGTGGCGACCGTCGGGACCGAGGGCTTCACCGGGGTGACGGCGATTCTCAGCAGCCCCGGGATCCGCAAGCAGCAGGGGGCGCTGGTGAAGGTCGTCACGCTCATCCCAGGGTCGGTGATCCGGATGAAGGCCGAGGTGTTCGAAGAGGCGGTGGACCGCAACATCGAATTGAATCGGTGCACTCGCCGGTATCTCAGCGTGCTGTTCACGCAGCTCGTGCTGTCCGTCAGTTGCAATCGGTTGCACTCCTTGGAACAGCGGTGCGCCCGGTGGCTGCTCGCTTGCATGGACCGCAGTGAGTTCGAGGAAATCGCCGTCACCCAGGAATTGCTCGCGGAAATGCTCGGCGTTCGCAGGCAAAGCGTGGACCATGTCCTGGGGGAACTTGAATCCAAGCAGATGATCGAATGCCTCCGCGGGTCCATCAAGATCAACGATCGCGACCGTCTTTCAGCCGCCGCCTGCGAATGTTACCATCTGTCCAAAGAACGGCTGGATAACTTCCTCGACTGAGCCGCGGTGCCGTCCTTCCCGTGATCGACCTGCCGCTTAGCAGCCGCCGACCGCCCCTCCCTTCAGTGATCTCCCGGCATCCATTTCAGTGAAACCCCTACTGGCTGCGCTTTCCGGCCCCTGAATACGATTAAGAGAGCCTAAGTAGGGATGGAGATGACGGCTGCCGCGTCGAATCTTGAGCAGATGGTACACGAATTGACGGGCCATAGCTTGCTGGCCGGCCTGCCCGTCAAGGACCGTCGGAGAATTTCCCGCAAAATGGAAGTGGTCTCACTGGCAGCCAGCCAGGTGGTGAGTGAATCGAGCGGCGCCATCCGGGATGTCTTCTTCCCCTTATCGGCCGTCCTGTCCCTTATCGGAACGACTGCCGAAGGGAACGTCGTGGAGATCGGCCAAATCGGCCGCGAAGGCATCGCGGGAGTGGAAGCCGCGCTGCGCACCGTCGGACAACCGCTCCTCAGCACGACCGTGCAGATACCGGGGACGGCGTTACGAATGAGCGCGGAGCACTTTGCCCGGGAAGTCGATGAATCGTCCAGCCTCAACCGTTGCGTGCGCCGGTACATGGGGTTTGTGTTCGCACAGCTCGAACTGTCCGTTGCCTGCAACCGGCATCATGCGCTGGAAGAACGCTGCGCCCGCCGCCTGCTGACGGCCCAGGACTTGAGCGGCAGAACGCAGGTGCTCATGACGCAGCATCAATTGGCGCAACTGCTGGGCGCGTCGCGCCAGAGCGGCGATCGGGTGCTTCAGGGATTGGCGGATGAGGGTACCCCCCGTTTGAGCA
>CAYNLM010000086.1:0-17617 GCA_964398045.1 uncultured Nitrospira sp. | reverse complement strand
GCGTCGGCGTAAAGGACTCCGCCGTGAAATCCGGCAGCAGGTTGTACGTGTGAAAGTACTTCCGCAGCAACGACCGCACGGCTCCCATGAGCCCCATGGTCCAAATGGCGCTGAACGCCAGGAAGATCAACACAAACTGGGACGCGAAATCGATGCGCCCCCACACGATCGTGCCCTGCGTCACCGCGCGGTTGTAGATGATGTAGTTCACGACCGTCACAAAGACCAACGTGAAGGCCGCCGAGTTCTTCGCCGGCATCAGCGCCAGGAAGTTCCAGTCCGACGGCAGTTCCAATTCAGCGACGAGCTTGGCGCCCGTCGGGACGAAGCCGTGCGGGGTCATCCAGATCGCGTTGCCGACCACCACCATCAAGAACCCGATCTTGATGACGGTGCGTGAGGACACGGTGAGCGGGATGAATCGACCCAGAATGGCTGGCGCCAGCAACATCGGCAAGAGGAAGACGAGCGACATGGGATCCGGCGCGGGATAATCCGTCAACACCTTCGTCATAACCAGCGGCAGCGCGATCATCACGATCGGAGCCAGAATCGTCATGCGGACTTTTTCGACCCCCTCGATCCGCTTCATGCTGAGCCAGATGTAATAATTGCTCGCCAGGAAGATGAGCCCGATCATCGCGCCCTGCATTTCGAAGAACATGGAGAGCTGGTCGGCCATCATGTAGGGACAGATCGACGCGTCGTAGTCGCAGAGTTCGTAGGCCAGCAGATAGCCCATGAAGGGCAGGAACAGCAGCGCGCCCACGCCGATCATGTTGCCGACGAATCCCATCCAGTCGTAATACGACCGCTCCTCGTCCTTGGTGGCGCCCATATACATGTAGGCGGCGATCAACCCGGCGACAAACCCGCCGAACGTCACGTTGCCGACAAGGCGATGCAAGTTGAGCGGCATCCAGCTGTAATTGAAGATCTTGTCCCAGAGCGTGGCCGTCGCCAGATACTCTGCAGGGGACACGCCTTCCGCCTTGACCGGCGTGTTCATGAACGACGTGGGTCCGTCGATCACAAACAGAGTGATAGTGCCGATCAGATTGAGCAGGACTCCCAGCGCAATGTGCCGGGCCTTCTTATTCCCCTTCCAGGCATCCCAGGTATAGAAATACATGTAGAGGACGATCGTCTCACCGATGAACAACAGCGGATACACCACGGCGAAGACAAGGAAGAAATGATTGATCAGCCAGGTCGTAAACTGCGGATACGTCGCGAGCAGCACAAAGATAAAGAGGCCGCCGGTCAGCGCGGTCATACTATAGAGGATGACCGTGACCTTCGTAACCTCTTTCGCGAGCCGATCATAGCGGGGGTCTTGTTTCCGGTAGCCCAGCCATTCGGAGATCACCACGAAGATGGGGGCGCCTAAGATGAAGCCGGCGAACAAGATATGAAGTTGGGCGACGATCCATACCGCAGTCCGGTTCCCTGTGTAGGGAAACTCGACAGGAGGGGCGCCGGGCGCCTGTGCGTAGGCCGCCCCCCCGAAGACTGCGAGAAGCGCAAACAGAGCCAGAAGACTGCGCTGCCACGTTTTCATAATGTTTCGCCGCCCCTCCTCACTAGATTGGAATCCGCCTACTTGCCGGCCTTCGCAGGTGCAGCCGGCGCCGCAGCGGGCTCAGCCGGGGCTGCCGCCACGGGAGCCGCCCCCACAGTGGCCGCATCAACCCACGACTTCTTCTCCGCATCCCAGCCCTTGCCGGCCAAGCCGAAATTCCGCTCGAACAGGACGAGCTTCCAGCGATCCTCGTCTGAGAGCTTGCTCTTCCACGCCTTCATCTTGGTATTCGGCACGCCTTCGGAAATTCGCCAGAACCAGACGGAGTCGGAATACATCTTCATCCGATCGCTCACCCGGAAGTCCCGCGCACCCGCCTTGACCGGCTTGCCGTCCTTGCCGTGGCAACTGGCGCAATTGACGTCGGGATTCGTTTCGCCGATGAACAGCTTGCGGCCTTCTTCCATTTTTGCCGCATCCGTCCACCAGCCGGCGGGCATATGCTTGTCCGCGTATTCCGCAGGAGCCGGGGGAGGAGGAACGATCGGCCCTTCGCTTTCACCACCACAGGCACCGACGGCCCAGCCCATCCCCAGAATTCCCATTGCCAACGCCACTTGCCGAAAATTCGTCCGCATCATATGAATTCTCCCGTCCTTTCTTAAACCCACTTTCAAACCGCCCCTGCTTTCATGCCCTCACGCGCCGTGCAGCGGGCAGAAAAAAGACGCTTTTGCCAGAAGGCCGTCCCCCTATGCAAAAGCGCCGAGATTGATTCGTCCATTAAGGCCACAGACTCGCTCCACCCCTACCTCATCGACTCACGGATCCGGCGAGGTGCGCTTAGCTGCCCTGCCCCACGGACCGCTGTGTTTATTTTCTCTTCCTTCCTTGCCCCTTCTCCCGTTTCACGTCTCGTTTCCGCCATGACCGCAGCATCTTCGCTCCGACGAACCCTCCCACACCCACGACCGCAACACCGAGCGCCGACCAGGCCCACGCCGGCGGAGCACTCGGATCATGTATGCAGCCGCTTCCGAAGTTGACCTGGATTCTTCTCTCCGCTTCCAGGTCTTTCGGGTCGAATTGAACCTTGTGGTTCTGCTGCTCGCCCCTGGCCTCCACCAACAGTGGATCACCGAGATTGTCGTTGTGCAGATGAAAGGTCGCCCTATAATACCCCTCTCCATCGGTCGTCACGGTTTGGCCGTAGGAGATTCGCGTATCCTTGACGAGCACCTCCACGTTGGAGCTGCCTTTTCCGTCCGCTCCGCACACAAATCCTTCGACTGTGAACCGATGGTCCGCTTCGTGTGTCGCAAGCAAGACGACGGGACAGGAAAGCGAGATGCAGACACCGACTATCGCCGCTAGGGCATTCCGTCGAACGCCGGACATCCTTCTGCTTTTCCACTTCACTCAGCTAAGCCGATCCCCGTATTTCGTCGCACAAGCCACAGGCGCGCCCATCACGTTTTCAAGCCGATTTTAAGGCCGACCTATCTAACATAGGCCCTATACTTTGTCAATTAGCGCATGGCTGAAAAGGCGAGAGAAAATCCCTTGCGGGCAACACATTGCAGGGGCAGGACAGGAAAATGGAGGGAGACGGGGACCGGAGAAGAGGAGAAGCTTGGGCTTAGAGATGGCCACGGGCTTGCGCATCAGCCGCAACTCGCGCCGCTTCCATCTTTCGTTCCGACTCTTTTTTGGCCACCCAATTTCCCCATGATTTTCCGGACGCGGTGTCCTCTCCGGAAAATGCAATGGTCGCTATCTCGTCATAGTGCAGCCGCCTGACGTCCGGGCTGGAGGCGGGGAACAATTCAATCCAGGAGCGGGTCGCACCGACTTCTCGGTTGAACAGATACCCGCAGATCGTTTCGCCCGATTTCAATTCAATGGTGACATCGCCGCGATAGTCGAATGCCAGCTCGATGGCCTCCATTAATTCGCCTGTAGAATGAGGCGTGAAAACCCGCCCTTGCAGCGATCCACCCGCGCCCCCGAGAGAATGGTTTTTCGTATCAGTCATAGAGGCGGACTGTTCTTCATGAAGCGCACGACGAGCGACGAATGACGAGGCACGAGCTTCATCGCGATGTGGGAAGCAAGGTCAACTTGACCGTCCGGCTGAATCCCGAGACAGTTCCAAACGTATCTTCCACGGCGGAGGCTTCATAGCCGCAATGCACCATGCAATCGGCGCATTTCTCATTCCGGCTTGTGCCGTAGCTATCCCAGGCCGTGGTCTCCATCAGTTCACGGAAGGTCTTCGCATACCCCTCTTGGAGCAGATAGCAGGGTTTCTGCCACCCGAACACGTTATAAGTAGGGTTCCCCCATGGGGTGCATTGGTATTCCCGGCGTCCCATCAAGAAATCCAGAAAAAGCGGGGACTGATTGAACTGCCAGCCTCGTTTTGGCTTGGTGAGAATGCGGGAAAACAGCTCGCGCGTCCGCTCCCGTTTCAAGAAGTGCTGCTGGTCCGGCGCCTTTTGGTAGCTGTAGCCCGGCGAAATCATCATCCCTTCGACACCCAGTTCCATCATTTCATCGAAGAACTTCCTGACCCGTTCCGGATCGGCATCGTCGAACAAGGTCGTATTGGTGGTCACGCGATGGCCGCGCTTGAGCGCCGCCTTGATCGCTTTCACCGCCACATCGTAAACGCCATCTCGACAGACGGCCAGATCGTGCTCGTCGCGCAACCCGTCCATGTGCACGCTGAAGGTCAGGTACTTGGAGGGCTGGTATTCGTCCAGCTTACGCTCGAGTAAAATGGCATTGGTGCAGAGATACACGTAGCGCCGCTGCGCGACGAGGCCTTTGACAATTGTCGCGATCTCCGGATGGATCAGCGGTTCCCCGCCGGGGATGCTGACGATCGGCGCGCCGCATTCCTCCGCCGCCGCCCAACATTGCTCCGGCGTCAGCCGTTTATCGAGAACATGATCGGGATACTGGATCTTCCCGCAGCCGGCGCAGGCCAAATTGCAACGAAACAGAGGTTCCAGCATCAGAACCAACGGATAGCGCTTCACGCCCTTGAATTTCTGCGTGAGCACATACTTCGACACTGTATACATCTGGGAAAGCGGTACGGCCATCCCTCTCTCCTTCCGACGGAATTGTATGGTGAGCGGCTACGAACCGTAGCCGAGTTTGGAGGCGCCCAAAATATGCGCCGATACTAACATCTGTCCCTGGAGGCGTCAATTTACCCAACACTCTTACGTAGATCGAGGGCACTTCCGATAAAGCCGCCTGGAATCGATGTGGAGGCGCCGGGCGGGTTCGAACCGCCGCATCGCAGTTTTGCAGACTGCTCCCTTACCACTTGGGTACGGCGCCGTAAGGTCAGGATTATAGCGGTCCTTCTCTGCGCTTCTCAACAAGAACAAATTGAAATGGGAGAGCGGCCTGGGAAGGAAGATGGCTATCGGTTGGGAAGCACGGGGATTTCGCGTCCCAAGGTTGAGGGGTGTTCGACATCGGGCGTGAGCGGCTCCCACCCTCCCTGCGCATGATCGGCGGAAGATTGGCCTGAAGCTTCCGCTTCTTTCTCTTTTGCGAGAATTTCGACTTCACGGATCAGCGTATCCATTAATTGATCCAATGGAACCTTTCGAACCAGCTTTCCCTTCTTGAACAGGATTCCCTTGCCTTCACCTCCGGCGATCCCAATATCGGCCTCTTTCCCTTCGCCGATCCCGTTCACCACACAGCCGAGCACCGACACGTTGAGCGGCGTCTTGATGTGTCCCAGCTTCTTTTCCAGCTCGTTCGCCAACCGCACCACGTCGATTTCCACGCGGCCGCACGTGGGACAGGCGATGACGTTGATCCCGCGATGCCGCAATTCAAGCGACTTGAGAATCTCGAACCCGACCTTCACTTCTTCAACCGGATCGGCGGCCAGGGACACGCGCAACGTGTCGCCCACTCCTTGAGACAGCAACCAGCCCAGGCCGATCGAAGACTTGACCGCGCCGGTCATGGCGGTACCTGCTTCGGTAATCCCGATATGCAAGGGATAATCCGACTGCCGGGAGAACAACCAATAGGCGTCGATGGCATGATGCACGTCCGAGGCCTTGAGGGAGACCTTCATATTGGTGAAACCCACGTCTTCGAGCGCATGGACCGCGTTCAACGCGGATTCCGCCAGCGCCTCGGGGGAAGGCCAGCCGTACTTGTCGAGCAACGGCCGTTCCAATGATCCGCCGTTCACGCCCACGCGAATCGGGATGCCTCGATCATTGACCGCCTTGATGACCTCTTCGACTTTCCACCAGGCTCCGATGTTGCCGGGGTTGATGCGGACGCAATCGACGATTTCTGCCGCCTTCAACGCCAAGCGATGATCGAAGTGAATATCAGCAATCAGGGGAACCCTCATGGCCGCTTTAATCGTCGGCAGCGCAGCAGCCGCTTCTTCGTCCGGAACCGCCACACGAATCAGTTCGCAACCGACCGCTTCGAGCTGCTGAATCTGCTCGATGGTGGCTTTGATGTCACGGGTATCGGTCGAACACATGGACTGCACGGACACGGGAGCATCGCCCCCGATCTTGACCGAGCCAACCGCAATCTGTCTGGTCTTTCGTCTGGTAATATGCATCCGACGCCCTTCGACTAGCTCCCCTGCTCATCACCATGCGGCAGATGATGCCCGAGCGCCGCCAGACCCATGCGATCCCGCGATGTGGCCGGCGCCTTGCCGAGCAACTCTTTCACACTTTGATAGATCCCTTCCGACGTCAGACCGTACCGCTCGCGCAGCAAGTCTTGCGGCCCTTGTTCGATATACCAGTCAGGCAGGCCCAGCACCTTGGTGGTGACATCGGTGACTCCCGCATCGGAGAGCGTTTCAAGGACCGCCGAGCCGAACCCGCCCATCTTGCACCCTTCTTCAACGGTGACCACGTAACGAACCCGTTTGGCCACATCCACGATCAACTGGCTATCCAGCGGCTTCACGAAACGGGCATTCACCACCGCGGTGGAGATCCCTTCCTGGCTCAACCGTTCGGCAGCCTGCACCGCCTGCCAGACCGAGACGCCGATCGCGATAATCGCCACATCCGTGCCGTCCTTCAGCAGCTCACCCTTTCCGACCAGCAAGGCTGTGGGAGCCGCGTCCATGTTCACTCCCAGGCTCACCCCACGCGGATAGCGAACGGAAATCGGACCCTCATGTAGCAGGGCGGTTTTCATCATGTGTTGAAGCTCATTTTCATCCTTCGGCGCCATCACGGTCATGTTGGGTACATGCCGAAGGAACGCATAATCAAAGGCCCCGTGATGCGTTGTGCCGTCCTCGGCCACGAGCCCTCCGCGATCAATACAAAAGACCACCGGGAGATTTTGAGTGGCGACATCGTGCACCACCTGATCGTAGGCGCGCTGGAGGAAGGTGGCATACATGGCCACGACGGGCTTGAGACCCTGGGTGGCCAGCCCTGCCGCGAACGTCACCGCATGCTGTTCTGCAATCCCGACATCGTACAGCCGGTCGGGAAATTCTTTCTCGAATGCCGTAAGGCCGGTCCCCTCACACATCGCCGCCGTAATGGCCACCACGCGCTTATCTTCGCGGGCCAGCTTGACCAAGGTATCCATCGCAAATTGCGTATAAGACGGACGAACGGCCTTCTTGGCCGGCGCGCCGGTCTCCCGCACAAACGGAGGGCAGGCGTGGAACCAGACCGGGTTCTTCATGGCCGGTTCATAGCCCAGGCCCTTCTTGGTAATCACGTGCAGCAGGACCGGTCCCTTCATCTTCAACACATTCTCCAGCGTCGGCAGGAGATGCTCGAAATTGTGTCCATCGATGGGACCGCTGTATTGGAAGCCCAATTCTTCAAACAACAGTCCCGGGAGAATCGCCCCCTTGGCGAGTTCTTCCGCTCGGCGAGCGAGCTTTTGCATGTCGGGTCCGATGTGGGGAATCTTGCGGAGCAACTGGCCGGTTTCTTCCCGCACCTTGCCGTAGAATTCACCGGTAATTGTCCGGCTCAGGTAGGCCGAAATGGCTCCCACGTTTTTCGAAATCGACATCTGGTTGTCGTTCAGGATCACCAGAAAGTCCCTCCCGAGCCCCCCCGCATGATGGAGACCTTCCAGCGTCATGCCGGCCGTCATGGCCCCGTCGCCCACTACACATATGACTTTGTGCTTCTGGCGCAGTTGCTCACGCGCTTCCACCATGCCGAACGCCGCCGACACACCCGTGCCGGCATGTCCGGCGTTGAACGTGTCATAGACGCTCTCTTCTCGTTTGCAGAAACCGCTCAACCCCCCATATTGACGAAGAGTATGGAATTGCTCCCGTCGGCCCGTCAGGAGCTTGTGAGTATAGGCTTGGTTGCTGGTATCCCAGACAATCTTGTCGGTCGGTGTAT
The DNA here is from genome assembly GCA_964398045.1 of uncultured Nitrospira sp. Classification (GTDB taxonomy): domain Bacteria; phylum Nitrospirota; class Nitrospiria; order Nitrospirales; family Nitrospiraceae; genus Nitrospira_D. The sequence continues at coordinate 9,688 of CAYNLM010000086.1, read as the reverse complement.
CCAATAGATAGTGTAAGGCGACCGTGAGTTCCACCACACCCAGATTGGAGGCCAGATGTCCTCCGACCGCGGACACAGCTCCCAGGATCTGTTCCCTGATTTCCTGGCACAAGGCGGGGAATTGACCGGGAGGCAGCCGCTTCAAATCGGCTGGATTGTGGATACTCTTCAAGATCGACATAGGATGCTCTCCTTCTTCAATCTACTCACTCGGCTGTGTTTTAATGAAGTACTTTGGATAGGCGATCGGCTGAGCAGTATCGTGACATGAGCTTTAGTGGATGTGAGTCTCACACACAAGCCCCATGATGTCAAGCGGTTAGGAGAATCTTCAGGCCTTGACCGTTCCCCTTCACCCTCTCGGTGCTTGATCCCGCTTTGCTCCAGCATTCTTAATTTTAATAGGGAAAATCAAGCCCGGCGAAGATGGCGCCCCCTTCCCGGCTAAACCCATAGTCGATCCGGCCCACGACATTCGGCCGGACGATCCCGCGGAATCCTATGCCGGGGGTCATCCGGTAATCCTTAAAACTGACGTCTTTATAGTCGCTGAACACCTGGCCGGTATCCAAAAACGGCGCGATCTCAAAGTCAGCGGTCACCCCTGCGATCTTTGTCCTCACCAGGTGGATACGTTCCTCGATGCTGGCGGCAATCAAATGTTTGTCGATGTACCGATCGACCCCATAGCCTCGCAGATTGTTCTGGCCGCCCAAGGAACTTTGCTCGAAAAACGGGACTTGGCTGCCGATGGTGGCTTGCAGGTCCGCTCGCACCACGAGGATGGCCCGCTTCGACTCGCTCGGAAACATTTTTTTGACTTCAAGTTCGTAGCGCGAGTACACGGGATGGTCTCCGTTCCGGATGTTCTGATTGATTTCAGCATAGGCCGTGACCGCCATTCCGTCGGTGGGAGTGATCAGATTGTTGCGCGTATCGTAATGAAAACTGGCGCGATGGCCGAGAATGATCGATTCGCCGGAGACGCCAGCCACGCCGGGAAATCGTTCGACCGTGAACGGGAGGTCGGTGGCCCCGCGTTGCAAGCGCACGTCGCGGAAGCGCTGGGAGACCGCCACCTGCGTCACCTCATTGGCATACACCCCGAAGCGCCAGTTCGCGCGAAACTCCCGCACCGTGTAGTTGGTCTCGCTGCCCTCCACCGTCTGCTGGCCGATGCCGAAGAATCGAGCGGTGGCGTTTTTGAAAAACGAGCCGCCGAAGTTCAGGAAATACCGGCCGTTGCTGAAAGCCGGATCGATGTAATTGAAGACCAGCTTGCGCTCGATTCGTTCCGTCAGCGAGGCGATGAATTGCATTTGGCGTCCGCCGGGATCGTACCGAAACAGATTGAAGGTCCCCCGGGTCCCGACGATCGAGTTCCTGATCAACATCGGGGCCATGAGATATTTCAATTCCCCGTCGGGATCGGTAATGAGAATGGGAACGATCAAGCCGGCATCATTGCCGTCATTCCTGGTCGTCGATGCGGAGGGAATCGGAAAGACTTGCGTGTCGGCGCGGGCGGACGTCGTCCATACCATCCCCGGTCCCGCGAGCAGGCACCCAAGACAAACAGCGAGACCGCGCAGGATGGTCATGTCCGCTCAACAGAGGGAGTTATGGCGATTTGAGCTTATCGGACTTCTTGCGGAGTTGATCGACCAGGTCGGAATAGGAGGACGCCCTGAGAATTTTCGTGAACTGTCCGCGATAATTGTTCACCAGGCTGACGCCGTCCACCACGACATCGTACACGCGCCAATCTTCTGCTTTATTGATCAATCGATAGTCGAGCGGGATCTCCGTCTTTCCCGACAGCACCTTCGTGCGGACCTCGGCATATTCTTTTTCGGTGCGTTCGTTCACGTATTGCACGCCTTCGCCGGAATACGTCTCGATCTTATCGGCGTAGCTATTGGTCAGCAAGGTGCGAAACAACGACACAAACTCCTGCTTCTCCTGGTCGGACAGCTGGTTCCATGGCGCCCCGAGCGCGCGCCTGGACATTTCATGGTAATCAAATCGCGCGCCCACGACCTTTTCGAGCTGCAACCGCCGTTCTTCCGACTTAGCCGGCTGCTTCAATTCCTTTTCCCGGATGATCCGTAGGACTTCATCGATGGTGGTCTTCATGGCATCGGTGGGACCACCGGCATACACCGGCGTGACCGCGACCCCCAGCCAGAATAAGAGGGCGACGATTCTCAAAGCCGGGCTCCATCCCATCCGACGTTTCAGTTGTCCGTTCAGATTATTGACAATCATGCTCATGCCTTTCCATTTTTGTCTGGTTATGAGCGTGCTAATTGACCTTTCCATGCACGTACTGGCTGACCAATTCTTCAAGGTCCAAACCGGATTCAGTATCACGGATCGTGTCGCCCGCTTTCAAGGGATCGCCGCCGCCGCCGGGAGACAACGCGAGAAATTTCTCTCCGATGATGCCTCTCGTCTTGATCGATGCAATCGTATCGGTATAGAGCTTTGTCCCGTTCTCGACCGCCAGCCTCACCATCGCGCGGTCCTCCTTCAGCGTGATGGATCGCACGCGCCCGACCTCCACGCCGGCGATTTCCACCGTCGCCCCCGGTTTCAACCCGGACGCCGAGTTGAACTGTGCATCAACTTCATAGAGATTTCCGCCAATCACCTCCAGCTTGCCCAGCTTGATCGACAGATAGCCCAAACAGACGAGGCCCACCAGCACGAAGACGCCGACGATCAGTTCCAACTTGGTCTTTTCCATTCTGCACTCCTCTACCTGCTCGGCGGCGCTGCGGGAAACCCGACGGTCCCGCCGACCGAAATGAATTCTTTGATGTCAGGATCTGCCGTGCGCTGAAACTCCACGGGAGGGGCCATGGCGGCGATTTTCCCTTGTTTCAACATCGCGACATAGTCCGAGATGCCGAAGATTTCGGGAATTTCATGGCTGACCATGACCGCGGTGAAGCCGAAGGCGCGCTGCGTGCCGGTAATCAGATCATGGATCGATTTCGCCATGAGCGGATCCAGGCCCGTCGTCGGCTCGTCGAAAAGAATAATTTCCGGTTGCATCACGAGGGCGCGGGCCAGACCGGCCCGCTTGCGCATGCCTCCGCTCAGCTCGGCGGGAAACTTGTGGCCCATCCCCGCCAATCCCACCTCCGTCAGCTTTTCGTCCACCCGCTTCGTGACCTCCGGGCCTTTCATCCAGAGCCTTTCGCGCAAGGGAAACGCGACATTTTCAAACACCGTCATGGAATCGAACAGGGCGGCGCCCTGGAACAGCATGGCAAACCGCTTGCGGACATCGTTGAGCGCCCGCCCGCGAAGCCGGGAAATCTCGATTCCGTCCACCCATACTTCTCCTTCATCCGGCTGAAGGAGTCCGATCATGTGCTTGAGAAGCACGCTCTTCCCCTCTCCGCTCCGGCCGATAATCGTCGTCAATTTCCCTTGAGGAATCGTCAGGTCGATGCCCTGCAGCACGGGTTGTCCGCCCAACCGTTTCTTGACACCGACCAGCTTCAGCATCGTTACAGCAAGACCGACGTTAGAAAGTAGTCCCAGACCAGAATCACGACCGACGAGAGCACTACGGCTTCCGTCGTGGCCGTGCCAAGACCTTCCGCGCTCATGCGCGTGTAGAAGCCTTTGTAGCAACACACCCAGCTCACGATCAGACCGAAACTGATGGATTTCAGGATGCCGCCGTACACGTCTTTCCATTCAACAGCTGATTCCATCGACGTCCAATAGGAACCGGAGCTGACACCCAAAAGATCCACTCCCACCAGGTACCCGCCATAAATTCCCACCACATCAAAAATCGCCACCAGCAGCGGCACGCCGATCAACCCTGCCACGAGCTTGGGCGCAATAAGATATTGCAGCGGATTGATGGCCATCGTGTCGAGCGCGTCGATCTGTTCCGTAATCCGCATAATCCCGATCTCCGCCGTCATCGCGGATCCGGCCCTCGCCGTGACCATGAGAGAAGCCAGGACCGGACCGAGCTCACGAATCATGCTCAACGCGACGGCGGACCCCAACAGTCCTTCAGAGCCGAACTTGCGCAGCGAATAATAGCCCTGTAACGCCAGCACCATCCCGGTAAATCCGGCCGTCAGCACGACCACAAAAGTCGATTTGTAGCCGATGAAGTGCAGCTGTTTCATGATTAGCGTGAACCGGAGCGGCGGCCGCATGAGCCAGGCGAACGACGACAACACAAAGATCAGCATGCGGCCCATTTCGCCGACAGAGGTCAAGACAAAATGGCCGAGTCTTTCCAACAGGCGCATCACGCAGGTTCCGTTATGGGGTGATGTCGGCTATCCAACGTCATGGCGCCGACATAGGCGCGAAAAAATTGAGTCAGATGGTCCGCCGCAAGCCGGCTCTGCCGACGAAGGCGACGCAGTCCGCACAAGCTCCAAGGGGCTGCCAGCACGACGCCGATGCCTTTCAGCCATCCAGTGGGCCTGAGAAACAAATTGAAGTCAAGCGGAAGATCTTCGTCCAGAAGATCGGACACCGTGCGCACAATGACGAAGGGCACGTGCGCCCGCTGCGACTCGATCGCCAGCGCCGCGCTTTCCATGTCGAGCCCGATCGCCCCGGTCGCGCGAGCATACTCCCGCTTTTCGGATGCCCGGCCGACGATCCGATCGACAGACATGAATCGCCCGACATGTGCGTGCGGAACGTTCTGGTCGACGAATGCCAAGAACGCCTCCCGTTCCGCCCCCGGCATCTCGAACAGTTCGGACGCCTCCGAGCCCTTTGCACAGACTGACATCACCTCGCGTCCAACTAAGAGCGCTCCGATCTCGGCATGACCCAACGCACAGGCAAATCCCGTCGAGACGACCAGATCGAACCGCCCTTGCCGCAACAACCGGGACGCCACCCGTCCGGCCTTCTCATGACCGACTCCGGTCCGAACCAGCCAGTATTCCCGATCGCCGACCGTGCCGGCAAAGATGCGGTGCCCCTCCACCATGCGAACGCGTCCGGTCGGCAAGGCCGCCCTGACCGCTCTGATTTCCCACACCGTCGCGGCGAAGACGGCAATGCGTATGCGTGACGTGCCCAATGCGGCAGGAGAAACGGCCGAAGAAGAAATGGCGGCGGTCAACGCTCAAACCGGTAAGATCCAGCTCCCTGTACATGCTGGCGCACTTCATCGGCCCGCATTTTCCCCCGCGAACGGAGGTTGCGGTACATCGCCAAGGCCCAGAGCGGGAAGTACCGACAGTACCAATGGTAGCGGAGATAAAACACACGGGGAAATCCGGTTCCCGTATGGCGGACTTCTTCCCAGGAACCATCCTTCATTTGATGGCGCAAAAGAAATTGCACGCCCCGGGCCACGCTGAACGAATCGGTCACCCCGGCTGACATCAAACCCATCAGGGCCCAAGCGGTTTGCGACGGGGTGCTCTCGCCCTTGCCGCTGTGCGCCTCTTCCGCATAAGACAGACAGGATTCTCCCCATCCCCCGTCCGGATTCTGCTTGGACTCCAACCAGGCCACGGCCCGGCGAATGTAGGGAGCCGAGAGATCTTCCCCGATGGCCCGGAGACCGGCGAGGACCGACCAGGTTCCATAGATGTAATTGACGCCCCATCGTCCGTACCAACTGCCGTCCGCTTCCTGTTCTTTTTTCAAGAAGGCGAGGGCCGGCTTGACGGCCGGGTGAGTCTTGTCATAGCCGAGCGCGCCCAGCATCTCAAGACAGCGGCCGGTGAGATCGGACGTGCTGGGATCCAGCAGCGCCTTGTGATCGGCAAAGGGAATGTAGTTAAAAACAATCCGGTTATTGTCTTTGTCGTAGGCCCCCCACCCCCCGTCGGATCCTTGCATGGCCAACACCCACTGCATACCGCGCTGGAGAGATTCTTTCTGCACCGCCGGCTCCGGCAAACGCAGCTTCGCCAAGGCCATCAACACCACCGCCGAGTCGTCCACGTCCGGATAAAATTCGTTCTCAAACTGAAAGTACCACCCGCCCGGCTCGGCTTTGGGCGAAGAGATTTTCCAGTCTCCGACGGTGTTCGTTTGACGAGAGATGAGGTACGACCCGGCCCTCAGCAGAGCCGGATGATCGGGCGCCAACCCGCCTTCGACCAACGCATTGATCAAGAGAGCCGTGTCCCATATCGGAGAGAAGCAGGGCTGAAGATGGAGCGTGGCGACGCGTTGTCCATTCACAGAGACGGAATCGTACACCTCGAGATCTTCAATCTCGCGCATCGCCTTCACAATGAGCGGATCGTCCATCTCGTAGCCCAAACACCGCAGCGCCATGATGGAATTCGCCATCGCCGGATAAATCGCGCCCAACCCTCCGGATCCTTTCAAGCGTTCCAACATCCAGGTCGCCGCCTTGTGCAGGGCCTTCTCCCGGAGGATGGTGAGCGGCATGCGATCATAGATCTTCAGCATCGCATCCAGCGCGACGAAGAAATTATGCGGCGTGAACCACTTCTGATCCTTGTTGAAGGGCGGGAATCTCCAATAACGGATCTCGCGGCGCGGAATCGGATACAACTCCTCGATCCCCTGCTCCGGAGGAATGCGGCAGACCGGCTGGTGCGCAAACACGATGAGCAACGGGATCAGCACTGCGCGCGACCAATAGGAAATGGCGTAGATGCTGAAATAGAACCGTTTGGGCAGCAGCATCAGTTCGACCGGCATATGCGGGATGCCTTCCCAGTCGTATTGGTCGAACAGCGCCAGGGCGATCTTGGTGAAAACATTCGCTTGGACGACCCCGCCCATCGCGAGGATGCGCTCCTTGGCTCGGACCATCAACGGATCGTCAGCCGAGACCCCGCTCAATTTCAGCGCAAAATAGGCTTTGACGGACGCGCTGATTTCCGCCGGCCCGCCGTAGTAGATCGGCCATCCGCCGTCCGGAAGCTGCATGGCCTTGAGATATTGCACCGCCTTTTTCTCCCGCTCCGAATCCACGCAGTCGAGAAATCGGCGGAGCATGAGATACTCAGAGGTAAGCGTCGTGTCCGCTTCCAGTTCGGCGACCCAATAGCCTTCCGCATGCTGCTTGCCGAAAAACCAGGCCTGACTCCGCCTGATGGCGTCATCGATCGCGTCCGGCTGGCTTACGGCGTGGCTGGTGGGCCGCCGAGTCGTGGCATCCAGCGGCGGCAACACCGTGGGTTTGTCGGATACCAGCCGAAGCGGGGGCGCGGGAGAAAACTCGGGGGCCGGCCGCAGTTTTGCCGGAACGTTCGAGAGCAGGCTGTCGGATAGGCGACTGAACAACGCCTTGATCAGTTTCATGAGTTCCTAGGATGCGAGTGAGAATGAGATGGACGAATTAACTGGCGTGCAACGTCTTGCAGGAGACGGACCCATCGTTACACGGTCGGTGAGCTGCCCATCAAACGGCTTATAACAGAGCTCCCCAGTCGAGTCAAGCAAAGGAAGGGGGAAGTCCTCTGAAGTATTCAGGTTTTCTGACGCTGCGTCGGCCAGCCATCGCGTCATGTAGGGCAAAATCAGATGGAACTTTCCCGGGATCTGGCTGACTCAGTCCGCCAACGGCCTAGGCCGGCTGGAGTTCCCCGAGCCGGACGGAGACCAGCCTGGAGACGCCCGGCTCTTCCATCGTCACACCGAACAGGGAATCGGCGATCGCCATGGTCCGCTTGTTATGGGTAATGACCAAGAACTGAGCATTCTGTGACAGATCCCTCAGCACGCCGGTGAAGCGCCCGATGTTTTCTTCGTCCAGCGGGGCGTCGATCTCGTCCAACAGACAGAAGGGCGTCGGCCTGATGAGAAAGCTGGCGAACAGCAGCGCCATCGCCGTGAGCGTCTTTTCGCCGCCGGACAGCATGGTGATGCTCTTCAGCCGCTTCCCCGGCGGTTGCGCCACGATCTCGATGCCGGGCTCCTGGCTGCCGCTGTTCTCCCCTTCAGCCGGCGGCTCATCGACGAGCTGCAGTTCCGCCCGTCCGCCGGGAAAGAACTGGCCGAAGACTTCGGTGAATTTCTGCTGCAATTCATTGAACGTCGAGACGAACATCTCCTTCGTCGTCCGGTTGATGCGCTGAATGATTTCCTTCAGGGACGCAATGGAATGGGAGAGGTCCTGCTCCTGCGCCGACAAGAATGTATGGCGCTCGTCGAGTTGTTGATGTTCGCTGATCGCGGCCAGATTGATCGGGCCCATGCGATCCAAGCGGTCCCGCAGCTTCTGCAACTGCTCTTTCAATTCGGCATCCGGCCGCTGATCGGTCTTGCCTTCCGCCGTCCCGTCTTGCTCCAAAGCCAGTTGCGGCGCATCGAGATTCCCTTCGAGCAGCGTGAGAGGATCAAGCTGGTAGGTCCCGGACAGCGTCCCCTCGACGGTGGCGAGTTGCGTCCGAATCTCGGCTCGGCGGACTTCGACCGCCATCCGCGCATCCCGAATGACCGACATCGAGCGGCGAAGATCGTCAAGATTTGCTTCCAATGCCTGGCCGGCCGCCATCTCCTGAGCCTGCTGCTCTTGCGCCTGGACGAGTTCCGCCTTGACGCGCCCAGCGGCCCCACCCAGCTCCTGGCAGAGGGTTTCCTGCCGGAGCTGTTCAGCTCGGCTCTGCTCGATCGCCTGTGCCAGTCCCGCGAGATGCTTCCGCAACGATTGCCGGCGCTGTTCCATGTCATGGGCCTGTCGGGTAATCCTGGCGCGGTTCGCCTGTTCATGTTCACGTTTGGCACGCAGCCCTTCCGCCGCCAACCGTGCCTCCGTGACCCTTTCTTGGAGCCCTCTGACCTGTTGATCGATGTGTTCGAGTCGTTCGCGCACTCGCCCAAGGGCGGCTTCCTGCCCGTTCTTTTCGGCCACCCATTGCGCCAACTGCGCCTGGACCGACTGTGATTCTTGTTCGAGGCGCCGGCCTTCGACGAGGCCTTTGTGGATGTCGGCGGCCATGCCGCCAAGCCGCACGTCGAGATCCGTCAGAAATTGCTGGAGCTTCTCCTCATCCTTGCGCAAGGAGAGGTTTTGCATTTCAGCGTCACGCAGTGACTCCGCCAGTTGCCTGCCCTGTTGAACCAGGCTCTGGGCCTGCATCTGCAGTTCATCGTGATGCTGCTTATCCTGCTCCAACGTCATCATGAGCGACTGCCGTTTGGCCTCCAGCTCGAGCACTTCACGGCGCCGTTCCAGCAGTCCTTGCGCGCCTTGAATCTGCCCGCCGGTCAGCACGCCCGACGGATCCAACACTTCGCCGGCCAGCGTCACGAGGATCGGCCCGTCCGGCGCAGTCCAGGATTGTCGCTCCCACAAATGAACGGCCTGGTCCAACGATTCCACGATCACGACTCGGTCGAACAGACAGTCGCGCGCGGCCGCGCGGGCGGCATCGGTTTGGATCAAGTCCACGGCCCGCCCGATCACACCGGCCTGATCGGCGATCGCCGGCCACCATACGCTGGAATGTCCGCTTCCCCAACGGGGATGCTGCGGGATGAAACTGCCGCGGCCGAGCGATTTTTCCTCAAGGAAACCGATGACTCGATGCGCCACCGAGGGATCATCGACAAACCATCCGCGGACGCGTTCTCCCAACACGGCTTCCACCGCGCGGTCCATCCCCGGCGGAATCACCAACCATTCTGCCACCGCATCGCGCACGCCGTCGCAAGACTTGAGGGCCGTGCCCTCATCGGCTCCTTGCCGGCC
>CAYNLM010000085.1:0-17700 GCA_964398045.1 uncultured Nitrospira sp. | reverse complement strand
ACACTGAACAGTGATCCCACGGAACGTAGCCGGCGACACGATACCGCCATCATATCCCTCTTTTGTAAACGAGATTTTAACACGAAAGAGAATGTCTTATGCCCCACTCTTTCACAAACCATCTCGTCTGTTTATACTTGCAGCATTGGTTCTCGAAAGGATCATTCATGCAGATGTTGCGCTCTTCACCACCATGGGCCTTATTCGTCTGGGCCGGCATAACCATCCTGACTATTCCGATACACGCCGAATCGACTTCGCTCAGCCATGAAACGTTTCTGCGTGCCAAACAGGCCACAGTCGGCATCCTGGAGGACACCCAAGACCAGCGCACGCCCGACAAACCCGGTAAGATCGCCGTCCGTGGGACGGGCGTTCACCTGCGAGACGGCTATGTGATCACCGCGCGTCACGCGGCGGAAAAACACGATCCGACGACGGGCACAATCATCCAGAAGCATGTGCGCATCCTCACGACCGACCTTCACGAACTTCCCGCTGACCTCGTCGGAGACAGCGCGTACATGGATGTAGTGGTGTATCGCGTGTCCGAACCGCATCGTTCCAAACTGCCGGGCGGAACGGCGTTTGCCGGAGGCGATGTGGCGCCAGGCATGGAGGTGTTTACGGTCGGTTACCCGATGGGCTGGGGACCGACCATGGCCTTCGGCCGACTCGGAAACACGAATACGTTCCTGCAAACGGTCGATACACGCTTGATCCAGGCGGATCTCTCGGCCTGCAGCGGAAATTCGGGAGGCGGATTGTTCAATGCCCAAGGCGACATCGTCGGCATTATGCACGCCATCATCCAGACCGAAAAAGACGAAACCCAGGCCCATTGCAGCCGCATGGCCTTCGCCATTCCCGGGACGCTGGCGGAGCGTATCGTCAACGCAGCCCTGGCCGGTAAGCCGCTCGCCTTTTCGAAAATGGGGATTCACATGACGCCCGTGAAGGACGGCACAAAATGGCGGATGGCCGTGAAGGACGTCGCCGATCCCGCCAAAGCAGCGGGCATTCAGAAACACGACATTATCATTGCGGTAGACGACACCGAGATTCTTGACGCAGCGCATCTAAAAAACTATTTGATCGAACGCACGACGCCGGGCCAGCGCGTCGCCGTCAAAGTCCGACGAGTCGATGCAGACCTCACCTTCACGGTGACATTAGGAGGAGGGTGATTTGACTGAGGATACCTAATCCATCAAGCCTGGCTTTCGACTCCTACCTCGTATATTTTCCAGGTTGATTCCAGCAAGGAAGAAGCGCACACTCCCGTCCAAAAAAGGCAGCTCACCGGGAGCCTCCCCATGTGGAGCGCAGACGTCCTGGAAGTCAATCCTGCCTGCGATGTGACCGTCCACCACGTGGGGACGGCCAACCACAAAGTTCTGCTCGCCGACAATTTTTACCGGCATCCCCAGAAAATCGCCGAACTGGCGCTGGGTCTCTACTACACGGAATCCCGCGCCGTCGTCGGAAGTTATCCCGGCTCGCGGGCAATGATCACGCTCGACACCACTCCGCTCATACACACCATGAGCAAATTGTGGGGCGAGCCGCTCAAGCCGTTTCACGCCGAATATCATCCCGTGATCTTCTCCGCCATTCAAAACCGGGATTACAAGCTGACCTCCTGGCAGCGACAGCCGCACATTGATCAGGGCGTTACCGCCATGGTGTATTTGAATCCGGAAGAGATGTGCAGCGGCGGCACCGGCCTCTATCGGCACCGACCCACCGGACTTTCGCGCGTACCCATCGGACTCACGACCGACCTCACCCTGCTGGCGCAACAGCATGGCATTTCAGCTCAGGCGCTCAGAACCCAGGACGGCTATGCGGAATTGATGAACACGGTCTTCTTCCGCCCGGAGTATGCGGCGAAAGACAACGCGTACATCAATGATGGCAATGAGTATTGGGAGCTGCTCTATCGCATCGACATGAAACCCAACCGACTCGTCATTTTCGACGGACGCATGTTCCACTCGCAGCATATCGCGCAAGGCCAGTTCCGGGACTACTTCCGCATGAACCAGATTCTCTACTTCCAGGGGCACGACTAACTCAGCCGGCGAGCCAAGAGCCGTTTCTCAAACGAGCCAGCGTGTTGACGAATTTCTTCTTTACGGTCACAATTCCTCGCAATGTGGTGGCAGAAAGCCGTCAATGCCTGAGATCAGCCGATTCTTTGGTATCATCATTGCCATGTACTATGATGACCACCAGCCCCCTCACTTTCATGTGCGGTACGGAGACGAGAAGGCAATTGTCTCCATCGACACATTGGCAGTGCTGGCAGGGCGTCTATCGCCGAGAGCTATGGGCCTGGTCACGGAGTGGGCGGCACGCCATCAAGCAGAACTGAGAGAAGACTGGAATCTGGCTCGGCAGCAAGCGCCGTTGAAGAAGATCGCTCCGTTGGAGTAGCCGCATGTTGAAAGATATCGTTGAAGCACAGGCGCGAGACGGGTACCACCTCTGGCTTCGCTTTGAGGACGGAGTCTCAGGTGAGTTGGACATTGCCTCGATCATTCGTTTTGAAGGGATCTTTTCACCACTCAAAAACCGTGATGAGTTCGTCCGTGTACGAGTCAATAAAGAACTCGGGACTGTTGAGTGGCCGTGCGGTGCCGATCTTGATCCAGACGTGTTGTATGCCCGCATCGCTGGTTTGCCCATGCCGCAGTTCAAGAACCAGCCGCTATCCGCCTGAGGCTGCCCGACCATTCAGGCCGCATGTTGCACTCCCAACACATCGCCCCGCACCAGTTCCGCGGCTACTTCCGCATGAACCAGATCCTCTATTTTCAGGGGCACGACTAGCCCAGGTTGTTGAAACAGCCCTCCAGCTTCGTTCTCATTCCGCTCAAGGTCTCAACGTACAAAGCAAGTACCCCTCGACTTCTCGCGAAATTGCGGCCTTGTTGGAAGGACCGTTTGAACAACCTGCTGAGACGGCTGCTGAAAACGGCCGCTTAACTGAGTTCTTGCGTCGTCGCTCAAGCCTTCAACATAGCAAAACAGTACGTCTCAGGCTCTCGCTCACTGCGGCCTTGTTACTGACCGTTTGGGAAGCCGTGAAGCCCAAGGGGCACTACTGTGACGCCGCCAGTTTCCGAAGAGTTGGAGCTGCGGCCTGTATGAAGCTTCTGACGGCTCTACCACAGTTCTCTTGTACGACGGGCAAGAGCGAATTCTTCCCAAGGGCAATCTTATGAAAAACAATCGCGGGCTCTTCACTCCAACCTGGCCAGTCCTCCGGTCTATCCTTCATCCGCAATAAAAAACCATCATACGAATGCCGACATTCCTCAACAAGCTGCCGTTGACCGCTTTCCCCGCCCTTTGGCCATACAACTAGAATCAAGTGCGGTGTCCCACGCCATGCGCTGAAATAAACACCCAACCATCCAAGCATCTTTTTTCTTCCTCGTGGAGGAAACAGGCTGCCGTATGCCCCCCAATGCTCAGCAATGCGCCGATTAGACCAGTCAATCCGGACGAGTCTACGTGCTTTTTCATTGATCGATTCGGCAATCAAAAGAATCCGACCCTCGGCGGCATCGCCAGCCTTGTCGTGATAAACAGTCTCAACAACCTTCTGAAAATCTTTTCCAAACTTTCCTGCAATCGTGTCATCGCAGATAGCATCTAACGCTTGCCAGTGTTTTAGACTAAAAAGCAATTCCGCCGTTAGGGTCGGAAGGACAAATTCCATTTGTCTCAATTCTCTACCCCTCCAAGTATTGTTGAAGTCTCGGTATGTTAATGAGTTCCTTCCTGTCGATTCTCAGGCCAAGAACATTGCGGACAATAGACGCAACATATAACAGAATCCATGCACCAAATGGACGTTTCAGATTTCTTGCCACATCGCGTAAGACGCGAGCGAGATGAGCATATGACACAGGCACCCATGTCTCATCACTAGCGGATTTGGCTTCTTCACCGTCAATGGTCAAGAATATAAAAAGTCGTCTTCTCCACTTTTTGTCGTCACCCGCACAATACTCATAATCCTCCAGCTGCTGGCTCGATTCTCGTGATCCGATTTTGTTTTCCAGAACGATTAAGGCCTTCTCTTTCGGGGCATGGATTTCAATCCAAATGTCAGTGCGTGGGACCTTGCGACTGGCCCGCTTAGATAAGATATGACGACGCTCTGGAATCACCACTACATTGGTCCCGGCTCTCTTAATAAGACGTACAATATACTGAACCTCTCGCGTGTTCGTGCCAGGCTGTCCAATTAAGCTAAGAATGAACTGTCTCAGAATACTTGAACCATACCCATGCGGCCGTGTTGGGTCGAATAAGAAAGATAACGCCTGGGTGTGCCGGACCTCATCGGTGTCACACCCAAGAGGACCGAGAAGATCAAAGCGTTGCATTATAGGATCGTCAGTTCTAATCCTATTTAATAATCGCTTCCTTTCTAACTCAACTGCACCCTTAATCTGCTTCCAATGACGGGTTATAAACTGGAGTTCAGCAGACGGTGTGCTGATACATGTTTGAAGATCGGATAACAACACGCGTGATACTAGATTACCCATGCGTTTGTGGACTTACTCAAAGAATGGGATTGCGGCGGGGAGGTCGTCACTTACCTGAACTAAGCCTCCGACGGATCGGGATTCTTCTTCACAGCAGGTTTTTGCGCGCCCGTAGTGCGACTTTGCTTTACGGAACCGGCGATCTCGGGTGTTTTGGTAGTCACATCGGCATTCTGCGCGCGGTGGAGCAGCGCATGGTCCATGAGGACCAGCGCCATCATGGCCTCGGCGATCGGCGTGGCGCGGATCCCCACGCAGGGATCGTGGCGGCCCGTGGTTTCCACTGTGACGGCATTCCCTTGCTTGTCGATCGACCGACGCGGGACACGGATGCTTGAAGTCGGCTTGATCCCGATCGTGACGACGATATTCTGCCCCGTCGAAATGCCGCCGAGAATCCCACCGGCATGATTCGTCACGAAGCCGTCCGGCGTCAGCTCGTCGCCGTGCTCTGAACCGCGTTGCGTCACGGAACTGAAGCCCGAACCGATCTCGACCGCTTTTACGGCATTGATGCTCATCATCGCGGCAGCCAAATCGGCATCGAGCTTCGCATAGACCGGCGTTCCCCATCCGACCGGCACATGTTCGGCGACGGTCGTGATTCTCGCGCCGACTGAATCACCGGCTTTGCGCAACTCGTCCATGAACGCCTCAAGCTTCGCCACAGCGTCCGCGTTCGCGGAAAAGAAGGGATTCTCACTTACCGCATCCCAGCTCTTGAAGGGGACTTCGATCGGCCCCAACTGGCTGAGGTAGCCCCGGATCAGCACGCCATATTTCTCACGCAGCCACTTCCTGGCGATGGCCGCCGCGGCCACCCGCACGGCGGTTTCTCGCGCGGACGCACGTCCTCCGCCACGATGGTCCCGAATTCCGTATTTCTGCCAGTAGGTGTAGTCGGCATGGCCGGGTCTGAACGTCTCGACGAGATTGCCGTAGTCGCGGCTGCGCGCGTCTTCATTGCGGATCAAGAGTGCGATCGGCGTCCCGGTGGTCTGCCCCTCGAAGACACCGGAAAGAACTTCCACCCTATCGGATTCTTGTCGCTGGGTGACGTGGCGCGAGGTGCCAGGCTTGCGCCTATCAAGGTCTCTTTGAATGTCCTCGGCTGACAGTGCAAGCCCCGGTGGACAACCATCGACGACGCAGCCGATCGCCGGTCCGTGGCTTTCGCCGAAGGAAGTGACGGTGAAGATTCGGCCAAACGTATTGCCGGCCATGGAGTGGAGCGCTCCTCCCTACTCGATCAGATCCAGCTTGATGCGCAGTTCCTTCAACTGCTCGGCGCTGACGGCGGAAGGCGCATCGGTCATCGGACATTGCGCGCGCTGCGTTTTGGGAAACGCGATCACGTCGCGGATGGAATCCGCGTTGCCGAGCAGCATAATCAACCGATCGAGGCCGAACGCGATGCCACCGTGGGGCGGCGCGCCGTACTCCAGCGCGTCGAGCAGAAAACCGAACTTCGCATGGGCCTGCTCCTTATTGATCCCCAAGAGGTCCAGTATCCGCATCTGGACATCGCTCCGGTGGTTCCGGATGCTGCCGCCGCCGATTTCATTGCCGTTCAGCACCATGTCGTACGCCTTCGCGCGCACTTTGAGTGGGTCGGAATCAAGCAACGGCAAATCTTCATCCATCGGTCCGGCAAACGGATTGTGCATGAACACATACCGCTTCTCTTCCTGAGAATAGTCCAGCAAGGGAAACTCCGTGACCCACAAAGGCCTCCACGCTGTCTTGTCGATCAGGTTGAGTTCCTCTCCAAGGATGAGACGGATCCGGCCGAGCACATCGTGGACGACGGCCCGTTTGTCGGCGCCGAAGAGCACGAGATCTCCGGGTTTCGCGGCCGGCAAGGCCGCGGCAAAGGCCTTGGCATCGAGGAACTTGGCGATCACGGATTCCAGTTGGCCTTCTACGGTGAGCTTGAGCCAGGCCAGCCCTTTGGCGCCGAAGCTCTTGGCGGTTTCACCCAGCGCATCGATACGGCTTCGAGCCATCGTCGCCCCGCCCTTGACGATCAGCGCTTTCACGATCCCGCCCTTGGCGGCCGCTTCCTTGAACACCTTAAACTCGCTCGTCGCGGCAAACGAGGTCACGTCATACAGAGGCATGTCAAAACGCAGATCAGGCTTATCGGATCCATAGCGGCTCATGGCCTCGGCATAGGTCATGCGCGGGAACGGCGTGGGGAGTTGCACCCCGCCTGCCTCACGGAAAATCGTCACGATCATCTGCTCCATAAGGCTCATGACTTGATATTGGTCGACGAACGACATTTCCAGGTCGATCTGCGTGAATTCCGGCTGGCGATCATTGCGCAAGTCTTCGTCGCGAAAGCAGCGGGCGATTTGGTAGTAGCGGTCTACTCCACTGACCATGAGAATCTGCTTGAACAGCTGCGGCGATTGCGGCAGCGCGAAGAACTGCCCGGGATTCACGCGGCTCGGCACCAGATAGTCGCGCGCGCCCTCGGGGGTGCTTTTCGTCAACACGGGCGTCTCGATTTCCAGGAAGCCTTCCGTGTTCAAGAATCCTCGCGCCGCCTGCATGATCGCATGACGCAGGGTTAGCAGCCGCTGCATGCGCGGCCGGCGCAGGTCGAGGTAGCGATACTTCAAGCGGATCGCTTCCGTCACCTCGGCATCATCTTCGATGAGAAACGGCGGGGTCTTGGCTTCGTTCAACACTTCGACCGCATCGACGAAGACTTCCACCTCACCGGTCGGAAGATTCGGGTTTTTGGATTCTTCGGGACGCGCCATGACCTGACCGGTGACGGAGACGACACATTCGCTCCGCAAGGCATGGGCGCCTTGATGCGCTGCCGCGTTACGCTCGGCATTGAATACCACTTGCGTGAGTCCGGTCCGGTCGCGGAGGTCGATGAACATGACCGTGCCATGATCACGCCGCCGCTGCACCCAGCCATTCAAGACGACCGTCTGGCCCACGTGGCCCTTGTTCAACTCGCCGCACCGATGAGTCCGCACCTTCATGCTACTCTCACTTTCTTCGGAGACTGCTTTCTCGGCCGATCCGGCTTGGCCCACCCTTCGCGTCGCTTGGGCCGCTGAGGCCGCGCGCCTGGCCTCTGCCCGGTCTGTTCAAATTCCAGCCGCTGATCAACCAGTTCACGCAAGGCGTTGGCTTCGCGATCCGTCAGAAATCTGAACTCGCCCGACCCCAGATCGCCCAAGGAGAGAGGGCCCATCTTGACGCGCATGAGCTTGATGACCGGATGCCCGACCGCTTCCAACATACGCTTCACTTGATGCTTGCGGCCTTCGCGAATGGTAATCTCCAACCAGGAGTTCTGCTGCGCTTTTTTGACCTTCTTCACAACAGCCGGGCTCGTCATCCCGTCTTCGAGCTTCACTCCCCGCTGCAATTGGCCGATCTCGTCGTCCGTCAGCACGCCCTTCACTTTGATCAGGTAGGTCTTCGGCACATGATAGCGCGGATGCAGTAGCGCCTGGGCGAGGTCGCCGTTGTTCGTGAGCAGCATCAGCCCTTCGCTGTCGAAGTCCAGGCGGCCGACGGGAAACACACGGACAGAGACTCCGTGCAGATAGTCCTTCACGGTCGTCCGCCCTCCCGGATCGTCCAAGGTCGACATGACGTTCTTCGGCTTATTCAACATCAAATAGACAAAGGGCTGGGCGCCGGTCAGGTGTCGGCCGTCCACTTTCACGTGATCGCGCTCAGGATCGACCTTCGTCCCGAGTTCGGTCACCACCTTGCCGTTCACCGTCACGCGCCCCGCGGCGATCAGCGTTTCGGCCTTGCGGCGAGACGAGAGCCCGCTCCCGGCAATCATTTTTTGCAGTCGAATGAGCATGGCGTGATGTGTAACACGTGATGCGTGACGCGAAAAAGCGGGAGCAGCTTGCCGCTTAACGCATTACGCATCACGTCCCTTATTCCCATTCTATGGTCGACGGCGGCTTGGAGCTTATGTCGTACACAACTCGATTGACGCCTTTCACTTCGTTGATGATCCGGTTCGACATCCGGCCCAGGACCTCGTTCGGAATCTTGGCCCAATCGGCCGTCATCCCGTCCAGACTGGTCACCGCTCGGATGGCGATCACATTCTCATACGTTCGCTGGTCGCCCATGACGCCGACGGTGCGAATCGGAAGCAGCACGGCGAACGCCTGCCAAATCTCCCGATAGAGGCCGGCGGTACGAATCTCCTGATCGACGATCGTTTCGGCGGCGCGGAGGATCGCCAGGCGCTCTTTCGTCACTGATCCTAAAACGCGGATGGCCAGGCCCGGACCGGGAAACGGCTGCCGCCAGATAATCTCATCCGGCAGGCCCAGCTCTTTTCCCAACACCCGCACTTCATCCTTGAAGAGCTCCCGCAGCGGCTCGATCAGCTTCAGCTTCATCCGCGCCGGCAACCCGCCGACATTGTGATGCGTTTTGATCGTGGCGGAGGGGCCTTTGAAACTGACGCTTTCGATCACATCGGGATAGAGCGTGCCCTGGACCAGATACTTGACCCCCTTCAGCTTCTTGGACTCTTCCTCAAAGTTCGCAATGAAGAGCCGCCCGATGATCTTTCGCTTCCGTTCCGGGTCGATGACATTCTTCAGGCCCGCCAGGAACTGATTGGTGCGATCCAGAATGCGAAGATTGAGATGCAGCTGCGACGCGAACGTCTTTTGAACTTGATCGCGCTCACCCGACCGCAACACCCCGTTGTCCACGAAGAGACAGGTCAGTTGATCGCCGATCGCCCGATGGGTCAGCGCCGCTGCAACGGAGGAATCCACGCCGCCGCTGAGCGCGCAAATCACCCGATCTTTGCCGACCTGTTCCCGAATCTGCCGCACTGCCGTGTCCACATAGGACTGCATCGTCCAGGTCGGCTTGCACCCGCAGATCTCATAGACGAAGTTGCGCAGGATTGTGGTTCCTTCCGGCGTGTGGGCCACTTCCGGGTGAAATTGCAGGCAATAGATCCGGCGCTTATGATCGTCGCGCTTCATCGCGGCGATCGGCGAATTGCCCGTATGGGCGATCGACCGGAAGCCTGGCGGCATCCGCTCGATGCGATCGCCATGCGACATCCACACGACGGTCGATCCGCCGTCGCCGATGCCCTTGAACAGATTGCTGCGATCGTCGATCACGAGATCGGCGCGGCCATACTCGCGGTGCGGCGCTTTGATGACCTCGCCGCCGGACAGATGCGTGACCAGCTGCATCCCGTAGCAAATTCCCAGAATCGGAATGCCCTGATCGAAGAGTTCTTTCGGAACGGTCGGCGCCTTCTTCTCATAGACGCTGGACGGACCGCCGGAGAGCACAATGCCCTGCGGCCGATAGGCCAGAATCGTGGCGAGCGGCACCGTGCAGGGAAGGATTTGTGAGTAAACCTGCGCTTCGCGGATGCGGCGCGCGATGAGCTGAGTATACTGCGACCCGAAGTCGAGAACCAGAATTCTATTGTGCCAGAGTTCCATGCTTTGAAGAGCGTATGGCTTATAGCTGATGGCTGATAGCCCAGAAAGAAAATTCGGCAGGTCGTGGAGAATCGGAGTCCGACGCGGCTGCTATCGGCTATACGCCATCGGCCATTCGCTCCGTCTCATTCCCAGTCCATCCGGTAATTCGGGGCTTCTTTTGTAATGATGACGTCGTGCACGTGGCTCTCACGGAGGCCGGCGACGGTTTGGCGGATGAACGTGGCCTTCTGCTGCAGATCGGGAATCGTCTTGCAGCCGCAGTATCCCATCCCTGACTTGACGCCGCCCACCAATTGGTACACGACGGCGGCCAACGGACCTTTGTAGGGCACGCGCCCTTCGATCCCTTCGGGAACCAATTTCTGCGCCGGACGTCCGCCTTGCCCGTATCGATCACCGCCGCCGCGTTCCATCGCGCCGATGGATCCCATGCCCCGATACACTTTGTAGGTTCTCGCCTGGTACAGCACGGTTTCACCGGGGGATTCTTCCGTTCCCGCCAAAAGCCCGCCGAGCATGACCGATGACGCGCCCGCGGCCAGGGCTTTTGTCACATCACCCGAGAACTTGATCCCGCCGTCGGCAATGATCGGGACACCGCTGTTCTTCAAGGCTTTGGCGCAATCCGCAATGGCGGTCAACTGCGGCATCCCGGCCCCGGACACAATGCGCGTCGTGCAGATCGATCCCGGCCCGACCCCGACCTTGACCGCATCGACGCCCATCTTCACGAGATCTTTGGCAGCTTCAGCCGTCGCGATGTTCCCTGCGACCAGCTCCAGATCCGGATGCTGCTTCTTGATCCGCTTCACCATATCGAGCACGGCTTGCGAATGGCCGTGGGCCGTATCAACGACGACGAGATCGACGCCCGCCTTCTTGAGCAGGCTCACCCGTTCTTCGGTATCCCGTCCAACCCCGACCGCCGCGCCGACCCGGAGGCGGCCGTGCGCATCCTTACAGGCATGAGGATACTTGATCCGTTTCTCAATGTCCTTGATCGTGATCAGCCCTTTGAGTTCGAAGTGCTTGTTGACCACCGGCAGCTTTTCGATCCGGTGTTCATGGAGAATCTCCCGCGCCTTCTCCAGGCTGGTGCCCTCCGGCGCCGTGATGAGCTTGTCGCGCTTCATCACCTGGGACACCTTGAGATCCATGCGATCCTCGAATCGCAAGTCACGGTTGGTCAGAATGCCGACCAGCTTGCCGTTCTTGGTCACAGGAATACCCGAGATCCGATACTTCGCCATCAGTTGGTGCGCATCGCGAATCGTTTGGTCCGGCGCAATCGTGATGGGATCCAGAATCATCCCGCTTTCCGACTTCTTGACCTTATCGACCTCCGTCGCCTGATCCACCGGCGCGAGCACCCGATGAATGACGCCGATCCCGCCTTCACGCGCCATGGCGATGGCCATACGCGATTCGGTGACGGTATCCATCGCCGCGCTCACGAACGGGACGTTGATGCGAATGTTGCGTGAGACGAACGTGCCGGTTTCCACCTCGTTCGGCAGGACCTGCGACTTCGCCGGTACGAGCACGACGTCGTCGTAGGTCAGTCCCAGTCGTGGTTCTTTATCGAGCATGTCCCCTCAAATCCGCACCGCGCTAGCGCTGTTGCGTCTGATCGAGCTCCGCCATGGCCTCGGCATCTTCCTGCAACCGTTCGCTGCCTTCTTCGGCCGGCATGAACTGCTGCACGCGCGTGTTGCCGCTATCGACCACAAACACACTGCCCTTCGCATCCACCGCGATGCCGTAAGGGAAATTGAACTGGCCGTCGCCGTTCCCGAATCCACCCCACTGGGTGATGAAGTTGCCTTCTCGATCGAACTTCTCGACACGGTGATTGCCGGTATCGGTCACATAGACATCGCCCGCTCCGTCCACCGCGATCCCCCAGGGCGAGCGCAGCTGGCCGGCTTCCTGCGCCAACGGACTGCTGGCATGGCCGGCCTCCGCGCTGCCGCCCCATTTCGTGAGCAGCTGCGGCAGGACGTTGGTGCTGGTGTCGAACTTCTGGATACGGTGATTGCCCATATCGACGACATACACCGAGCCGTCGTTCTGATCGACGGCGATGCCGCGCGGAAAATAGAACTGTCCGTCGCCGTTTCCGAAACTGCCCCAGGCCATGATGAATTCGCCGGTCATGTCGAACTTCTGGACGCGGAAATTCGCGCTGTCGACGACGTACACGAAGCCGCGCACCCGGTCGACCGCAATCCCCCAGGGCGCATTGAACTGGCCTTCGCCGTTCCCGCGCGCTCCGAACTTCAGCACATACCCGCCGAGCTTGCCGTCGAATTTCTGGACCCGATGATTGTTCGTGTCCACCACCCACACGTCGCCTTTGCCGTCGCAGGCGATGCCGGTGGGATTGTGGAAGTTGGCGTTCGCCGATCCGAAATTTCCCCAGAGAATGATGAAGTTTCCCGCGTTGTCGAATTTCTGCACGCGGTTATTTCCGTTATCGACGACGAACAGCGAGCCCTGCTGGTCGACGCAGAGGCCGTACATCGGCGCCATGAACTCGCCGCCGTGCAGCAGCGACGCGCCGCGCCCCGGTTTTCCCCATTTGGACACGCAGAGGTAGCCGGAGGTGTTGACCAGAATGGTGGCGCTGGCGGGCGTCGAGACGTTGTTTCCCACGTCCTTGAACCAGACATAGATCGTTTTCTGACCGTCGCTAGGCGATAGGATGAACGGGATCGTCGCGCCGAACTTGACGGCCGGCGTCACGTCGACCCATCCGGGCGTACCCGCCATCGGGGTCAGCGGGCTTTCCGACACGAAGTAGGCGCCCACGCCCGTATCCAAGTCTGTGGCCGAGATGGTCACGACCACTTCCGGCGAATTGGTCATGAACGCGCCGTGATTGATCACGGCATAGGGGTTTTGCGGGGCCGTAATGTCGATCAGCACCGGCATCGCCGTGACTTCTTCGGACAAGCCGCTCTCCGTTCCATCCTCGAAAGTTGCCGTGACCGCATAGAAATAGGGCGTGTCGTTGGTCAAGCCCGTATGGGTGTAGGGATTCGTCACCCCTTCGATCTTGGTTGCGCCGTGCAGCGTGAGACCGGGAGCCGTGCTGAAATAGAGGTTGTAGGACACGGCGCCCGGCACTTCCATCCAACTCAAGAACACTTCCGTATCACCCGCCTTCACGGCGACACTGCGCGGAGGTTGCGCCGTCCCGGATTCCGCAGCATGAGCGGCCTCTTGCTTGCCGCGATTCATTTCTTCTTCGGTCGGCACGTACTTGAGGATGCGATTGTTGCCGCTATCGACCACGAACACGCAGCCTTCTTTGTCCACGGTGATGCCGTAGGGGAAATTCACCTGCCCTTCCGTCTTTCCACGATTGCCGAACGAACAGAGGAAGGCGCCGTTTCCGTCGAACTTCTGAATCCGATGGTTGCCGCTATCGACCACATATACGTTGCCCAAAGCATCGCAGGCGATGCCCCAGGGAGACTTGAACTGCCCGGGCCCGCTGCCCTCGCGTCCCCACTTGGTCAGGAAGCTGCCGCGCGCGTCGAATTTCTGAATGCGGTTGTTGCTCTCATCGGCCACGTAGATATTGCCGACGAAATCCACCGCCACGCCGCGCGGGAAGAAGAACGCTCCGTCGAAGCTGCCGTCCCGGCCCCACTTTAAAAGCGGCTGGCCATCGGACTGGAACTTCTGAATCCGGGCGTTGCTGGTGTCAGAGACATACACGTTGCCTTCCTGATCGGTCGTGATGCCCCAGGGCACATCGAACCGGCCCATATCGGCCCCGCGCCAGGCAAATCCAAATTTGCCCCAGGCCTTCATCACGTTGCCTTCGAGGTCGAACTTCTGGACGCGGTTGTTGCCGCTGTCGGCCACATAAATCACGTCGTCGGGTCCGACTGCGAGACCGCGTGGATAGTAGAACGAACCCTCCTGCGAGCTCGGTTCGCCGCCCCATCGCGCCAGGAACTTGCCGGTCTTATCGAATTTTTGAATGGAGTGATTGTCGGTATCGGCCACGTAGATGTTGCCGTCTTTATCAAGCGCGATGCCGGTGGGAGAGCTGAATTCCCCGTCGTCCACGCCTTCCTGGCCGAAGCTCATCGCCAACAAATAGGGCGAAGGAATCGCCATCACTTCCTGCGATTCAAGGCTTTCGCCTTTGGGGGTCACAACCGTGACGACATAGTGATAGCAGGTGCCGTTCGCAAGATCGTCATGCACGTAGGGGGAGGTTGCGCCCTCCAAGCAGGTCGCCTTCTCTTTCTTCACGCCGATGACCGTCTTGAAATCTTCCGCACTGGCGATGGGACGGGTCAGCTCGGAGAACTTGATCTGCACGCCCTTGGTGGTCTGAAAGTACAGGTTGTAGTACATGGCATCTGGAACAGGATCCCACGTAATCGTCACGCGACCATTGCCCGGCTTGGCCTGGACATTTTGCGGCGCCGGCGGGAGTTCTTCTTCCTCCGCCACCGAATCCCCCGCACCCCATTCGCCCTGGGAGCCTTCGGCGGACAAGACCAGCCGATCGAACCGGAACATTTCGTCGAGAAGCCATGCTTTGATCATAGGTGATGCCTCGTGTTGCTAAAGCCGACCAGTTCCAGGAAACGATGGTTCTTTCAAATACTTAGAATAGGATTGGCGAGTCTAACAAAGCGCTGGAAAGAGAGTCAAGGAGAGGAAAGGAGGCAGGTTCAGTTCATGGGCGGGCTGCTTGCCTCCTCTGTTTTCAGTGGTTAACATGAAAGGACGAACGAGGTTTCTCATGCGAGCATTGATGATCGTCACATGTATGTGCCTGGCCGGATCAGGAGTCCATCCGCGAAACCCTCAAGACGCTGGACGTGAAAATCGACTTGAAGCCGACCGAAGGGCGGGGTGATACGTCCACAGGCGGTAGATTGGCGACAAAAGGTGACCTCCCGGCTTCCTCGTCCCTGTTTCGGGATGTGCCGTCAATCAGTGGTCAGTATTTGATGGGCAGGACAACCTTACTACCGTTCATCGGTGCGGGGTTTGGCGGAGGCTATAATTCCGATCGCGAACGGGCATTGAATCCCGGTATATCGGGGTTATCCAATTCCGGCCTACGAAGCCACTGGAGTCAGTTTGGCCAAGGCTTTGCGCCGAACGAGTTTCACATGGGGGTCCGCATCCCCTTTTAGCGAACGACGTTACACCTGCTCAACCGGCGTCTCCAGCAGTTCCTCGTCCCCCGCTACTTCCCGTTCCCCCTCAGCGGTGATCTCTTCAGCTGACTCTGCCTCGTCTCGCTTCCCTTCCGAATGGTCCTGAGCCTGCAACAGCGATTCCTCCTCACGGGAAGAAGGGTCGGCTGAATCGTCCGGCTCCTTGGACACCGACTCTTCTTCCATCGGCAAGAGGGCCTGCTCCGATTCCCCGAGTTCCTTGAACTCCCGCAGCGGGGGGAGTTGAGACAGGTCGTTCAAGCCAAAATGCTCCAGGAAGAACTTGGTCGTCCCATACATAATCGGCCGGCCCGGCACTTCTTTGCGACCGACGATCCGCACCAACTTCCGCTCCAACAACGTCCGCACCACGCCGGAGGTTTCCACTCCGCGGATTTCTTCTATTTCCGAGCGGACGATGGGCTGCTTGTAGGCAATGATGGCCAGCGATTCGAGCGCCGATCGGGACAGCTTCGCAGTGGACTTCGCTTTATCGAGCCGCTTGATCCAGGGTGAATATTCCTGTTTCGTGACGAGACGATAACCGCCGGCAATCTCGGCGAGCCGGACGCCCCGCCCCTCTTTCTCTAATTCATCACCCAGGCTTCGCAACACGCGCTCCACCTCAGCCTTCGTCACATCCCCGAGCACCGCAACGAGGCGAGACAGGGACAAGGGTTCCGAGGAGACGAACAGCATGGCCTCGAGGATCGCCTTCAGCTCCCGCTCGGCAATGGCTTGCGCCACGCTCGGTGCAGAAGGTTCCTGGCCGTTGACGGATTCTCCCTCCACTCTTTCTTGTTCAGCACTCATCTGTTCGACCATTGGCGTATCTTCAATCATGTCTGCCGTGATTGGAGTCATGTCCCCCTCCATTCCGAATCCGAGTCATCCAATTCCGCCGGGTCCGGCACCAACGAGAACGTCCGTGAAACGAGAATCGGCCCGAACGTCTCGGCCTGGAAGACTCGTGCAACCCGCAAGCGGATGAGTTCCAGCATCGCGAGGAACGTCACGATGACGACCAACCGATGGCACGACTCTTCAAA
Organism: uncultured Nitrospira sp.; assembly: GCA_964398045.1. GTDB lineage: Bacteria > Nitrospirota > Nitrospiria > Nitrospirales > Nitrospiraceae > Nitrospira_D. Next base: position 1,402 of record CAYNLM010000085.1, on the reverse strand, counting down.
CAGGGACGCAAACGAAACGGAGTCCTTGCCTTCCAGCATTTCCAGAATGACGTTCATGCGTTCGCGCACGGTGAGATTGTCCGGGATGATCTCGATCAGCTTCTTCCCGGGATTGCGATCCAGAATCCCCTTCAACGCATCCACGAGGTCGAACAGCGTCACGTTGTCCAACAAGGTTTCATCCGTCTCCGCAGGCTCCGGCGCAGCCTGTTCACGGCTGAAGATCTCCCGCCACATTTTTTCCTGACCATCGAGCTGGCGGGCCGCTTCTTTGTAGGTTTTGTACTCCAGCAACCGCCGGACCAGTTCCTCACGCGGATCCGGTCCGTCTTCCTCGTCCTCCTCCGTCTCATCCACCGGCAGCAGCATCTTGGATTTGATCTGCAACAATGTCGCCGCCATAACCAAAAACTCCCCCGCAACATTGAGATTCAGTTCCTTCATCGCTTCCACGTACTCGAGGTACTGCTGGGCGATCATGGCGATGGGAATGTCGTAGATATTGATTTCGTTCTTCTTGATGAGGTGGAGCAAAAGATCGAGCGGCCCCTCGAAATTTTCGATGCGGACCTGGTAGGGAAGCTCTGTCTGTTCGTAACCTTCGATCCGGGGATCCACGGGCGTCCTTATACCAATTATTGGGGACTTGGGCAAGCCTGATTCTATATGTAGGGGATTAGAAGAGGCGCCTGGTTACTTGATCTTGAAGGCATAGGCAACCAGCAAAGCCGCCATCAACAGAAAAAACAGGGTGACCGCGTACTGTCCGGTTGGAGATTGGAGCAACCCGGTCGCCTGGTCCCGGCTCACCCGTTTGGTCCGAGTCAGCAGCGGTTGGTGGTCGAATCGCGCCTTCATCAGATCGTCCGGCCGCTTGAATTCCGCATCGGAAAAATCTGCGCTCGCTAAAAACTGTGCGCCGGCGAATGAGGCATCGCCGTCAAACACCGAAAATCCGAAGAACGCGTCGCGACTGAATATCGCTTCGGAGAAGTTGACGTGTCGTTTGAATCGGCTTCCCGAGAATCCGGTGCCAGCCCCAAATCGCACCCGCTCCATCGTGACGGGCTGTTCAAAACTGACTTCGAGAAATTCCGCCATGCCGTCGAACAACGCACCGGCGCATTCAACGACGCCCCGAAACACGGATCGGTGAAATCTGGTATGGGGACCGAACTTGGTGTCCTTGCAACTCAGCGCGTGCGCAAACTGTCCTTGCACGAAGTAGGCTTCCTTTTCGAACTTGGCTTCCGACAGATCCACCGCGCCCTGGAAAACGGACCGCGACAGGTCCACTCCCTCCTTGAACGCCGTACCATGAAGGTCCACCGGACCTTCGAACTGAAGTGTGCCCTTGGCCGACCGATGCCGTATTGCGCCCCATACAATCGAGTCGCGAATG
>CAYNLM010000084.1:0-17728 GCA_964398045.1 uncultured Nitrospira sp. | reverse complement strand
GCCGTCGCCGCGAAAGCAGACCACTGCTCGCGCAGAGAGACACAATGTGCCGGAGACCAGCCCCGGCCGGGGCGGCCGCCGCCGCTTGAGCGCGGGGGCGGCCGGCGCGGTCATGAGCGCAAGACCGACGAGAAGGGGTAGTCGCTTGCGTCATCATGAGCCTCATGTCGGCACAGAAGCTTCACTCCAGCTTGACGATCCGCCCTTCGATCAAGGCGGAGAACGGCTGCGGCAGGCTCTGGATGTAGACGATCAACGCATCGAGATCGAGCGGGCCTCCCGCCTGGTTCCGTCCCTGCAACAGCACGGTAAAGTTGTCCCCACCCGCCGCCATAAAACTGTTGACGGTGATGGAAAAGGTCGCCTGCCGGTCGATCGGGGTCCCATTGCGGCGCACCTCGACGATGCGATCTCCGACCGGCCGGTTGTTGTCCCACGTATAGGTCAGGCCCGAGGTCTTGAGGATGCGCGGAAACGGCTGGTTGACCCACTGTTGATTGAGCAGGTCGTAGATCTGCTGGCCGGTGAGATCCATCCGCACCAGGCTGTTCCCGAAGGGCTGAACGGTGAAAAGCTGTCCGTAGGTGACCGGCCCGGACGGCACGTCGGCGCGGATGCCGCCGGGATTCATGAATGCGAAATCAGTCCCAAGAGCGGTTCGTTGGGCGTCGGCGATGAGATTGCCCAACGCCGATTCCCCGGCGGGACTTTCCGCACGGAGCAGATCGCCGGCGGCCGTGCCGATCACCCGGTTGACCAGCGGCGCGACCTTGGCTTGCGCCTGGGCCACCAACTCCGCGACCTGAGGGTCGGGTGCCAGGCCGGGGCCGGTATCGGCAAAGGTCGTGACGATGGCGGCGCTCTTGGCGACGACGTCGCGGGTTCTGCGGTCGATCGTGAGGTCGATATCGCCGTAGGCCGTGCCGGACGAGAAGGCTTGGGTCACGAGGATGTCCGCGCCGTGCCGGTTCTTCAGCAGGGCGTTCGTGAACGAATGGGCGTGGCCGGAGACGACCACGTCCACGTCATCGTCCAAGCGCGACACAATCTCGACGATGTCCTGCCCGCTGATCAGGCCGCCCGGCTGGGTCGGACCTTCGTAGGTCCTCTGGCGGCCGCCTTGATGAATCACGACCACGAAGGTATGGATGCCTTCATGGTGCCGCAGCCAGCGCACGTAGCGGTTGATGCTCTCCGCTTCGTCCAGGAATTTCAATCCGGCTACGCCGGTCGGCGTGACGATGGTCGGGGTGTCTTTCAGGACCGCGCCGATGAAGGCGAGGCGAACACCCTTCACCTGCTTGATGACGAAGGGCGGCAGGATGGGCTTGCCGGTTTTCTCATCGACCACGTTGGAGGAGATCGTCGGGAAACGCGCGCCGCGATAGGGATTCTCCAGGAACGGTCCGGTCGGATGGTTGCCGCCGTTCAGGAGGCGAAGCAGCTCGTCTTTGCCTTCATCGAACTCGTGATTGCCGGCCGTGCCGACGAGGTTGCAGTGCGGATGCAACCGGCGGTCGCGGCCATCTTCTCCGGCGTCTTCGTCCTCCCAGCCGCGCCGATCGTCCCGGCGATCCTGGAACCGGCAATGACGGTTGGCCAGAAGGTTCAAGAAGCCGATGGAAGGCTCGTCCTGCAGCAGGGCCGATTCGGGCGGCGTGGCGCCCACGTGGTCTCCGGCATGGACGATGAAGGTCCGGTCGGACAGTTCGGGGTCGTTCGCATCTTGTTGCGCGGCAAGGAGGTACGCGGCCAGCACCGCCGCGCTCCCAACGGGACGGTTCGCCACCCGCCGGCCTGCGGACAACTGTCCGTGAAAATCATTGATACCAAGCAACTGGACATGAAGCAGGGCATCGCGCTCCCTGTCGGAGAAACCGGGAGTCTGCCAACTGCGGCGGCGCTCCGCGTCCCGGCGGATCTCAATGGTATCGTCGGCCTCGTCGTCGCGGTCCCACTCGTGGGAATGATGCTCGGACGAGCCGGCGAATGCCTGATGCGAGACGCCAGCTCCGCTTAAGCACAGCGCGCCCAAGACGCCGAGCAGGGGAATCAGTTTCGGAATGATATGGTCGATCGCCATACAGGAACTCCTTTCTTCCGGTCCGGGCCATCCGGCACACCTCGGCCACCACATGGCTGATCAGGGTTGTCGGTACGCCAAGCATGAAGTCTGCGAGTTACGAACCGGTTCGCCTGAAGTCCGAAGGCGGTAAATTGTGGATTAAGTCGGAGAGACGAAGCCTAGCAGGGAGAAAGGCGGCGGTCGCTATGGTCCCCGCCACCCCATTTTTCAGAGCGATGCGGGTGATCGCGAGCTTAGAGAAGCGGCGAACGTCCGCCCCCCGAGGGCGGCGAGTTGCTCCCTCACGGCGTCGGCCGATTTCTGCAAGGCTTCGAACTCGGCGGCGTTCAACCTGAGTTCGAGGATGCGCTCCACGCCGTTGGCGCCCAGTATGGCCGGGACTCCCATGAAGAGATCGTGGATGCCGTACTCACCCTGAAGGGACGCGACGCAGGGCAGCACCCGCTTCTTGTCCTTGACGACCGCTTCGATCATCTGTCCGGCCGCCGCCGCGGGCGCGTAGTACGCCGAACTGACCTTTTCCAGGTCCAGGATCTCCGCCCCGCCCCGCCTGGTCCGCTCGGTGAGCGCCGTGATGCGATCTTCCGGCAACAAGTCGCTCAGAGGAATGCCGCCCACGGACGCATGTCGCGGCAAGGGGACCATGAAGTCGCCGTGTCCGCCCAGCACGAGCGCATTCGTGTCCTCCACCGAGACACTCAGTTCCAGCGCGATGAACGTCCGGAATCGAGCGGAATCCAGGATGCCCGCCATGCCCATCACCCGCCGTCGAGGGAAGGAGCCGGCCGCCGCCGCGACATGGACCATGGCATCGACCGGGTTGGTCACGACGATCAGGACGGCATGCGGAGAAGTCTTCGCAATCTGCATGCAGAGGTCGGACACGAGCGCGGCATTCATGGTGAGGAGATCGTTTCTCGACATGCCGGGCTGGCGCGGCAAGCCGGCCGTCAGGACCACGACATCGGAGTCCGCGGTCTCGTCGAACCGGTCCGTGCCGGCGATGACCAGATCGAAGCCGTCCACCGGCGACGATTCTTTCAAGTCCAGCGCCTTGCCTTCGGCCAACCCCCGGGTCCGGTTGTACAAGACGACGTCCCCCAGTTCTCGGCGCGCCACCCACAGGGCGGTGGCGGCTCCCACGTTGCCGGCTCCGATGATGCTGATCTTTTTTCGCATAGAGGGCTGTATGGAACTGCGCACCAGACACGACTAAATTCATGGAGGAACAGACCGGGAAGCCGACAGCGGACAAGCCCCGCCACGAGACCATGGCGGACCGCGATTAGCGGGACATCAGGAGCGGATTAAGATCGGGTAACGGTTCAAGCGAGGGCCTAGTTCAGACCAGGCTGGTGAACCGGGACTCGCGGTCATCGTTCGGGCAATGCAGTTATCGCAGGCAAGCCCACAAAAGCTCTTGGCCTGTCGTGTCCCGTTGAAGGCTGAGCACGCCCCCGCGCTGCGCCCTCTCAAAATGCTCGTTCCCGATGCGGAGATACCACCAGCGGCCCTCCGCGCGCCAGCCGTCGGGCGACAAGTGCACGTCAAACTCGCCGTTGCGATCGTTGCCGGGCTGGTTCCAGGCGCCGCGCCATTGCCGTCCGTCAAAGAACGCCGTCTGTATCGACCCCTGCTCCCATTCGTACGCCCCGTATCCCAGCGCATCCATCCTCAGTGGAATGACGACGCCGTTCTCCTCGACCTCCCATTCACCGGCGAGATCGGACAGGGCGAGGCGAGGGCAAGCTTGATCGGGAGGAGCATCGGCCGGATCTGTGCGCAGCGCGGTGGCGGCGCAGCCGTACAAAACAAACGGGAGCACACCGAGTCCGATGGCGCACCGCATGTGTCGTCCGTTGATCAGAGGAGGCTCCGTATACTGATGTCTGTCCCGCCATCAGTATACGGAGCCCGCATTACGGCAAGATGAACCTTCCATCAGATGCGTCGTTTATGGAGCGGTCGAACTGGCTCCACATCGCCTTCCTCAGTATCTTATTAGCACTGACAGGCTCATCATCGCACCGGAAGCTGGGATTGAAGCCGGAAGGATCACGCTCCGTTCAAGCACAGTGAGCCTGACGGGAGGAACGATTTTTGGGCAGGTCTTGGTGACCCCCACCGGTGCCATCTCCGGCTCATCCGGAATGGTCGTGAGTACCGCCGTCGCTCCCGTGCCTCTACCGGCGGCGGTTCCGTTGTTCGCGACCGGGCTGGGTTTCGTCACACTGGCGTTGAGACGTCGACGATTGGCCTGAGGCGAAGACCTTCGGTTCTCGGAGAAACTATTGCTGCAACTATCGTCTATTCAACTCACCCACCAGGACCGCTGATTCGAGCACGACTTCAATGGATAAGAAAGCTGCAAGATTAAGAACAGCGACCCCTCTAAATTAAATTCGGTATTTCTCCAAAGCAGTGAGTAAAACAATCAGGCGCTTTCCGGAATAACACATGCGTCTTGATGCGTTGCTGGCGATGACTGAGTACACTTATGTCTTTCGCGATAGCTTCTTACCGCGGCCTGCACGGCGAGCCGGAGGAACTCCTGTTCAGTCTCTGCGTAGGGCACGTGCAGTTCGATGGAGCAATCGTTCGATGAGGGGATCATGGATGCCTCCTGGCTGGTTCGGGCGACGCCAGAAGGTACAAGGAACCGTCGGCGGACTCAATTAAGCTTATGTCAAGCTTCTGTTAATTCGTAGTCTCTCCGTGGCCACCATTTCTTCCATCCACGCGCACCGGCAGATTGCATCCATTCCAACCGCTGTCATTGCCGCACTTCCCGCACGATGCCCTCCCTATCGTATCGAATGTGGATCTCCTGCCGCGGCCGTTCCTCCACGCCTGCGGCGACATTCTTAACTCCCAGTCCCCGGTTGATCGGTTGCAGCGTGGTGGTGGTGAGGCCGGAGGGCCCGGCCTGAGCCACGGGCACTTCCAGCGGAGGCGAAGGCTGTCGGGAGGCCGGCCGGTAGGTCGCGATTTCCCCTTCCGGTGAGACGCGCACCAGGTCCGGGTCGCCGTACCGTTCGATCACCTCAGCCTTGGTGGTCGTGCCGACATGAATCCAGCTTGGATGACCGCTCACGCAACTGATCGCCGACAGAAGCGACACCGTCGCAACGCACGCGAGCGACTGAGAAAAGAGGAGTCGTGAGGACAAGATATCCATCGCAGGTCTCTCCGCTCGCGCCGCGTGCCTCTCATCGCCGCCCATCGGAAGGAACGATACGGCAATGGCATCCACGCCGCCGATATATTCTACCATGCGCGCATGCAGGTGATTTGAGAGGCGCGGCCATCATGTCGTCGTAGCCTGCGAAAGCCGCCTGCTTCCTCGCTTCCTGCAGATGTAACCGCTGCTACGTCTTGTTCATTCCTCCGCTTCTCTGATCTCGACCGCCTTCCTCTTAACGAGACCGTTACGGGTTTTTGAGAATGTACAGATCATGGCGTAATGGATTCCTGCAAGAGTGTCTCATGCGAGAGTGCCGACTCTGAGGCGGAGAGAGAAGACTGCAGCTTCTTTCGCGTCGCCCTCGAATTTGGCCTCGACGCAATACGCCGGTGGCTCCGCAACCGTTCACGCATGCAAACGGAGGAGGGGCGGCAATGGCAACGTCATGTCAACACAGTCTGTCCGGTCGGATCGGAATGTCCACACGTATAACGGCATGCTCGCTGCTGCTGGTGTCATCCGGAGCAGTGAGGAAATGCGAGAAGGAGACGATAATGACAAAAATCAGAAAGCGCATGGCCAAATGGGGGTTGTCGGCGGCGAAGGCGTCGCTGGCCGCCGCGATGCTCGTGTTGCCGGCGCTGCCGGCGCACGCGGACGACGAAGATGCGCATGATTACGGCGCGCGAGTCGAGCAGCGGTTGAAGCGAAGTTCCATGCATTGGTTCGGGATTCAGGGGCCGTTGGAGGCCTCGGCTCCGGCCACCACCGGCGCCTACCGGACACCGACGCAGCGGGCGGAGGATCAAGTGCTGGTCGCCGACAGCTTGAAGGTCGAATATCTCTCGCGCACGATCGCGAACAATGCGGATCAATTTGCGTTCTGGCCGGATGATGAACATCCGACCCATCAGATCTGGTGCATCGAGGAATTCAATCCTTCCGTGCTGAAGAATGCGGCGGGGCAGGAATTGTTTCTGCCGGGCGGGCTGGTGAAGAAGTGGACGCCCGGCGTCCAGCGCCTTACTCTCCGCACGGGCCAAGTCGATACGATTCTTCGCGGCACTGCGGGGTGCGACGGCCTTCGCCGGACGCCATGGGGCACCATTTTGGCGACCGAAGAGAACAGCGCCGGTAGCGCCTATGAGATTATCGATCCGTTGATGGTGAACAATCACACCATCCTCGATCGGGTCAACGGTACGGTGGTTGATGAAAACGGGTTGCCCTCCACGAAGGTCGTTAGACGTCCGGCGCTGGGCACCTTCGCCTGGGAAGGGATCGGGATCCTACCCAGTGGCGTGGTCTATGCCGGCGACGAACTCCGTCCCGGAACGACATCTCCGGATTCCGACGGCGGCGCCATTTTCAAGTTCATTCCCGCGAATCCACGGACTGCGAACGGTCCGATCAGCCAACTGTCGGACTCACCGTTCGTGGCGGGAAATCTGTACGCAATGCAGGTCTCTTGCCGGAACGATCGGCAGCAGTTCGGCCAAGGGTGTGAAGTCGGAAACGGAACGTGGCTGCCCGTCAGCGCGCCGAACGCCCGCGCCGACGCCGACCGAGTGGGCGCGACCGGCTACTATCGGCCCGAGGATCTCGAGATCGATCCGATGTACCGGGATGCGAATGGCGGTGTCCGCCTGTGTTGGATGGACACACAGAGTCGGGGCGCGCAGATGTACGGCGAACTGGTCTGCGCCGTGGACAGCGCTCCGCTGGTTGCCGATTCCTCCCAACGGACCGTGGTCGCCAACCGCCTGCTGGAAGGCGATATGGACATGAATCAACACGACAACATCGAGTTCCAGCCTCTGACGGGCAACGTCTACGTGATCGAAGACAATGCCAACGGCGACATCTTCGCCTGTCTTCCGGACGGAACCGATCGCGACATCAAGAGCGACGGCTGCGTGAAAGTCCTCTCCGTCAAGGATAGTTCCGCTGAGCCGACCGGATTCAAGTTTACCGTGAACGGCCAGACCGCTTATCTATCGATTCAACACTCAAATGACGCAAACATGCCCTTGGTTGATGACTATCGGACGGATGATCTGATCAAGATCACCGGGTTCAAGATTCCGAATCGGTTCGAGCGATAGCGACCGTGAACCGCACACTTTCCGTGCGGTTCCAATGGCGTGTGCGCCGGAATAGGCGGCGCGCACGCATTGAGACCATGGACGTTCAGCCAGAGCAACCTCTCGTGACGCCGCTACTCGACCGCGCGCTTGCGCTCCGCAGACAGATGTTGGTTGCAGGCCTTTTTAAGCATGTGGCGGAGGTTCAGGAAATTGAGGACGGCTATGCGTTCAGATTCAAGCGATCGGACCTGCTGGCGAGACGTATCGCGGATTATCTTCTCTTCGAAGGCGAGCACTCGCCTCAGCTGAGCTTCATGTTCATCGTCGAGTCGAACGGCGGGGCGTTTTGGTTGCAGGTGAGGGGGCCGGAAGGCGCGAAGGATCAGATTCGGACAGCGTACGTTCCCTGCCAGACGGCTTAAAATCCTCGATCCTAAGCAATCGGGAACGGAGTTCTCTCCGGCTGGCGGCGTTCGGGCTCGATGCCCTCACCGTCTTGGACTAGACCAGCGTGGGACGGTTTTTCTTCCACCGATCGATTCCGTAAATGGGCGTACGAACTCGACTTGGTTGCGGATACCGGCGGGGTTGGCGGTTCCGAACGATCACGCGGTCGACGACATCGCCACAGTGGATGCACCGCAGGGCCAACACCCTGATTCCTCCTTCGCTCAGGATTTCAGGAATCCTCAACCCGGCACAGCGCGTGCACTGCATAGATCCTCCTTGTTACACGGCGGCTGGAAGAGCACGACTGGATGACGTTGTCAGCGACGCGTCACCGACTGTGGACGCCGGAAGGATGCGGTCTCGAATCGGCCCGACCGCATCGCGCACCGGTCCAAAATGGAAGTCGGTGAGCAGGTGGTGGAGCCGAGACTCCATTTTGTCAAGATTCAGATAGTGTCGGAATTCGGCGAGAAGCGTGCCGCTCATGCGCGGCTGATCCACGTCCAATTCCCACGCTCTCATGTAGAGCACGATGGGTTTGCCCAGCCCTTCTATCTGTGAAAACAGAGCGTGCAAAACCGGATAGCTCAACGCGCGGAGGTACCCGCCGCCTCCAATCGGCACACGAAACCCCATCATGTTGAATATTGACGGGGGGATCTCCCACAACGAATCATGGTGCTCCAGATGAAGCCGATGAATTCGCTCACCTTCCTGACGGCAGTCGCCCGAGTCTAGACCGATGCGGAGCATGCTGCTGTCGTAGAGGAATCCTGCTTCTGCGACGATCGGCAGAGCCCAGGGGATGTCCGGAGTAATGCTGAAACTCGGGGCTCGAAACCCCCATACCGGTTGTCCGATCAGGTCCTCCAGAAGCAGTTTCGCGCGCCGAATATCGTTTCGGAACAGATCCGGCGTCTGGGCTGCTACGAGCTCGTGGCCGTAGCCGAGGCAGGCCACTTCGTGGCCGGCCGTTGCGACAGCGCGGATGAGGGACGGGTGCTGCTCAGCCAGCCAGCCCAGCACGAAAAATGTGGCCCTGGTCGAGTGGCGCGCCAGCAATTCCAGGATTCGTTCGACGCTCGCATGAACGCGGCTTTGAAAGGAAGCCCAATGTCGTCGCCGGATCGGCGAATCGAACCGCGAGGCCTGGAAGTGTTCCTCGATGTCGATGGTGAGAATATGCGAGCTGGTGTCGGTTGTCGTCATGATCGTGGCTGCCGTTGTGAAATAAGCCAGGGGCTTGTCCCTCCCCCTGGCAGAGAGGGACAAGCGCGGGGAGTCAGGTGCCGGTAGCGGGGGCAGCTGACTTCCGATGCGCAGGGAACTTCCATCTAATGGCCGGCTTCTTTGCGTTCGACGATGGTCAGACAAGGGACACAAAAGAGCGCGTCAGGTTGGACTCTCAGCCGCTCGTAGGGAATGTCTTGACCGCAATGCCGGCACCGTCCGTAACGGCTCGTCCGCATGAGTTGAAGCGCGCGCTCTATGCGGCGCAGCTTGTCGAATGTCCTGGTCTTCACCTGCATCGCGAGATCCTGCTCAAAATCGATCGAGGCCTGATCGGCAAGATCCGTGCATATCTCCGGTTCCTCATCGGGCATCAGCGAAACGTCCGCACGCGTCAACAGCGAGGCCCGTTGTCGGGTCAACTCGGTCCAAAGCATCGCGCGTTGCGCCGGATTGCTCGGCTGTTGCGCGGTGGTCCGCTCACCGGGCTCTTCGTGCGCGGTGGGTCGAGATGATGTGGTCTGTGCCATGGCAGCTCCTAGTTGCAGTCATGGTAGCGCAGCACCATGCACGCTTCCTCACCGCTCGATCAATTCTGTGTAACAGGCGGTGGAAGGGGGTTCTCAGGAGGGTTAAAGAGTTAACAGAAGACAAACGGACTGCAAATGCGCAGGTGATTTCGGCGGCCCATCATCATCGTTCTTCGGTCATGTGTGCCGCAGTGGGAGGAGGGTGCGCGCGTGACCAACATTGAGGACCTCAGCTGCTACTGAGCAGATGGGCATGGTCGTGGCTCCCAGTGCGTCGATCGCTGGTCCTCATCAAAGAACACCCGGTATCCCACACATCGGGAGCCCCCTGCCAGGAATTCGTAGTCCCAGGCCTCGGTTCCCCTCGCAGTTCGCTTCAGCCGTTGCGGGTCGCCGAATTGGCCGCGTAATTCATGCTGTGTGAGGCGCCCGATACCGGATTCAAATTCCTCCACTCGCGGCTCGTGGGCACATGACAGGAGAATAGTAAGGAGGCAGCTTGGGAAGAGGAAGCGGCGTATCAGGCGTCGTAACATGATTACACGCGGCGATGGGTCACTGAATCATGCGGGGTCGATGAGAGGAAATCAAGCGGCGGATAAGGTGGGGAACGACTGGAGAGGCAACGTGAACGGTGGGCGTTGGGTGGTCCGCGAGATGCTGTACGATGGCTTGCCGGCCCAGGTCGGTCAAGGCGCGCCGTTAATTCTTTCAGGCATGCGTCTCCTTAGGCTCCGTGCGGGCACGTCATGATGACCATGTGAACGTGTAACACAATCTTAATATCTCCAACCTTGACAGCCAGCACTGCGTTCACTATCGTTTCCTGTCCGCTTTCTGCTTTGAATTGCCCCTGGGATAATCCCCCTGCCGGGCGATCCCGGGATGAAGACCCGGCCAAGAGGCGCTCGTGTCCAAACTCGCCGTCATCGACATCGGCACCAACTCCATCCACATGGTGTTGGCGGAGATCCAACCGGACGGCAGCTATCAGATCGTCGACCGGTATAAGGACATGTGCCGGCTCGGAAACGGCGCCTTTGCAAGCCGGTGCCTTTCTGATGCGGCCATGTCCCGAGCGCTTGAGGTGATCCGAACACTGGTCACCTTAGCGCGGAACAAGGGCTTTGACCATATCGAAGCGGTCGCCACCAGCGCCGTGCGCGAGGCGCGTAACGGCGGCGCCTTCATTGGAGTCGTCGCCGAGCAGACCGGCCTGGCCGTCCGGGTCATCAGCGGCATCGAAGAAGCCCGCCTGATTTTTTTGGGTGTCCAACACGGCATCGCGTTGACCGATGATCCGGTGTTGGTCGTCGACGTCGGCGGAGGTTCCGTCGAAGTGATGGTCGGCACCCGGCACGCACTCCTCTTTGCCAAGAGTCTTAAGCTCGGGGCGATCCGTCTCGTTGATCAATACCTGAAGAAAGCTCCTCCGAGCACGGCCATGCTTCAGCAGCTCGAGGAGGATGTGACGCGGCAATTGAGGGCGGCGCTCGACAAGTGCAAGGTCAAGCAATTCGCCTCCGTGATTGCGACCTCAGGAATGGCCGGCAATCTGGCCGAGATCATCCATCTCCGACGCACGGGCAGTCCGCTGCCGCAACTCAATCTCGCCACGGTCAGTCAAAAAGAGGTGGCCGAATTCGAAACCGTGCTGGCGGGATCGACGACCCGGGCTCGGCTGGCGATACCCGGCCTCGATCCCAAGCGTGTCGATACGTTATTGCCGGCAGCCACGGTGCTGCGCCGTCTATTGGAATTGGCGCATGCCGACGAGTTGACGGTGTGTGACAAGGCCATTCGTGAGGGGGTGATCTTCGACTTTGTCGCCCGGCACCGGGATAGGATCCAGGCTGAGCGGGATATTCCGGATGTGCGCCGGCGGAGCGTGCTCTCGCTGATACGACGGTGCCATGCCCCCGAGGTCCATTCGCTGCATGTCGCCGGTTTGGCGCTGCGTCTCTTCGATCAGACGAAGCGGCTTCACGGTTTGGGCAGCGTTGAACGTGAGTGGCTCGAATATGCGGCCATGCTCCATGATGTGGGGTACCTGATCAATGCGAGGCAGCATCACAAGCACACCTATTATGTGATCAAACACAGCGATGTGGCCGGGTTCTCGGCGGATGAAATCGAAATCATCGGAAACATCGCCCGCTATCATCGGCGCGCTCTTCCCAATACCAAACACGGCCCCTACGAAGGGCTGTCTCTCAAGCACAGGCGAACTGTCCGGATCCTTTCGGCATTTCTCCGGGTCGCCGACGCGTTGGACCGGACACATTTTTCTGTCGTCGAGACCTTGGATGTGAAGAGCGGCAAGGTCATGACCGTCTTGCTGCGGATCTCGGGTGATGCTGAGATAGAGACCTGGGCCGCGAAAGGCCGCGCAGATCTGCTTGAGCAGGTGTTCCGCCGTCCTGTCGCAGTCCGTGTAACCGCGCAAGAGGATGGCAAGAGATGACAGATCTGTCGCACCTCGGCGCCGTCCCTCATGCTTATCCGGGGAAATTGATCATTGTGGAAGGCATCGACGGCTCGGGGAAAAGCACGCAATTATTGCTCTTACATAAGTGGCTCGAGTCGCAGGGCCATAAGGTCTTCTTCACAGAGTGGAATTCGTCTCAACTGGTTCGTGAAACGACCAAACGCGGTAAAAAGACCAAGAGCTTGACTCCGACGACGTTCAGTCTTCTCCATGCGACCGATTTTGCCAGCCGACTGTACCATGAGATCATGCCGCCGCTGAAAGCGGGGATGCTGGTGTTGGCGGACCGCTACATGTACACCGCGTTTGCGCGGGATGTCGTGCGCGGGGTGTCTCCGCAGTGGGTGAGGAAGCTGTACAATTTCGCGGTGCGTCCGGATATGGCGTTCTATTTTAAGGTGCCGATCGATGTGGCGATTTCCCGCCTGCTTGGCGGGACCCGGGGACAGTTCAAGTACTACGAGGCCGGCATGGACATGAATTTGAGCCAGGACCTGACAGAGAGCTTCCGAATCTTTCAATCGCGCATTCTCAGTCAGTACGACAAAATCGTCGATGAATATGGTCTGATCACGATGGATGCGACGAAGGAGATTGAAGCGCAACAGAATGAGATGCGCGCCCTGGTGGCAGAGGCGCTGAAAGACTACAAACCCAAACGGGGCACCCATGGTCGACGCACAGTATTTTGGCGACGGTTTGACGTACCTAAATCCGAGTGATCTCAAAGGCAAACTCATCGCCATTGAGGGCACGGATGGCGTCGGCCGATCCACACATATCGAGTTTCTGCAGGAATGGCTGGAGGTGCAAGGCTATGGGGTCATCACCACGGGCTGGACCCGGTCTAATTTAATGTCTAAGACGATTGAAATGGCCAAAGCCGGTAACATCCTGGATCGCTGGTCCCTCAGTTTGCTGTACGCGACCGACTTCGCGGATAGGTTAGAGCATCAAATCATTCCCGCTCTGCGTTCGGGGTTTATTGTCCTGGCCGACCGTTACATCTATACGGCGTTCGCCCGAGATTTTGTCAGGAGCGGAGGAGATCGTCAGTGGATCCGAGACGTGTTCGGATTTGCGTTGGTTCCCGATCTGGTTTGCTATCTCCGGATCGATGTCGAAACGCTGGCCCTGCGGGTGATCGAGACCAATGGAATGAATTATTGGGAATCGGGAATGGACTTGCGATTGGGAGCGGATCTCTATGACAGTTTTAAAAAGTACCAGTCGCTCCTCATCAAAGAATTCGATCAGATGGCCGAGGAGTTCCAGTTCCAGGTCATCGATGCTCGAAAGCCGCCGGAGGATATTCAGGGGGAATTACGGGCGAGTATACAGCCGTTACTCAAAAACCAAACTGATGTGCCGACTCAGCCGACGTTGGGACAGCTGCAGCCGACTCAGCGGTCAAACGCATCCGAATCAATGCCCGCGCGCAGCCCCGCCTGATTTCTTAAAGCCGCCGTTCATGCTCTGCTGCGCCGTTTCCGGATCCAGCAACTTATAGCCCAACGATTTGACGGAAGCGATCGCGTCGTTCAGCAACGGCAGCTTGAGTTTGAGTCGACGGACATGGACGTCGACTGTCCGCGTCGTTCCATAATAGTCGTAGCCCCATACGGCATTCAGCAGCACATCGCGGGTCAATACACGCCCCGGATGACGTAAAAAATTTTCGAGTAGACCGAATTCCTTGGCCGTGAGAGGCACTTCGCGTCCCCCCATCGTCACTTCGTGACGAGCCAAATCGAGTATCAGAGGGCCATAGTGGTACGAGGATTGTCTTTCTTCGCGCTGCCGTTCCAGACGGCGGAAGAGAGCCTTCATTCTGGCGACGAGCGCCTTGGGGCTGAACGGTTTCGTGATGTAATCGTCGGCGCCGAGTTCAAGACCCACGATAGTGTCGGATTCGTCAGCCTTGGCGGTCAGCATGATGATGGGAAGGAACGCGGTGTCCGCCTTGTTGCGTATCTTCTTGCACAGTTCCAGGCCATCCATTTCAGGTAACATGAGATCAAGGATAACCATGTCCGGGCGTTCGGACGACAGACTCTTCAAACCTTCCCCGCCTGTTTTCGCGAGAGCTGTATGGTAGCCTTCTTTCTCCAGGTATAGCTTGATGAGGCTGGCGATGTCAGCTTCGTCTTCGACGATCAAAATTTTCTTTGTCCCCTGACCGGCCATGTCGACACCTCGCTTCAGGTAGCTCACCATACACCCGCAATGTTACGGCTTGATTAACTAAGAAAGAGGCCTAGGAAGCCTTCTAATACACTCCTCGCCGCTGAGTGTGTGCATCGTCCTTTTAAGTTAAGGCGAGGGCCCTGGGTTCGAGTCCCAGCCGGCTCACCAAATCAAGCGCTTACGAATTTTGCCACTTCCACAGAACCCACCAGTGGATGAAAAAACGCCAGTTTGTTGGGGAAATTGTGGTTTTTTGAGGCGAGGGCCTGTGGCTGGCTCAGTACTTCACTGCTGTGTAGCCTGTGACCGTGTTAGTGTGTCGACATGGATGTGTCTAAATCTACTCCTGCGTACAAGGTCATCTCTTATCGGACGCCTCAGGGGCTGAGCCGGTCAGGGAACGGTTACGGTGGTGTCTGCCTTGCTGGCTGTTGGATAAAAGTATTGCCATTTGTGAATATTGGCCCGTTTGTCCGCCCGAGTTATGCAGCGTTTTATTCACCTTTGAGAGGCGTTACACTTCCTCGGCAAGTATTTGTGATAGCCAAGGTTTGCCACGTATGGTGTTGACATGCGAAACGCTACGCTATACAGTTTCATCGTGTGATTAAGACGTTCCGGCATAAGGGGCTGCAAGCTTTTTTTGAAACTGGCAGCAAGGCAGGCATCCAGCCACACCATGCGGCTCGGCTCAAACGGCAACTGGCTCGGCTTGACCTGGCCAAAACGGCGGCGGATATGAACGTGCCGGGATGGGGGCTGCATGCCTTGGCCGGTAATCTTGCAGGCCGGTATGCGGTTTCAGTGAGCGGGAATTGGCGACTGACCTTTGGCTTCGATGGCGAAGACGCCGTCCTCATCGATTACCAAGATTATCACTAGGAGGAATACGACATGAGCCGAATGCATAATCCGCCGCACCCAGGCGAAACGTTGAGGGAGGATATTTTGCCTGCCTTGGGCTTGAACGTGACGCAAGCCGCGGCGCAACTGGGTGTGACCCGTGCCGCATTGTCGCGCGTCTTGAATGGCCGCGCAGCGATCTCTTCGGAAATGGCCCTGCGATTAGAAGGATGGCTCGGCGTGAAACACGGAGGCCGTGCCGATTTGTGGGTGGCACAGCAGGCCGCCTATGACCTGTGGCAAGCCCGCAAGGCTGGCGCACCAAGAGTACGGCGGGCCGCATTGATCGAAGCCTGATGTCGTTCTGCCGAAGAACCCGGTGTTTATCGATGCGCTTCCCGCCAGACTCACACTTCTCGCTTGCGACCCTAGATAGAATCGTTTAGTTCACCTAGACCTAGAGCTGAGAGTGAAAGATCGTGCAAGTTATTGAAATGCCGCTGAAATTGACTTCCATGGATTTTGCGAAATCCATATTATCCTGTCCAATGAATTGTCATTGGACACTTTCCCGGCGTTAGCCCAGATCCTGCTCCATAATTGCTCGCCGAACCAGATGTCAGTAGTTTCCTGGCAATAAACGGCCGCCGCACGTCGAAAGAATCACGCTTCTGCATGCCTCCGTTTCACTGCGCACGAGTTCCTCGGTGTCGCTACGCGGCCCGCAGCTTACCGGTCCTAGGCGGTTGTCTGGAACCCAGAGTTTACGAGCTGTTCAACGAGACACTCTTTTGCAGAGCGCCGGAGGATGAGCGTCCATCATGACTTTGAAGGGCCAGTAGAATCACTAGCCCGTTATGGAAAGCGAAAATGTGAAAACGTTTGTAGTTGTATTTGCAATCAGTATGCTCAATTCCAGAAAGGGTTTTCTTATGTTGTGAAGACGGAAAGGTCCTTACCACTCTTGCTTCCGTAACCGATGAGATGAATGGAGCCATCACCATCACAATGAGAATGTCTCAATGATCGAATCATCGGCCCTTCTTCCGCAGCCTGATTTCAAAGTGCTCTTTGAGTCGGCACCTGGAGCCTATCTGGTCCTGAGTCCGGAATTAATCATCGTGGCCGTGAGCGACGGCTATCTGCAGGCTACGATGACGAAGCGCAAGCAGATTATTGGACAACACCTCTTTCATGTGTTTCCCGATAATCCCAATGACTCAACGGCGACCGGCGTCTCCAATCTAAGGGCGTCCCTCACCAGGGTTCTGGAGCAGCGAACGGCCGATGTCATGGCCGTCCAAAAGTACGATATCCGCCGCCCTGAATCGGAGGGAGGTGGATTTGAAGAGCGGTATTGGAGCCCGGTCAATACACCGGTCTTCGGGGACAAGGGGGAAGTTGCATACATCATCCACCGGGTAGAGGACGTCACGGAGTTCGTTCGTCTCAAGCAAGCGGGGACAGAGCAACACCGGATCGCCGAGGAACTTCGCACGCAGGCCGGTGAAATGGAGGCGGAAATTGTCCGCCGGGCTCAGCAAATTCAACAGGTCAATCGCCAACTACGAACGGAACTGGATGCCCGCAAACAGGCCGAAGAAGAAATGGACCGCTTCTTCTCCCTCTCACTGGATATGCTGTGCATCGCAAAGTCCGATGGCTATTTCAAACGAGTCAGCCCCGCATTCACCCGGACGCTGGGCTGGAGCGTCGAAGAGATGGTGAACCGACCCTTTATTGAATTCGTGCACCCCGACGACCATGCCGCCACGCTTCGGGAGGTCGAACGACAAGTCGCCAACGGCGAACCGGTTCTTCAGTTTGAAAACCGGTATCGGCATAAGGATGGGTCTTGGCGCGTATTGTCTTGGAAATCCGTCGCTCAGCCGGACGGGCTGATGTATGCCATTGCGCGGGACGTCACCGAGCACAAGAAGGCGGAAAGAGCCACCGCGCAACTCGCTGCAATCGTGGAATCCTCCGACGACGCAATCATCAGCCAGGATTTGAACGGCGTGGTCGTGACGTGGAATCGCGGGGCTGAGCAGCTCTTTTCCTACCGCGCGGACGAGATGGTCGGCCGGCCGATCACTCTGCTCATTCCCCCGGATCGTCTGCCGCAGGAAACCGGAATGTTTGAGCGGATCAGGCAAGGCGGACGGACAGAGTATCTGGAAACCATCCGCCTACGCAAAGACGGCACACCGGTGGAAGTATCCATCACCGTCTCCCCTGTCAAGGATGCAGCGCGACACACGGTCGGCACATCCAAGATCGTCCGCGACATTACTGAGCGCAAGCGGGCCGAGGAGGCGCTGCATCGCGCGCATGCCGAACTGGAACAACGCGTGGAAGAACGCACCGCGGAGCTGTCACAAAAGACGCGCGATCTCGAAACGCTCCTCTATGTCACATCACACGATTTGCGGGAGCCGCTCCGCTCCATCGAAAACTTCTCGCGCATGGTTCACGACCGCTATGCCGACCGCCTCGATGAAAAAGGAAAAGACTTTCTGAGACGCGTCGTCCGCGGGGCGCAGAGAATGGACCGGCTCATGGCGGACATCCTGGCCCTGTCACGCGCCCAGCGGATGGAGCTTCCGACTGAAGAGGTCGAGGGTGCCTGCATTGTCGAGGAGG